>NZ_JAWIRU010000003.1:103416-230189 GCF_036320025.1 Stenotrophomonas sp. SMYL86
CGCCACGGGGCCGGCCGCCCCGGTGGCCGCCCCCCTCGCGGAATCTGCGGGCGTGTGCCGTGTTGCCGGCCAGCGGCCGGCACTACCGTCAAACAATCAATGCACTTCGTCGTGATAGACGAACTTCGGCATTTCCCAGCGGTAGTGGATCGCCAGCAGGCGCAGCGCGAAGCCGCCGCCGAGGCAGCACAGGATCGCGGTGGCGTCGGCCACGCCCCAGTGCAGCAGCAACAGGTAGGCCGCGCCGGTCAGCAGCGCGATGATCGCGTACAGCTCCTTCTGGAAGATCAGCGGTACCTCGTTGCAGAGAATGTCGCGCAGCACGCCGCCGAAGGCGCCGGTCAGCATGCCGGCGATCAGCACGATCGGCATGGCATGGCCGGCCTCGCGCGCGATCGAGCAGCCGATCAGGGTGAACGCGATCAGGCCCAGGCCATCGAGCACCAGGAAGGTGCGGCGGAAGTGGTGCATCCAGCGTGCGACCCAGGTGGCGATCAGCGCCGCACACACGGTGAAGCCCAGGTACTCGGGATGCTTCACCCAGCCCAACGGGTAGTGACCGAGCAGGATGTCGCGCAGTGATCCGCCGCCGAGGGCGGTAACGCAGGCGATCATGACCACCCCGAACAGGTCCATGCGGCGGCGGCCGGCGGACAGCGCGCCGGTCATGGCTTCGGCGGAAATGGCGATCAGGTAGATGATGGACAGCAGCATGAGGCAGGCTCCGGGCGCGGTGGGGCCGGCCATGCGCCACTATCGCCACTGCCTGCGCAATGACGGGATGACGATGGCCGGTGCCGCTCCCGCTGTCCTTTTGCCTGAGAGTTCAGCGGCATGGGCCGCGTGCCCCTTCGGCGGATCGTGCCGGGCATGCCCGGTGACCTCTCTCCAGCTCGGCGAGTCGAATGCATGGTTGGTGGGATTCCAGCCCACCGGCCTGAGCGATCATGGGAGCCTGCGCCTTCGGCGGGCGCCAGCGCGGCGCCTCTCTCCTGCATTCGGGCGCCAGTATATCCGTTGCAGTGCAGCACGGCATAATCCGGGCATGGCCCCGTCCCTCCGCCCGTGGTTCCTGTACCTGCTCGAATGCCGCGATGGCAGCTACTACGCCGGCATCAGCACCGATGTGGAGGCGCGTTTCGCCGCCCACCAGGCCGGCAAGGGTGCGCGCTACACCCGGGCACGGCCGCCACTGCGCGTGCTGGCCGTGCGCGAGTACCCGGACCGGGCCGCCGCCTCGCGGGCCGAGTGGCAGCTCAAGCAGCAGCCGCGCGAACGCAAGCTGGCCTGGCTGCAGGAACCGGCCGAGACGCTTCTGTAGATCCACGCCATGCGTGGATGCGGCTTGCCCATGCGATGATCGCCCCGCGCCCAGAGCCGGAGACCCGGATGTCCACGATTGCCCTGCTGTTCGCTCTTTCCGCAGCAACGAGCCCTGCCGCCGACCCGGCCACCATCGCGGCCATCGAAGCCACCTGCCACGATTACGTCGACGGCCAGCTGGAAGCCGACCCGCAGCGCGTCGCCCGCTCCCTGCACCCGGACCTGGCCAAGCGCGCGGTGCTCGGCGATACACCCGACGAACGCCTGGGCCTGCGCCGCATGTCGAAGGAAGAGCTGGTCGCGTTGACGAAGCAGGGCGCGCTGAAGACCCCGAAGGATCAATGGGACCGCCGCTGCACGGTGCTGGACGTGACCGGCAACGCCGCCTCGGTGCGGCTGGAAACCCCGTGGTTCGTCGACTACTTCCACATGGGCCGCTTCGACCAGCGCTGGGTCATCGTCAACGCGCTGTGGTACCCGAAACCAAAGGCGCAGTGAGCGATGGGCGCCGCAGGTAGAGCTTGGCTTTCAATTGCCGGTACTGCGAGAAAGGAAGACCTCTGCCGGGTTTGGTCGAAACGGCGAGTGCCCGGCGGCCTGATGAGGCAGTAGAGCCACGCCATGCGTGGCTGAGCTCCATGCGGCCTGCACAGACATTCATCCACGCATGGCGTGGATCTACTCCCAGGCAGAGAACCCGTGTCCGTCTTCGGCCCTAGCGCCCTGGTCGCCGGTCTTCCTGATCATCACCGAAGATGATGCGCGCGCTGCGCTGGTAGCTCCAGTACGCCACGGCCCAGTTCAGCAGCACCACGATGCGGTTGCGGAAGCCGATCAGGAAGAACACGTGTGCGGCCAGCCAGAACCACCAGGCGAGGACGCCCGAGAGTTGCAGCCTGCCCAGGTGCACGATGGCGGCCATGCGGCCGATGGTGGCCAGGTTGCCGAAGTCGGCGTACTTGAACGGCCCCGGTGCGGCCTTGCCATGCAAGCGCGCGCGGATCACCTCGGCCACGTACTTGCCCATCTGCTTGGCGGCGGGCGCGACGCCGGGCACCGGCTTGCCATTGGCTTGATTCAGTGCGGCCAGATCGCCGGCCACGAACAGCTCGGGGTGGTCGGGCAGGGTCAGGTCCGGCTGCACCTGCACGCGGCCGGCGCGATCCAGCGGCACATCCAGGGTGCGCGCCAGCGGTGAAGCGGCCACACCGGCGGCCCACACCACAGTGCGGGCCGGCACGAACTGATCACCGAGCTTGAAGCCCTGGCTGTCGATGTCGCTCACCGGGGTGCCGGTCAGCACTTCCACGCCCAGCTTTTCCAGCTGACGGCGCGCCTTCAGCGAAAGCACTTCCGGGAACGAAGACAACACGCGCGGGCCGGCTTCGACCAGCCGCACCTTGGCGCTGGCCGGATCGATATGGCGGAACTCGTTGCGCAGCGTATGCCGCGCGATTTCTGCCAGGGTGCCGGCCAGCTCAACACCGGTGGGACCGCCGCCGACCACGGCAAAGCTCAACCACGCCGCTTTCTTCGCCGGGTCCGGCTCGGCCTCGGCGCGCTCGAACGCCAGCAGCAGCTTGCGGCGCAGTGCGATGGCATCGTCCAGCGTCTTCAGCCCGGGCGCATCATCGGCCCATTGGTCGTTGCCGAAGTAGGCGTGGGTGGCGCCGGTAGCCAGCAGCAGGCTGTCGTAGTCCAGCGTGCTGCCATCGGCCATGCGGATCTGCCGGGCCTGCTTGTCGATGGTCACCACTTCGCCGAGGCGGACTTCCACATTGCGCTGGTGGCCGAGGATGTGGCGCAGCGGCGCGGCGATATCCGGCGCGGACAGGCCGGCGGTGGCCACCTGGTACAGCAGTGGCTGGAACAGATGGTGGTTGCGGCGGTCGACCAGGGTGATGCGTATGCGCTCGCGGGCCAGGGCACGGGTGGCCCAGAGACCGGCAAAACCGCCGCCGACAACAACCAGGTGGGGAACGCGCTCGCGACTCATCGACTCACTCCAGTGGGGGCATTGGGGGAAGCGCCTGGCATCTTCGCACGATGGCGCCCTGTCACGTCAGCGCCCGTATGGATCGGCGATACTCGGGTTCAGGCAACCGCCCGTGAGGAGCCCATGAGCGAACCGGAAAAGCGCATCGCCCTGTTGATCGACGCCGACAACGCGCCGGCCTCGAAGATCGACGAGGTCCTGGCCGAAGTCGCCCGCTACGGCGTGGCCAACGTGCGCCGCGCCTATGGCAACTGGAAGAGCCCGCGGTTGAAGGGTTGGGAGGCCGTGCTGCACGAATATGCGATCCGCCCGATCCAGCAGTTCGCCTACAGCAAGGGCAAGAATGCCTCGGACATGGCGATGGTGATCGATGCCATGGACCTGCTGTACGCGCGCAATCTCGATGGCTTCGCCATCGTGTCCAGCGATGCCGATTTCACCCCGATGGTGATGCGCCTGCTGACCGATGGCGTGAAGGTGTATGGCTTCGGCGAGAAGAAAACCCCGGAGCCGTTCGTCAACGCGTGCTCGAAGTTCACCTATCTGGAAGCGCTGGGCCAGACCCATGCCAGCGTGCTGGATACCGAACAGGCGTCCAGCGAACAGGCATCGAACGAGCCTGTTGCCAACGACGATGCCCGGCCACGCAAGAGCGGTGCGGAAATGCGCAGCGATACGCGGCTGGTGAAGATGCTGCGCCGTGCGGTGTCCTCGGCCGAGGGCGAGGATGGCTGGTCGCACCTTGGCCCGGTCGGCAGCCAGATCGGCAACCAGGCCTCGTTCGATCCGCGCAACTACGGTTACGGCAAGCTCAGTGACCTGCTGGCAGCGATCGGGCTGTTCGAGCTTAAGAAGGATGGCAAGTCCTCCTACGTGCGCGCGCTGCCGAAGAAAAACCGGTAGTGCCGGCCGCTGGCCGGCAAGGAACCGGTAGTGCCGGCCGCTGGCCGGCAAGCCCCAGATGCCAGATCCCGCATCCGCCACCCACACACCCACTCCGATCAGGCGTATCGTTGCCGCTCGCATTGCCAGCAAGGAAAAAACCCGCATGTTGAAGATCTGGGGCCGCCGCAATTCCAGCAACGTCCGCAAGGTGCTGTGGTGCGCCGAGGAGATCGGCCTGCCGTATGAATCCATCGAAGTCGGTGGCAGCCACGGCGGCACGCAGACGCCGGAGTACCTGGCGATGAATCCCAACAGCCTGGTGCCGGTGATCGAAGACCATGGCCTGCCGCTGTGGGAATCGAATGCCATCGTGCGCTATCTGAGTGCGCGCTACGCGCTGGGCACGCTGTACGCCGAAGACCCGATGGAACGCGCCCAGGCCGAGAAGTGGATGGACTGGAGCACCTCGCGCATGGCGCCGCTGTACACCGACCTGATCTGGGGCATCATGCGCACCGCCCCAGCTGACCGCGACGAAGCGCGCATCAATGCCGCCATCGTGCGTGCCGGTGACTACCTGGCGATGGCCGATGCCACGTTGGCCAGACAGCCGTGGCTGTCGGGCGAGACGTTCGCGATGGGTGACATCCCGCTGGGCTCGCTGATCTATGCCTGGTTCGAACTGCCCATCCAGCGCCCGGACCTGCCGCACCTGGCCGACTGGTACTCCCGCCTGCGCGAACGCCCGGCCTACCAGCGCGGCGTGATGTCGCCGCTGACCTGAGGGGTAGCGCCGGGCCATGCCCGGCGAGCGTGGTATGCGGAGGACCGCCGGGCATGGCCCGGCGCTAGCGTTCGTCTGCCTCAATACAGATCCGTCGGGTCCATACGGACCGACGGTAGAGTCGAGCTTGCTCGACTGTTTCTGGCGCACGGCAGTCGAGCAAGCTCGACTCTACGCAGCAGTGGGGCGCCCCCGCCAAACACTTGAGGGGGGTCCACAACAGCGCCCTCAATACAGATCCGTCGGATCCACATCCAGGGACCAGCGCACCTTGCGTGCTTCCGGCAGCGCGTACAGCTGCGGTACCAGTTGGGCCAGCACGCCATGCAGCGGTGGCCGCTGAAGCGCGGACAGCAGCAGCTGCGTGCGCTGGTAACCGGCACGCCGCGGCATCGGCGCCGGCATCGGCCCATAGGCCTCGACCACGTTCTGTTCGCCCAGCAACTGCCGCGCCGCCAGCAGGAACGCATTGGCATGCTCGACCTGCTGTGCCTCGGCGCGCATCAGTGCCAGATGCGCGAACGGCGGGAATCCGGCGGCCTGGCGCTGGTTCAACTCGGCCTGCGCGAACGGGTGGTAGCCACCGCTCACCAGGGTTTCCAGCAGCGGATGCCCGGGGTGATGGGTCTGCAGCCAGACCTCGCCGGGATCGCGTGCACGGCCGGCGCGGCCAGCGACCTGGATCAGCTGCTGTGCCAGTTTTTCACTGGCGCGGAAGTCCGCGGAGAACAAACCTTCGTCGATGCCCACCACCACCACCAGTGTCAGCTTCGGCAGGTCGTGGCCCTTGGCCAGGATCTGCGTGCCGACCAGGATGCCGGGCTGGTCACCCAGTTTCGCCAGCTGCTGTTCCAGTGCGTCGCGTCGTGAGGTGGTGCCGCGGTCGATGCGCACCACCGGAAAATCGGCGAAGGCGGCGGTGAGGTGCTCTTCCAGGCGTTCGGTACCGATGCCCTGCGGCTGCAGCGCCAGGCTGCCGCAGGCCGGGCATGCCAGCGGCGCCGGTTGCCGCGCACCGCAGTGGTGGCATTGCAGGCGACGGCCGCCACCATGCACGGTCATCGGCGCATCGCAGCGCTGGCACGGCGCGGTCCATCCGCAGTCGTGGCACAGCAGCACCGGTGCGTAGCCACGGCGGTTCTTGAACACCAGCACCTGCTGGCCACGCTGCAGGTGCTCGCCGATGCCGGCCAGAACATCGGCCGAGAGGCCATCGTGCAATGGCCGTTTGCGCACATCAAGGATGCGCACGCGCGGTGGTCGTGCATCGCCGGCACGCTGCTTCAGGCGCAGGTGGGTGTAGCGCCCGGCATAGGCGTTGTGCAGTGTTTCCAGCGAGGGCGTGGCACTGCCGAGCAGCACGGGAATGCCGAGCGCCTTGGCGCGCACCAGGGCGAAATCGCGCGCGTGGTAGCGGATGCCGTCCTGCTGCTTGTAGCTGCCGTCATGTTCCTCGTCGATGATCAGCAGACCGGCCTGCGGCAGCGGCGTGAACACTGCCGAGCGGGTGCCGACAATGACCCGTGCTTCACCACGTGAGGCGGCTGCCCAGACGCGGGCGCGCTCGTTATCGTTCAAGCCCGAATGCAGCGCATGCACGGCGATGCCGAGGCGGCCGCGGAAGCGTGCCAGGGTCTGCGGAGTCAGGCCGATTTCCGGCACCAGCACCAGCGCCTGCCTGCCCTGTGCCAGGCAATGGATGATCGCCTGCAGGTAGACCTCGGTCTTGCCGCTGCCGGTCACGCCATCCAGCAGGAAAGGCTGGAAGCCGTCGGCGGCGTTGATCGCAGTCACGGCCTCGGCCTGGTCCGGGTTGAGCGTGGGCCCGGGCAACGGCTGCGCATGCTGCGGTGCCACCGTCATCGCCACGCGCTCGGCCAGTGCACGCTTGGCCAGACTGCGTGCGGCGGTGCGCCAGTCCTCCATGCGTTCGCCCAGTACGTCTTCATCCACCACGGCCTCGGCCAGCAGTTCGGCCAGCTGCCGCGGGCGGCTGCCGGCGCGCAGCTTCCCGCGCTGGGCATGGCCTTCGGGTGTCAGTTGCCAGCCCCAGTGATGGGTGTCGGGCAGGGCCTCGCCGTGGCGCAGCGGGCCGGGCAGGGCGGTGCTGAGTACTTCGCCCAACGGCGCGTGGGTGTAGCGCGCCAGCCACTGCAGGCTCTGCCACAGCTCACCCTGCAGCAGCGGCTGCGGGTCGCACCAGGCCAACGCCTGGCGGAGTCCCTGGCCGTCGTCGGTCTGGCCGTGTCCCACCACCACACCGACCAGCTCACGGTTGCCGAACGGCACCTTCAGGCGGCAGCCGACCGCAACCGTGGGGGCCACGCCCTCCGGCGACAGGTAGTCGAACAGGCGGGGCAGGGGGACGGGCAGGGCGACCTGCAGGGTCGGAATCGGTGAAAGCATCGGGCCAGTGTACCGGGCCATGCGCGCGCGAATGGCGGAGTGGGCGGCGGCGGGGCGGGGCCCGTTGAATCATAAATGTCACCTAAATATCGGTGTCCATTGGAGATTCAGTCTTATCCACATGTTCTGTGGATAACGCTGTGCGTTACCGGTCGGCGGGCGCGCAGGAGGCCGATGGCGACGGCCTCACGCTCGGGTTGGTCAAAAAATCGCCATACTTTAAAATCCATCAAAATCAATTACTTAAGTGTGAAACAATGCTGAAACAGAGTGAATTCAGCTGGATGCCACAGTTTCCTGCGCAGGCAGCGTGGTGCTGTGCACAACCTGCAGCACGAAGTGCCTGTGGGCGCAAGTCCTACGGGCGCCGATGGCCTGCCGCTATCATGCGGGCAGACCTTTGGAGTGATCGATGACGGCTGTGCCCGCCCCTGTTTCCTCGACCGCGGCCGGCGCGCTGTCGGCGTTCCTGCGAGGTGTTGAACGCCGCGCCCTGGTGGTGGCTGAACTGCAGTGCGGCGATGCTGCCCGGGCCGAACAGACCCTGGTGGCGGTGATGCGCGCGTTTGCGGCGGTCGCCAGTGACCTGCCGATGGCGCAGTGGCCAACCCGCTTCTGGACCCTGCTGGGCCAGCGCCAGGCGCTGCGTGAGCCGGTGGGCGGCCAATGGGAGCCGCCGCTTGCCGCCTTGGGCCAGATGGGACCGTTGCCGCGCCTGGCGCTGTTGCTGCGGGTGGGCGGCAGCCTGGATGAAGGTATCGCCACGCGCGTGCTCGACCAGGACGAAGCCGGCTACCAGCAGCTGCTGGCCGATGCCTGCCCGCGTGACGCGCACGGCCAGCCCGACGCCTCGGCCTGGCGCCAGCTGGCCGAACAGGTGCAGCTGCGCATCCGCGATCTGCCCGTCAAACGCCTGCAGCAGCTGCAACAGCCGGCCGCACCGACGAACAGCAGTGAAGCGCCGACCTCCAGCTGGCGCACCCCGCAGCGCGACGAGCGGGCTGCAGCCACTGGCAAGCGCCGCCGCGCCAATGCCAAGCCGCGCTGGCGCGGTCCGTTGATCCTGCTGATAACCGTGGTGGTACTGCTGGCCGCCGCGCTGGGCTGGCGCCATTGGCAGGGACATTCGTTCGGCAGCGACGCACCGCTGCCGGAAGGCGTGGTTGGTGAGGCGGGTCCCGTCACGGTGGAAGCACTGCCGCCGAGCAAGGTCAATGCCGCGCCGGACGCGACCCCTGCGCAGGCGACGGACGACGCCACGATGCTGGCCGACCGCGACTATCCGCTCGTGGCCGATGCCGATCTGTATGCATGGACCGCCGCGGGCGGCCCGCTGCCGGTGGACGAGTCGCAATCCAAGCCGAGCCGGCCGGAGCCGGCCAGCGCCACGCTGGAAACCGCTGCTGCCGATGAATAAGACCGTATTCGCCAGCCTGCTGCTGGCCCTGCCGTTGTCGCTGTCCGCCGCGCCGCAGACTTTGAACGTGCCGCTGCCGCCGCCAGTGCCGGGCAGTTCACCGGCGGCCCCGGCCACCACAGGTACGACGCCCGCTGCGTTCGCCCAGCTCGATGCCCAGCAGCAGCGCCAGCGCCGCGCCGACTACGCCGCATGGCGGGCGTTGCCGGAGGGCGAGCGTGAGCGGATCCGTCAGGCCGCTGCGCGATTCAATGCGTTGCCGGCCGACCAGCAGCAGCGCCTGCGCCAGCAGTTCCAGGCGCAGGACCAGGCCTTCCGCGAAGGCTGGCGGCTGGGCCCGCAGCTGGGCCTGGAGTTCCCCAAGCTGCACGGCCTGTTCGGCTTCGTGCCGCCGGAACAGCGCGAGGCCGCGCTGGCCGTGCTGCGCCAGCTCAGCCCGGCGCAGCTGGCCCAACTGACCCTGGTGGCACAGCGCACGCCACCGCAGGAGCGCGACAAGGTCCGCGGCGCGTTCCTCGCGGTGCCGCCGGCCGAGCGCGATACCTGGCTCAAGCGCCAGGCCGGGCAGTAGAAAGAAAAGGGGACGGAGGGGATTAAGTCGTATTCGGCACAGTCGGGCTTGAAACGACTTAATCCCCTCCGTCCCCTTTTTCTGTTCGTAACGTGATCGCAACGCGTGATGCCGGGGCCTGCCGGAACCCAGCATTCACGCCATGTCATGGGAATGCGCGCGCTGCACGCGTAAGATGGCGGCCCGCAACCCGGTGCCTGTGCCCTTCGCGCGCAACCGTAGTTCGCGTCAAGCACCTTATGTCTACTGCAACCTCCACGCCGCGCTTCAGCAAGGAAGTCGGCGCTACCGGTCTGCTCGCCCTGCCGCTTGTGCTCGGGCATGTGTCCACCGGTCTGATCTCCTTCGTCGACAACGTCATTGCCGGCCACCACGCCACGGCGACCCTGGCCGCGGTGACCATCGGCACCGCCCTGCTGTGGCTGCCGATGCTGATCCCGATCGGCACCCTGATCTCGCTCACCGCCTCGGTGTCGCAGCTGCATGGCGCCGGCCGCGAGCGCGAGATCGGCCCGTTGTTCCGCCAGGCACTGTGGCTGGCGCTGGGCCTGGGCCTGATCATGTTCACCTTCCTCACCGTGGTGCCGCCGCTGCTGCCAGCGTTCGGCATCGCGCCGGACATCGTGCCGGGGGCCACCGCGTTCCTGCATGCGGTGCGCTGGGGCGGACCTGCGCTGACCCTGTACTTCTGCATGCGCTATCTCAGCGAGGGCATGCACTGGACGCTGCCGACCATGCTGCTCGGCTTCGGTGGCCTGCTGGTGCTGGCACCGATGGGCTACGTGCTGGCCAACGGCAAGCTCGGCTTCCCGGAAATGGGCGCCGAGGGCCTGGGCATCGCTTCGGCGGTGATGATGTGGCTGCAGGCGATCGCCTTCGCCACCTACCTGTGGTTCACCAAGCGCTTCGCCCACCTGCAGCTGTTCTCGCACTTCGAAGGACCGCGCTGGAAGGCGATCTGGGACCTGCTGCGCACCGGCCTGCCGATCGGCATCACCGTGCTGATGGAGGGCGGCCTGTTCATCGTCACCGCGCTGCTGATCGGCCGCCTCGGTGCCAATGAAGCGGCCGCGCACCAGATCGCGATCAACGTCGCCCAGCTGTGCTTCATGATCCCGATGGGCGTGGCCGAGGCCACCACCGTGCGCGTCGGCCATGCGGTCGGTCGTGGCGATGGCTTCGGCGTGCGGCGCGCGGCCTGGGCCGGCTACGCGATCATCATGGGTACGCAGACGTTGTCGGCAGCGGTGCTGCTGTTCGGCCATGACGCCATCGTCGGTGTCTACACCAACGACCTGGCGGTGGCCGGCCTGGCCTCCACCCTGCTGCTGTACGCGGCCACCTTCCAGTTCCCGGATGGCATCCAGGTGCTGTCGGCCGGCGCGCTGCGCGGCCTGAAGGACACCCGCGTGCCGATGTTCATCGCCATGTTCGCGTACTGGGGCCTGGGCATGCCGCTCGGCGCCGGGCTCGGCCTGGGCCTGGGCATGGGCCCGCAGGGCATGTGGATCGGCCTGATCGTCGGCCTGACCGCCGCCGCCATCCTGATGGGCTGGCGCCTTCGTCGCAGCAGCCTGCGCATCGGCCAATCGATGTTGTCCTGATCGTCCCGCCCGCCCTGCCGACCCATGGCGGGCGATCCCCTGACTTGTGTCCGATGCCGCATCACACGGCACCGGCTATGCTGGCACCACGGCAAGAAGCCATCCGGAGCGTTCCATGAATCAACCCGTGCCCCCGCTGCCCCCGGCGCGTCGCAACCCCGTCGCCAGTTTCTTCATCGGGCTGTGGGACGTCATGAACTTCACCCGCCGGTTGATCCTCAACCTGGTGTTCTTCGGCCTGCTGTTCCTGCTGCTGGTGATGTTCGTCATCGCCGCCGGCATGGGCGCCGGTGCCAGCAAATCGCTGCAGGACCGCACTACCCTGGTGATCGCGCCGGAAGGCCGCCTGGTCGAGCAGTTCAGCGCTGACCCGGTCAGCCGCGCGCTGGCCAAGGCGGTGGGCGACAACGGTGCCGAAGAGATCCAGCTGCGCGACCTACTGCGGGTGATCGAGTCGGCCAAGGAAGACAAGAAGATCGAGCGCGTGGTGCTGGAGCTGGACAAGCTGCAGCCGTCGGGCTTCGCTTCGCTGCGTGAAGTGGCCGCGGCACTGCAGGACCTGCGTGCGTCCGGCAAGCAGCTGGTGGCCTACAGCGAGAGCATGGGCCAGTCGCAGTACCTGCTGGCCGCACAGGCCGACGAGGTCTACCTGGACCCGATGGGGTCGGTGGTGCTCGAGGGCCTGGGCCGCTATCGCCAGTACTTCCGCACCGGCCTGCAGGACAAGCTGGGTGTGGACGTGCACCTGTTCAAGGTGGGCGAGTACAAGTCCGCCGCCGAACCCTACGTGCTCGACGCCGCTTCGCCGGCCTCCAAGGAAGCCGACCTGTTCTGGATGAACGACGTGTGGCAGCGCTACCTGGGCGACATCGCCAAGGCCCGTCGCCTGGATCCGGCACAGCTGGCCGCCGGCATCGACACGCTGCCGGAAGGCATCGCCGCTGCCGGTGGTGACCTGGCCAAGTTCGCCCTGCAGCAGAAGCTGGTGACGTCGCTGAAGACCCGCGAGGAATTCGAGGATCTGATGATCGAGCGCGGCGTGGCTGACGACGATGCCGACGGTGGTTTCCGCAACATCGACTTCGGCTCCTACCTGGGCCAGCTCGATGCGCGCCGCAACCCGGTCGACAGCCGTCCGCAGGTGGCGGTGGTGGTGGCTGCCGGCGAAATCAGCGGTGGCGACCTGCCGGCCGGCCGCATCGGTGGCGAATCGACCTCGGCGCTGCTGCGTGCCGCGCGTGACGACGAGAACGTGAAGGCCGTGGTGCTGCGCGTGGATTCGCCGGGTGGTGAAGTGTTCGCCTCCGAGCAGATCCGCCGCGAAGTGGTGGCCCTGCAGGCCGCCGGCAAGCCGGTGGTGGTGTCGATGGGCGACCTGGCCGCCTCCGGTGGCTACTGGATCAGCATGAATGCCGATCGCATCTATGCCGATCCGTCGACCATCACCGGTTCGATCGGCATCTTCGGCATGGTGCCGAACTTCAGCCGCGCGCTGGACAAGATCGGCGTGCACACCGACGGTGTCGGCACCACCCGTTTCGCCGGTGCGTTCGACGTCACCCGCCCGATGGATCCGGCCGTGGGCCAGGTCATCCAGTCGGTGATCAACAAGGGTTACGCCGACTTCACCGGCCGCGTCGCCGACGCCCGCAAGAAGCCGGTCGAGGCCGTCGACGAAGTGGCCCGTGGACGCGTGTGGAGCGGTGCGCAGGCCAAGGAACGTGGCCTGGTCGATGCCTTCGGTGGCCTGAAGGATGCGGTGGCCGACGCCGCCAGCCGCGCCAAGCTGGGCAAGGCTGATGCCTACCGCGTGCGTTACATCGAGAAGGCGGCAACGCCGTTCGCGCAGTTCGTCAGCGGTCTCGCCGGCAGCCGTGCAGGTGCCTGGATGCTGTCCGACTCGGGCATGGCGCGGATGGTGCTGGCGCGCACGATGCCCGAAGTGGATACGCAGCTGCGATTTGTCGAGAACGCGGCCCGCGAGAAGGGCAACGGCACGCCGGTGAAGGCGCTGGCGTACTGCTTCTGCGGGTTCTGATCGGAAGCCATCCACGCACGGCGTGGATCTACTGGAAGCGCCCGGCCTCGGCCGGGCGTTTTCGTCTGCGGGGTTACTGCGTCGCGTCGGCCTCGGCCTTGCGCTCACGCGCGGCGGCATCGTCCACGGTCTTCTGCACGCCCTTGGCGCGGTCCAGCGGTTCGTTGATTGCGCGCGACATCGCCCGGGGCACCGGTGGCTTTTCCGGGTTCGGCGCCGGTGGGCGCTGGCAGCCCGCCAGCAGCGCGGTGGCCAGCAGGGACGTGGACAGGATCAGGATGCGCATGGCGGCACTCCGTGATGGGCGTGCGGGCAGTGTCGCATCCTCGGCAGGGGGCGGCCGTGAGCGCGTATCCTTGCCGCATCGAAACACAGCGGGCGCGGCCCGGGAGAACACATGACCCAGCAACGGTGGCGCCTGGACGGCCAGACCGCCCTGATCACCGGCGCCAGCGCCGGCATCGGCCTGGCCATCGCGCATGAACTGGCTGGCTTCGGCGCCGATCTGATGATCGTCGGCCGTGATATCGACATGCTGGAGACCGCGCGCGACGAACTGCTGGACGTGTATCCGCAGATGCAGGTGCATGCGCTGGCCGCCGATGTCTCAGACGACGAGGACCGCCGCCAGATCCTGGACTGGGTGGAGGATCATAGTGATGGCCTGCACATCCTGGTCAACAACGCCGGCGGCAATGTCACCAAGGCGGCCACGGAGTATTCCGAGGACGAATGGCGGAAGATCTTCGAGACCAACCTGTTCTCGGCCTTCGAGCTGTCGCGCTATGCACATCCGTTGCTGGCACGCCACGCGTCGTCATCCATCGTCAACGTCGGCAGCGTGTCCGGCCTGACCCATGTGCGCAGCGGCGTGGTCTACGGCATGACCAAGGCGGCGATGCATCAGATGACCCGCAACCTGGCCGTCGAGTGGGCCGAGGATGGCATCCGGGTCAACGCGGTGGCGCCGTGGTACATCCGCACGCGGCGCACGTCCGGTCCGTTGGCGGACCCGGACTACTACGAGGAAGTGATCAACCGCACGCCGATGCGTCGTATCGGCGAGCCGGAGGAAGTGGCCGCAGCCGTGGGCTTCCTGTGCCTGCCTGCGGCCAGCTATGTGACCGGCGAGTGCATCGCGGTGGACGGCGGTTTCCTGCGCTACGGGTTCTGATCTTTCAGCAGGTAGTGCCGCCCGCTGGCCGGCAACTGCACTCATCTGAAGATCCTGTGGTTGCCGGCCCGCGGCCCGCCCGACCCGTGGGGGGGACCCGGGTGCCCCCATCGCCCCCTAATTTCACTCGCGGGGGCCCCCCCCCCCCCCCCCGGCACTACCGGTGGGTCTCACCCTGGTACCGGGCAGTTGCTGGCCTCCAGCACGCCCTGCAGCCGTTCGCGTTCACCGCGCGCGGTATCGCGGTTCTCCGGCGCGGCGAAGCGCTCACGGCCGCGGGCATCGCGGAAGCGCTGCTGCCAACCACCGCAGCGCTGCGCTTCGGGAAGCGCTTCGCAGTGGTCGCGCACCACTTCACAGCTGGCGGCATTCACCGGCGTCACTCCGCCAAGGCCCTGTACCGTCATCAGCTCGCAGCGGCCGGGCGCGGCTTCGTACTCGTACAGGTAGCCGCCGCCCTGGCTGTCGGTGCACTGGAAGATCGGAGGAAGCGGCGGCTTCGGTGGACCGTCACCTGCGGCGGCGCGGGCCTCGGCATCGCGGCGCAGCGTCGCGCTGTCGAGGATCTGGTCGTCTCCTGCGTGTTCGACCATGCCTGCTTCCATGATCGTGCGTCCTTCGTCCGCGCGTCGTGGTTCTGCTGGGGCCGCAGGGGCAACGGCCGGTCCGGACGGCACCGGCGCGGGTGTTTCAACGGGCGCGGATGCAGGTTCGGCGGCTACAGGCGCAGCGGCGGCCGGCTGCGAGTTGGCCGGGTCGGGGATGCGCAGCACCTGCTGCTTGCTGCCGGTGGCGCACGGCGTGCGCTGCAGGGTAGGGACGTCACTGCTGCTGGAGGTACAGCGGTAGATCACGCCCTCTTCGGCCAACGCGCTTCCGGGCAGCAGGACCAGGAGCAGCCAGATCACTCGGTTCATGCGCACAGCGTACAGGCTGCGACGGCGTGCTGCGCTCAGCGTTCGCAATCGCGCGACAGGCGCGCATCGATACCGCGCTGTTCGTTGCTGATGGCGGTGCGTTCACTCTGCAGCGCGCTGTTGTAACGGCGATCCAGCTCCCAGCGGCGGTCACTCAGCCGTGCGCAGACTTCCTGTGGTGGCAACGCATGGCAGCTGTCGCGGACCAGCACGCTGCCGGCCGGCACCTGCACGTCCATGCCGATCGAGGGGCGGCGATAACCCGTGCCTTCGCCGATCGGCGTGCCGATGGCCGGGCGTGGTCCGGGATAGGCTGGACCACGATGGCCGTGCGGCAGCCAGACACTGGTCCACAGCGGCACCCAGCGCGGATTGCCTTCGTTGTTGTCGCTGGTATAGCGCCGTCCGTCCTCACTCACGCACTCGTACATCGGCTGCGGCGGCTGGATGTAGACGTGGCGGACTTCGCGCTCGCGGATGACCGGGGTTTCGCTGGGCGGCGGAGGCGTGGCATCACTGCGCACCACCCGTGGAGCGGGATCGCGCGGGCGCTGCAGGTCGCGCACCTGCTGGCGGCCGCTGTTGCACGGCCTGTCCTGCAGGGCGACGGCACCGTTGCTGGCAACGCAGCGGTAGACACGCACGTCCTCGGCCGCGGGTGCCGTCCACGGCAGCAGCAGACACAGGCTCAAGGTGGCGCGCAGCAGGGTCATGGCGGCAGGGTGCGTGATTGTCCGCAGCAGCGCAATCGCCGGCTCAGGAGCGCAGCACGTTGCCGCTGAGCGCGTCGCGGATCGGGGTGGGCTGGGCCAGGCCGCCGGTCTGCCCATCGAGGATGCCGTCGAGCAGGCGCAGCAGGCGCGGGTCCAGTTCTTCGCGGCTGCGTGCCGGTGGTTCGCCGGCCAGGTTGGCGCTGGTGGAGACCAGCGGGCCGCCCCAGGCGCGGCAGAGTTCGGCCACCAGCGGGTGCGCGCTGATGCGCACCGCGATACCGCTGTGTTCGCCGGTGACCCAGGGCTGCGCGCGCGGGCCGGCAGGCAGGATCCAGGTGTTGGCACCGGGCCAGCTGGCCAGCACCGCGCGCTGGCGGGCGTCGGGCAGCGCCTGCAGCCGCACCCAGCCTTCCAGCTGCGCCAGTTCGGCCGCGACCAGGATCATGCCTTTCTCGATCGGGCGCTGCTTCAGCCGCAGCACCATGTGCACCGCAGCTTCGTGCGAGGGATCACAGCCCAGGCCCCAGACCGCTTCGGTCGGGTAGGCGATCACGCCGCCCGCGCGGAGCGTGGCGACAGCAGAGTCCAGGGTGAGTTCTTTCATGGCGGCGACCGGCCCGGCGTGGGCCTTCATTATCCCCCTGCCGCGTGCAGAAGGGGTGGACCCTGGCACCCGGTAGTGCCGGCCGCTGGCCGGCATCAGCGGTAGGTACTGACTGCTGATGGTGGGTGCGGACCGTTGGTCCGCACACCTTGACCCTCATCCACGCATGGCGTGGATCTACTTCTTTGCAGCGGCCTTCTTCGCCGGGGCTTTCTTCGCGGCAGCCTTCTTCACCGCTTTCTTTGCCGGGGCCTTCTTGGCAGGCGCTTTCTTTGCAGCGGCCTTTTTCGGCGCCGCTTCCTTCTTCACCGCGGCCTTCTTTGCCGGGGCCTTCTTCGCGGCAGCCTTCTTGGCGCCGAAGCCCTTGCGCACCGGCTTGCCGGTTTCTTCCATCAGCTGCTGCACTTCGGCCAGGGTCAGCGAGGCCGGTTCGCGATCCTTGGGGATCTTGCCGTTCATCTTGCCGTCGCTGATATACGGGCCGAAACGGCCGTTCAGCACCTGGATGTCGCTGCCCTCGAACTCCTTGATGATCCGGTTGCGCGCGATCTCTTCCTTCTCTTCGATCAGGAACACGGCGCGGGCCAGGTCGATGGTGTACGGGTCGTCTTCCTTCTTCAGCGAGGCATAGGTGCTGCCGCGCTTGGCGAACGGGCCGAAACGGCCGATGCCGACGCTGACCGGCTCGCCCTTGTCCTCACCCAGCGCGCGCGGCATCAGGAACAGTTCCAGCGCGTCTTCCAGGGAGATGGTGTGCATCGACTGGCCGGGGCGCAGCGAGGCGAACTTCGGCTTCTCCTCGGCGTCCTCGGCGGTGCTGCCGATGGCCGCATAGGGCCCGAAGCGGCCCAGGCGCACGCTGACCGGCTTGCCGGTCTTCGGGTCGGTGCCGAGCTCGCGCGCGCCACTGGCCTCGGCACGGTCGACCGATTCCTTCTTGTCTTCCACCAGCTCCTTGAACGGCTCCCAGAAGCGGGCCATCAGCGGGATCCACTCTTCTTCGCCACGCGAGACGGCGTCGAGCTCGTCTTCCAGCTTGGCGGTGAAGTCGTAGTCCACGTACCGGGTGAAGTGGCTGGACAGGAACTTGGACACCGCGCGGCCGACGTCGGACGGGCGGAAGCTGCGGCCTTCCATTTCCACGTACTTGCGGAACAGCAGGGTCTGGATGATCGAGGCGTAGGTCGAGGGACGGCCGATGCCGTACTCTTCCAGCGCCTTCACCAGCGCCGCTTCGGTGTAGCGCGGCGGCGGCTGGGTGAAATGCTGTTCGGCCTGGATGCGTTCCAGCGGCACGCGGTCGCCGGGCTTCATCGCCGGCAGCTTGCGGCCTTCGTCCTCGTCCTCGGCGCTCTTGTTGTCCTTGCCTTCTTCGTACACGGCCAGGAAGCCGGGCACCACCACGGTGGTGCCGCTGGCGCGGAACACGTGTTCGCTGCCGGCGGACAGATCGACGCTGACGGTGTTGAGGGTGGCCGGAATCATCTGGCAGGCCACCGCACGCTTCCAGATCAGCTCGTACAGCTTGCGCTCGTCATCGGTCAGGTAGCGCGCCACCTGCGCAGGCGTGCGCAGCGCCGAGGTCGGGCGCACCGCTTCGTGCGCTTCCTGGGCGTTCTTCGACTTGGTCTGGTAGGTGTTCGGCTGGTCCGGCAGCGAGGCGATGCCGTAGTCGCGGGCGATCACGTCGCGGATCTCGGCCAGCGCGTCCTGCGACAGGTTCACCGAGTCGGTACGCATGTACGAGATCAGGCCGACGGTGCCTTCGTCACCGATCGCCACGCCTTCATACAGCTTCTGCGCGACCTGCATGGTCTTGCGGGTGGTGAAGCCGAGCTTGCGCGAGGCTTCCTGCTGCAGGGTGGAGGTGGTGAACGGCGGCGCCGGGCGGCGCTTGCGCTCCTTGCTGGCCACATCGGTGACATGCAGCGAGCCCTGCGCGGCCTGCTGGATGCGCAGGCGGGCGGCCTCGGCGGTGTCGCCGTCGGTGATGGTGAACTGTTCGAACTTCTGCCCGTCCAGCTTGATCAGCTTGGCGTTGAAGTGCTGCGACGGGTGCGCGCACTCGGCGGCGATCGACCAGTATTCGCGGGCGATGAAGGCTTCGATCTCTTCCTCGCGCTCGACGATCATGCGCAGCGCCGGGCTCTGCACGCGGCCGGCGGACAGGCCGCGCTGGACCTTGCGCCACAGCACCGGCGACAGGTTGAAACCGACCAGGTAATCCAGCGCGCGGCGCGCCTGCTGGGCGTCGACCAGGTCGCTGGCGATCGCGCGCGGCTGGCTGATCGCTTCCTTGATGGCGCGCGGGGTGATCTCGGTGAACACCACGCGCTGCATCGGCTTGTCCTTGACCAGCCCGCGTTCCTTCAGGATCTCGGCGATGTGCCAGCTGATCGCTTCACCCTCGCGATCCGGGTCGGTCGCCAGCAGGATGTCGTCGGCGCCCTTGGCGGCCTTGGCGATCGCATCGACATGCTTTTCGTTCTTGTCGATCACGTCGTAGTGCATGGCGAACCCGTTGTCCGGGTCGACTGCGCCTTCCTTCGGGATCAGGTCGCGCACGTGCCCATACGAGGCCAGGACCGTGTAGTCCTTGCCGAGGTATTTGTTGATCGTCTTGGCCTTGGCCGGCGATTCGACGATGAGCAGGTGCTTGGGCATGTCAGGAAAGGTCTGTGGGCGGACCGGGGGAGAGGGGCCGCTAGGGTGGAGCAAACGGCCGCATTAGTGAAGCGGCCACGGGCAAATCCATAAACTGAACGCCCGGTAATGTGCCGGGCGTTCAGGTTTCACCTTATTAGAGGAATCACGCCCGGCCAGCCCATGTCAAGCAGCCAGGCGTGAGGATGGCCGTTCATGAGGCCATCTTGGCGATGAAGCCAACCGCGAACACCATGAGCGCCAGGCCCACCAGCGACAGCAGGCCGGTCAGTACGAGCACCAGCACGGTCACCGTGCCCAGCTCCCGGCGCTGCAGCTGCGGCTGGTCGGTGTAGGCCCAGCGGTCGACCACCAGGGTGTCGCAGATCATGTCGTGCAGGCCCTGCTTGCGCTCGGTGAAGGCGGCCATCAGGAAACCGATGCCGAGGGTGAAGGTGCTGAGCACCGCGGCCCAGTAGCGACCAAATGCGCGGGCCTTGGTCAGGCGCTCGCCATTGCTGCGCACGACCTTGATGCCGACCGCCATCTTGCCCAGCGTGGCACCGCCCTGCGAGGCATGGAACCAGGTGTAGTACGCCATGCCGATGGCCAGGTTGATCAGGGCACTGGCCAGCTGGGCCACGATTTCGATGGCCGATTCGCCGCTGCCCACCGCACCCATGCTGGCACCAAGCACCACACCGAGGATGGCGCCGATGATGCCGCCGGGGATGGCCAGCACGAAGTAGTCGATCATGTAGGCCGCCACGCGCTTCCAGAAGCCCGCGTAGACCACTTCGCCGCCCATCACCGGCTGGGCATGGCCGCCGCCGCCGAGCGCCGCAGGGGCGCTGTAGGGCGAACTGCTGAGGGCGCCGGTGCCAGGCAGTGGCGCCGTACCGTTGTCGATCGCGGCATAGTCGCCACGCAGGTCGAAGCCGCCACTGCCGGTGGCCGTGCTGGCGTCGGCCAGTGTCTGCAGTCCCAGTTCGTCGACCACCTGGCGCAGCGCAGCCCACTGCGCCATGCCTTCGCGCCAGACCAGGGTGTCCAGGTTCAGCTGGCCGCGCTGGAAGCGCTGGCGGATCTCCTGGACCGGCAGCGGGCCCTGGCGTTGCTGTCCTTCGGCGTAGTACCACTCAGTCATTGCATGTTCCCTGTTGAATCATCCTTGGAGGTGCTGGCGTGCGCGTGGTTCAGCCGCGGCACGTCGGCGGCAGGTACTTGTCGTTGCTTTCGCCACTGCATTCCCAGCGGCCGCTGTCGCGATCGTATTCCAGCCACAGCAGGTCGCCATCAAGGCTCTTGCCGGGCAACGCCAGGGTGGCTTCGATGCCGCAGTGGCCATTGTTGAAGCGACCGATGTTCACCGCCGACAGCCCTGCATGGGCGAAGTCACCCGGGGCCGGGAAGCCGGCGTCGTTGGCACCGGGGCAACGGCCTTCGTCATCGGCGAAATGCTGCACCTGGTCCTTCAACGGCTGCAGCGCGGTCACTGCGCCGGCGACCTTGGCGCGCACGGTGTAGTCGTTGTAGGCGGGCAGCGCGATGGCAGCCAGGATGGCCACGATCGGGACCAGCACCAGCAGCAGGCCGCCGCCGATGATGGCGGTCAGGGCGCAGCCGGACAGCTTCTTCTTCGGCGCCGGCAGGGCGGTGGCCGATGCACTGGTGGTGTAGGGCGTGGACGGCGGCAGTACCGGCGGCTGCGGCGGAGGCGGTGCCACCGGTTCCGGATCGGGCTCGGGTTCCACCGGCGGTGCGGCAGCGTCCAGCGCCGGCACGATCAGGCCGAGTTCGTCGACCACGGTGCGCAACGGCTGCCATTGCGGCAGGCCGTCGCGCCAGACCAGGGTGTCCAGGGAGATCTGGTTGTTGCGGAACAACTCGACCAACTGTTCCGCCGGCAGCGGACCCTGCTGCCGGTTGCCTTCTGCATGGAACCACTCGCTCACGGGGACGCTCCTGAATGCGCTATGCCCCCAAGTGTACGGTCAGTGCAGGGGTTCTGGCTCGTCCATGAACATCTGCGTCTCCATCCAGGCGTACGCCGCCTCGGAGCCGGGCTGGTTGAACAGCACCATCAGCACGACCCACTTCAGGTCGTCCAGGTCCAGTTCGTCCTGGTCCAGGGCCATGGCCCGGTCCAGCACCAGCTCGCGCTGGTCGGCGTCGAGGATGCCGTGCTGTTCCAGATACAGCAGGAAACCACGGCATTCCACGTCCAGCTTGTCCAGCTCGGGGCCGTGGTAGACGCGCACGGGGCCATCGACCCGTGCCTGGGCCACGCTCGGCCGCTGCGCGGCCAGGGCATCGAGCCAGTCGAATGCCTTGTTGATCTCGGTTGGGCTGAAACCGGCCTGGATCAGGCCGTTCTGAAGCGAATCGCGGTCACGGATCAGGTCCGCATCTTCGCTGAAATAGTGTTCAAACAGGTACAGCAGTACGTCCAGGATGCTCTCTTTCATTGCCCCTCGGCCTGCGTCGCGCGACGCTGTGGAGGTGAAGAAACTAGGGAGTTCGACAGTAGCGGCCGTGTACGCACACCACGATTCCCGCCAGTTCCATGGCCAGCAGCATGGAGGACACCTGGGGCGCCGTCAATCCACAGCGCGTGATCAGTGAATCCATACCGCTTGGGTTGTGGTCCAGGGCCCGCCACAAGCACTGGTAGTCAGGGTCGTCGGCCCAGCGCGCCGGCAGGAGTACCGGCGGTGCCTGTTCAGTGGGGGTGGCGAGCCGTGATTGCAAGCCCGGCAGCTGCTGGCGAAGGGCGGGCGCCAGCAGTTCAAGGACCTCCTCCGGGCGCTCGACCAGTGCGGCACCCTCGCGGATCAACCGGTGGCAGCCCGCGGCGCGTGGGTTGAGTACCGAACCGGGCAGGGCACAGACCTCGCGGCCGGCCTCGGCGGCCAGGCGTGCGGTGATCAATGCGCCGGAGCGCTGGGCGGCCTCGACCACCACCGTCGCCAGCGCCAGCCCGGCCACCAGGCGGTTGCGGGCTGGAAAGTGACCGGGGCGTGCCGGTGTGCCCGGCAGGTACTCGCTGAGCACCGCGCCTTCGGCGGCGATGCGGGCCTGCAGCCTGGCGTGGCTGTCCGGGTAAGCCCGGTCCGGGCCGGTGCCGATCACCGCCACGGTGCAGCCCCCGGCGTCCAGCGTGGCCTGGTGGGCGGCGGCATCGATGCCTGCCGCCAGGCCGCTGGTCACCGCCAGCCCGGCTTCGACGAAGCAGCCGGCAAACCGGGCGGCCAGGGCGCGTCCGCCCGGCGTCGGCGAGCGGCTGCCGACCAGTGCCACCGACGGGCGCCAGGCCAGGCTGGGGTCGCCGGCGATGAACAGCGCCAGGGGTGGGTTCGGGACATCCAGCAGGGGCGGGGGGAATGCCGGATCGGTGAAGGCCAGCAGGTGCTGGTTGTCGTCTTCCAGCCAGCGCCGTGCCACGGCCCAGGCCCGGGTGTCCGGGCATTCCAGCGCGGCGCACTGCTCGGGCGTGCAGCCGTGCGCGCGCCAGTTCGCGGCGCCCTGCGCGATCGCAATCTCCGCGCTGCCTGCGGCCTGCAGCAGTGCCCGCCGTGGCGCCAGCGCGCCGCCTGCCATCAACAGGCGCAGCAGCGCCTCGTCAGCTTGGTTGGTCATCTCCCCACTATCGAGCGCATACAACAAAGGCGCCCTAGGGCGCCTTCGCATGTGGCTGTCAGGTTTTGCCGGAGGTGCCTGCCGGCCAGCGGCCGGCACTACCTGCAGTGGCCGGGCAACCCGGGACTGGTTACTTCGCGTCCGGGTGCAGTGCGTTGAACCCCACGCGTACCGGCTTCACGCCCTGCATCACCAGCGCGTAGCTGACGTTGTCGAAGGTACGGAACACCATGGCGTGCGCGGCGTACTCGTCCGGCAGCGAAACCCGGCCGGCGCCGGTGCTGAGCGAATCGTCCATGCGCGACGAGGTGGGATACTTCATGCGGTGCGCCACGTGGCGGCCCGGGCGCCACAGCGAGAACACGGTGCCGTTGTCCACGCCCTGTGCGCGACCTGCGGAAATCGCGATCACATCGCGCGGGCCAGCGGCGGTGAACATGTCGGTGACGGCCAGCACGCGCACATCGACGCCCTCGACACCGGCGGCCGGGACATGGGGGACGAACTGCAGGTCGTACGGCTTGGCCTCGACCGGGACCAGGCGGTCGCCGGCACGCACCTCGCGGCCGCCTTCGTTCTTGTCCAGCACCAGGGTGGACGCCTCGACCTTGCCGCCGGCGACATGCGTGATGGTGCCGGTGGCGACCTGGGCCAGCTCATAGCCGAGTATGCCGCGGCGGTGGTTGGGGGCGTTGTAGGCCCGCCACAGGTTGCCGCTGCCGGGGGTGACGTCGCCGTTGGCGGTCAGGTCCTCGGTCGGCTTGGGCTGGGCGTAGCGCACGGTCGGGCGGACCACGGCCCAGCGCTGGCCCAGCTGGGCGTCGGCCAGGCGCACGTAGACCGCACTGCCGCTGGTGACGCGCAGGCGTTCTTCTTCCAGGCCGGCCACGTAGGGTAGCTGCTCGATGCTGTCGACCACGCTCAGCTGCTTCAGGAACGGCTCGACCTGGGCCAGCGGAATGGCATCGATCGGGGCTTCCTGGCGCGGGCCGGGCTTGGCAGCGACGGTCACCCGGTCCAGATAGGCCAGGCTGAGCACGTCACCGGGATAGATCAGGTGCGGATTGGCGATCTGCGGATTGGCCTGCCAGATCTCCGGCCACAGCCACGGCTTCTGCAGGAAACGTGCGGCGATATCCCACAACGTATCCCCTTTTCGGACCACATAGGTGTCCGGGTGCCCGCCATTCACTTCCACGGCGGTAGCATAGGCAGCCACGGTCAGCATCGCCGCGGCGACGACCGTACGAAAACGAAGCAACATAGGTGTGAAGCCCTGATTCCCCAACAGGTCCGCGCACTATAGTCCAGAAACCGGGGCGCAAGGCAAGCGTTGGAGCTAGAATCTGCGACGTATGCCGGCGTGCCGGCCCCCTATCCGGAAACAGCCATGGCCCTTCTTCCCATTCTCGAGTTCCCCGATCCGCGCCTGCGTACCAAGGCTGCGTTGATCGAAGCCGCCGAAGTCACCACGCCGGCCTTCCAGGAACTGATCGACAACATGTTCCTGACCATGTACGACGCCCCGGGCATTGGCCTGGCCGCCACCCAGGTGGACGTGCACAAGCGCTTCATGGTCATCGACGTCAGCGAAGAAAAGAATGAACCGCATGTGTTCATCAACCCGGAAATCGTCGCCAAAGACGGAGGCCGGGTGTATCAGGAGGGCTGCCTGTCGGTTCCGGGCATCTTCGCCGACGTGACCCGCGCCGATACCATCACCGTGAAGTACCTGGACCGCAACGGCCAGGAACAGCAGCTGGAAGCCGGCGAAGTGCTGGCCACCTGCATCCAGCACGAGATGGATCACCTGGACGGCAAGCTGTTCATCGACTATCTGTCGCCGCTCAAGCGCGAGATGGTGCGCAAGAAGCTGGCCAAGCAGCGCAAGCACGTGGCGTGATCGCCAATCCGGGCCGCCCATCGGGTGGCCCGTGCCTGCGCGACGCGCGCGGGCTGTACGGCGCCGGCCGACGGCGCCGTTTTCTTTCCTGCACGAATCCATCCTGCAAGTGGGGTAGCCATGAGGATTGTCTTTGCCGGTACGCCGGAATTCGCGGTGTCGTCGCTGCGCGCGGCGGCGCGCCACCATGAGGTCGTGGCCGTCTACACCCAGCCTGATCGTCCGGCCGGCCGTGGCCGTGGCCTGGCGCCGTCGCCGGTCAAGCTTGAAGCCGTGGCCCGTGGCATTCCGGTCTACCAGCCCGAATCGCTGAAGGATGAAGCCGCCCAGCAGCAGCTGCGCGACCTGCAGCCGGACCTGATGGTGGTGGTGGCCTATGGCCTTATCCTGCCCAAGGCGGTGCTGGCCATTCCGACCCACGGTTGCTGGAACGTGCATGCCTCGCTGCTGCCGCGCTGGCGCGGTGCCGCGCCGATCCAGCGCGCGATCCAGGCCGGCGATGCAAAGACCGGCGTCTGCCTGATGCAGATGGAGGCCGGCCTGGATACCGGCCCGGTGCTGCTGCACCAGGAGCTGCCGATCGCGGCCACCGATACCGGTGGCCAGCTGCATGACAAGCTGGCGGAACTGGGCGCGCAGGTGCTGTCCGACGGCCTGGGCCTGCTGCGGGCCGGCATCAAGCCGATCGCGCGGCCGCAGCCGGAGCAGGGCGTGACCTACGCGCACAAGCTGGACAAGGCCGAGGCCCGTCTGGACTGGGCGCTGGATGCAGGGGCGCTGGCACGCACCGTGCGCGCCTTCAATCCGTGGCCGATCGCCGAGGCGACGCTGGCTGGCGAGCGGGTGCGCATCCATGGCGCGGTGGCGCTGGATGAGGCCCACGGCCAGGCGCCGGGCACGGTGCTGGCGGCCAGCCGCGATGGCATCGACATCGCCTGTGGCCAGGGCGCACTGCGCCTGCGTGTGCTGCAGCGGGAAGGTGGCAAGGCGATTACTGCGGCCGACTACCTCAACGCCCGCCGCGATCTGCGCGTGGGGGCATAAGCGGTGTCGAAGCAGAACGATTTCTCCGTCGCCAAGGCGGCGCCGGGCGCGGCCACGCGCATGCTGGCCGCACGTGTGCTGGCACAGGTGTTCACCCGTGGCCGTTCGCTGAAGGCCGAACTGGCCTGGGCGCTGCCGAAGCTGGCCGACAGCCGCGACCGTGCGCTGCTGGAAGCCCTGTGTTTCGCCGTCCTGCGCCGCCGCAGCACCTATGACGCGGCGCTGCAGTCGTGGATGCAGAAGCCGCTGTCGGCGCGTGATGCCGATCTGCGCACGCTGCTGATGGTCGGGTTCGCCCAGCTGGACGTGCTGGAGCTGCCGGCGCACGCGGCGCTGTCGGCCACCGTCGATGCCGCGCGTGCACTGGGCCGTGAGCGCCAGGCGGGCCTGGTCAATGCGATCCTGCGCCGCGCGCAGCGCGAAGGTTTCCCGGAGCAGCCAGCGCGCGATGCCTTCCCGGAATGGCTGGCCGATGCGGTGGAACGCGATTGGCCGGCACAGGCCGACGCGATCTTCAGCGCCAGCCTGCAACCGGCGCCACTGTGGCTGCGCGCCAACCGCCAGCAGGGCGGTCGTGACAAGGCACTGGCCGCGCTGGCCGAAGCCGGCATTGCCGCAGAAGCCAGTCCGCTCAGTGCCGACGCGTTGCGCCTGGCCTCTCCGGTTGCCGTGAATCAGCTGCCCGGCTTCGCCGACGGCGCGATCTCGGTGCAGGACCTGTCGGCGCAGTGTGCCGCCGATGCGCTGGCCCCGGTGGCCGGTGCCCGCGTGCTGGACGCTTGTGCG
Organism: Stenotrophomonas sp. SMYL86; assembly: GCF_036320025.1. Taxonomy (NCBI): domain Bacteria; kingdom Pseudomonadati; phylum Pseudomonadota; class Gammaproteobacteria; order Lysobacterales; family Lysobacteraceae; genus Stenotrophomonas; species Stenotrophomonas sp. SMYL86. Next base: position 129,864 of record NZ_JAWIRU010000003.1, read on the forward strand.
GCCCCCGGCGGCAAGTCGGCGCACCTGCTCGAGCGCGACCCCAGCCTGCGCCTGCTGGCGCTGGATATCGACGCGCGCCGCCTGGCCCGTGCACGCGATACCTACACCCGTACCGGCGTGGGCGAGCATGCGCAGACCCTGGCGGCAGATGCCAGTGATCCGGGCGCCTGGTGGGATGGCGTGCCGTTCGACGCGATCCTGCTTGATGCGCCGTGCTCGGCGACCGGCGTGATCCGCCGCCAGCCGGATGTGATGTTCCACCGTCGCGCCGAAGACATCGATGCACTGGTCGGCGTGCAGGCGCGCCTGCTGGAAGCCTGCTGGTCGATGCTGCGCCCGGGCGGCGTGCTGTTGTATGCCACCTGTTCGATCCTGCGCGCCGAGAACATCGATCAGGTGCGCGCGTTCCTGAAGTGGCATCCGGATGCCGTGGCGCAGCCGCTGGGCGATGCATTCGGCGTGGATTGCGAAGGGGTGGCGCGCCAGCGGCTGCCGGGTGAAAACGATGCTGACGGTTTCTTCTACGCGCGTCTGTTAAAAGCAGCCTGACCCCCGCTGCCGTTTCGAGTCCCATGCTGAAAGCCCACGCGTCGCGCCAGACGTGGTTGTTGGTGGTGATGGCCCTGCTGGTGCTGGGGGCCGGCCTGGGCCTCCGTGATCCGTGGCCCTCGGACGAGCCACGTTTCGCGCTGGTGGCCAGGCAGATGGTCGACAGTGGCTACTGGTTGTTCCCGCATCGCGGCCCCGAGCTCTATTCGGACAAGCCGCCGATGCTGATGTGGTTGCAGGCGGCGATGTACAGCCTGGTCGGCCACTGGCGGGTGGCGTTCCTGCTGCCCTCGCTGCTGGCCGCGCTGGGCACGCTGTGGTGCGTGGTCGATCTCGGCCGCCGCCTGTGGACGCGGCAGGTGGGGCTGTACGCGGGCTGGGCACTGCTGTTCGCGCTGCACTTCACCTTCCAGGCGAAGAAGGCGCAGATCGATCCGCTGGTGGTGCTGTTCATCACCCTGGCCAACTACGGCCTGCTGCGCCATCTGCTGTTGGGGCCGGCCTGGCGCTGGTGGTGGCTGGGCTGGTTCTTTGCCGGCATCGGTGTGATCACCAAGGGCGTAGGCGTGCTGGCGCTGATGATGATCGCGCCGGCGGCAGTCGCATCCGTGCTGCACTGGCCGCGGGTACGCCTGCACGTGCGCGACCTGCGTTTCTGGCTGGCACCGTTGGCCTTCCTGCTGGCGGTGTCGTTGTGGCTGGCGCCGATGCTGCTGGCAGGCTTCGCCACCGGTTCGGAGCCGTACCGCGCCTACATGGACGACATCCTGTTCCGGCAGACCGCGCGGCGCTATACGCAGTCCTGGGACCATCACCAGCCGTGGTGGTACTTCCTGGCGATCATGCCGTCGATGTGGATTCCCGCGTTTCTGCTGCTGCCCTGGGCGCTTCCGGCCTGGTTCCGGCGGCTGCGCCGGCGCGATGCGCGCTACCTGCTGCCGTTGGCCTGGTGGCTGCTGGTCGTGCTGTTCTTCTCGCTTCCGCACGGCAAGCGCGACGTCTACATCCTGCCGGCATTGCCGATGTTCTGCCTGGCGCTGGCGCCGTTGCTGCCCGGGCTGCTGAGGCGGCGCGATGTGCAGCGCGTGCTGGGCGCATTCACCGCGTTGCTGGCACTGGCGCTGGGGCTGGTCGGTGCGCTGGCGCTGCTGGGTGATCCGGATTTCGAAGTGCGCCTTACCCATGGCCGCGGGTTGCTTCCCGGTGCCACCGATGCGCTGGCCTGGGCGGCGCTGGCGATGGCGGTCTGGTCGGCCTTGAGCCTGTGGGTGTGCGGGCGCCAGCGTCGGCACGTTGCCCTGGTCTCTACCCTGGCAGGAGTCTGGGTGCTGTACAGCCTGGTCGGTTATCCGGTGTTGAACGACTCCAGCTCGGCCCGTGGCCTGATGCGTGAAGTGAGTGCACGCATCGGCCCGCAGGCCGAGCTGGGACTGGTGGCATGGAAAGAGCAGAACCTGCTGATGGCCGATCGCCCGGCGGCCACCTTTGGATTCGAAGCACGTTGGCATCAACAGCTGCAGGCGGCCGTGCGCTGGCAGCGGCTGGTTCCGCAGCAACGCTGGCTGCTGGTGAACGAGGATGCGATGCAGGCCTGCATCGATCGTGCGCGGGCCGAGATGGCCGGCATTTCCAATCGTCGCCGCTGGTGGCTGGTGCCTGCCGATGCGGTCGCCGGCGACTGCCGGCCGTCAGTGGCGGAACTCGAGCACGAGCGCCGCCTGCAGGGGCCCGGCATCACCGATTGAGCGTTCGGGGAGCGTGGCTCAGGTGTTGGCCAGGGCGGCGTGGTAGCTGGCCAGCGTGGCGTCGGCGAATGTCTGCAGGCCGAACTCCCGCTGTGCATGGCGGCGTGCTGCGCGGCCCTGTTCCGGCAGCGCATCGCGCTGTGCGTACAGCGCCTGTACCTGGGCGGCGATGGCGTCGATGTCGCGTGTGGCAACCACCCAGCCATCGACGCCTTGTTCGATGTTCTCCGGCAGGCCTGCGTAGTCGCTGACCAGCATCGGCTTGGCGCTGGCCATCATCTCGCGGCAGGCGAAGGAGATCGTCTCGACGTCATGGGACAGTACGAAACCAGCATCGCCGGCCGCGATCAGGACGCGGGTATCGGCCAGCAGGCCGGTGAAGTGCACCTGCGCGGCCACCTCGCCCAGCGCCTGCACCTGTTCGCGCTGCTGCGCGCTGGGCAGGTGGCCGGCCACGGCCATGTGCACATGCGGACGCACCGCATCGGGCAGCCGTGCGATGGCCCGGGCCAGGTCGATCCAGCCCTTGTAATCGTCGGTGCCGGCGTTGCTGACCAGCACCAGCGCCTGTGGATCCTGCGTCCATTGCTGGCGCAGCGCGCTGCCGGTGCCGGCCGGCTGCGGTGAGTAGCGCTCCAGGTCAACGCCATTGCGGACCACGTCGATCGGGCAGCGACGGTACGGGCCCTGTTCCAGCAGGCGCTTGGTGTCGGCCGAGACCGCGATCAGCCGATCGGTGGCCCAGCGTGCGCGCAGCGCATTGCCAAAGGTATTGGTGGGTTTGCTGTTGTGCTTGGTCAGCACGATCGGCGGGCGGCGCATGCCCAGCAGCCCCTGCATCACGAAGCGGTGGTCGCGTGCACCGTTGACATGGATCAGGTCGATGCCTTCATCGTGCACCAGCCTGCGCAGTGCGCGCTGTTCGGCCAGCTGCCGGGGCAGCGTTGGCAGGCCGCTGCCGAACGCAATCGGCAGTGTGCGGGCAATGCCTTCATCGGCCATGGTCCGCAGCAGGCGGCTGTCGGCCGGCGCGGCGACGTGGAGCGTGTGCTGGCCGTGCAGCGCACGCGCCAGCGAGACGATGTACGTGGTGTGGCCGCCACCGTCGCCGTAGTGGAAGTTGGTGTACAGGATTTTCATGGGGGGTCTTCAGGCAACGCCCACGCAGTGTGACACAGCGTGGTCAAGGCCGGTCCGCGGAAGGCGCCGGGTCGGCCACCGCCTGTCCATTGCCCAGCATCCACAGCATGATGGTCTTCTGCCGCACGTAGTTGGCGCGGACGTAGGCGTAGACCAGGCCGTGCCAGCCGTCGCGGAAGCCGCCACGGAACAGGAAGCCGCGCCAGAACCGCCAGGCCGGCGCCAGCACCAGCTTGCCCAGCGTGGCCCGCTTGCCGCGCGCGAACTCGTGCTCGGCCATCATCCGCGCGTACTTCTCGGTCTTGGCCAGCTGCTGCTGCAATGACCGGTACGGATAGTGGATCAGGTCGCCGCGCAGGGTGCCCACACTGCCGTCGACACTGGCCGCCTCGTGGATCTCGCGTTTGCCGCGCCAGCCGCCGCGGCGGCGGTCGAACAGGCGCATCACCCGGTCCGGGTAGGCATTGCCATGGCGCAGGAACTTCCCGAAGTACTCCGAGAGGCGAGCGAAGCGGTAGCCGGCCTGGCCGCCGAAGCCACCGTCGCGGGCCTGCTCGATGGCGGTGCGCAGCTCGGGGCTGATGCGCTCGTCGGCGTCCAGGCACAGCACCCAGTCGTGGCTGGCCTGCTCGACGCAGAACGCCTTCTGGCTGCGGAAGCCCTCGAACCGGCGCTGCAGCACGCGGGCACCGGCGGACTCGGCGATGGCTACGGTGGCATCGGTGGACTGCGAGTCCACCACCACGATCTCATCGCAGAAGGCCAGCGAGGCCAGGCAGTCGCCGATGCGCCCGGCCTCGTTGAACGCGATAATGCACGCCGAGATGCGAGGCCGTTCGATGGGAGCGGTCGTGGAGGACATGATGGTCGGGTACCTGTTGTTTGCGACGGAGCGCTATGCGCTGCCTATTCTCGCCCCGTTGGCGCAGGCCTTGCACGCGTCCGGGCAGGAGGTGGCGGCCTGGTTCGAGGACGGCGCGGCCGGCAGCAGCCTGCCGGGGGTGCCCAACGTGGGCCTGAAGCAGGCCCTGGCAATGCGTCCGCGGGCGGTGTTCAGCGCGGCCAACTGGGTGCCGACCTTCCTTTCGGGGGCGAAGGTGCAGCTGTTCCATGGCTTCAACGTGGAGAAGCGGGACAGTGCGCGCGGCCACTTCCGGGTGCGCGGCATGTTCGACCTGTACTGCACGCAGGGGCCGGCCACGACCGCACCGTTCCGCGAGATCGCCAGCCTGCAGGGCCACTTCGCCGTGGCCGAGACTGGCTGGCCGAAGCTGGACCCGCTGTTCCGCGATGACGGAGGCGAGAGTTCCGCGCTGCGCGCACCGGCCGGTGACCGCCCGGTGATCCTGTTCGGTTCCACCTTCACCGAGCGGCTCAGCGCGGCTCCGCACCTGCATGCGCAGATCGCCGCTGATATCGCCGCCGGTGACCACTACTGGCTGCTGACCCTGCACCCGAAGTGCCCACCGGAACTGTTCGAACGCTACCGCGCGCTGGCCGGTGCCAATGCCCGCTTCATCGAGCCGGAGCAGGTGATGGCCGCGCAGCGTGCCGCCGATGTGCTGGTGTCGGACACCTCATCGATCGTTTCGGAGTTCATCGTGCAGCACAAGCCGGTGGTGACCTTCCGCAACCGCGTGCCCAAGCCGCACATGATCGATTTCGACGATGCCACGCAGCTGCCGGCGATGCTGCAGCGCGCACTGCACCCGGACGCCGTGCTGCAGGCGGAAATCGTGCGCTACGCCGATGCCATCCACCCTTACCGCGATGGCCGCTCCAGTGAACGGGTGATCGCGGCCACCGAGGATTTCCTGTCTGGTGAAATGGGTGCGTTGCGGCGCAAGCCATTCGGCAGCTGGGTGCGCGATCTGCAGATCCGCAAGGACCTGGGGTATTGGGGCCCGTCGCAGCGCTGATGCCTCGCTGACCCCGTTCGCGGTAGTGCCGGCCGCTGGCCGGCAACCTCGGGAATGGCGACAGTTGCCGGCCGGCGATCGGCACGACCTGTAGTGCTTACCAGCGCAGCTTGCGCCGCGCCAGCGCCGCGGCCAGTTGATCCAACACCTGTTGGGCCTGTGCCTGCGGCAGATGATGCAGCGTCAGCGCCACATCACCATGCGCGCCGGCGGTATCCAGCTGCAGGCTGCTGGTGCCCAGCAGTTTGTCCAGCGGCGAGCGTTGCAGGCGCAGGCCCTGCACCTTGTCCAGCTCGGCCCAGCGCCACCAGCGCTTCCACCAGCCGCCGCGCACCGCCACATAGTGTTCGTCCAGGTACCAGCCCATGCGTGCCATCTGCCGGTGCGCGACCAGCAGCGCCACCGGTAGCCACGCCAGCACCAGCAGGCCCCATGGGCCCCAGCGCCAGTACGCGGCCGCAGCCAGCAGCGGCACCAGCACCAGTGCGCCGAGGCACAGCCGCCACCAGCCGCGCTGCGGAATGGACTGCCATTGCAGCGGAGGCCACTGCAGCTGCGGCAGCAGGTGCTGCACCAGCTGCTCACAACGTGTACTGGACGCCAGCGGCGCGAGTTCGCGCAGGGCGCGGTCCTCATCGCGCGCGGGGCCACCGGCGGCACTGTCGATGCGCAGCTGACGCAGCCCGAACCAGCGCTGCAAAGTACCTTCGCGCAGCGTCCAGGCCTGGATGCGCCGGCGCGCCACGCTGCTGCGGGTGCGGCTGAGCAGACCGGCCGATACGGTCAGGCGTCGGTCCTGCTCGCTGAGGGTGAAGCCGTGGTAGCGCAGCAGCGTCAGCACCACCGACAGCACGCGCAGCGCAAGCCAGCCCAGCAGCAGCGCGGCAGCCAGCAGCAGAAACGCACCGGTCACGCCGGGGTGCAGATGGCTGGCGTAGCCAAAGGCTTCGCGTCCACCGCGCTGGAGGGCATCGTCCATCACCGGCCGTGGCACGGTCTGGAACAGCACGCCGAACGCGGCGATCGCCAGCGCCCAGCCGCGGTTGGAGAGCAGGCCCATGCGTACCACGTCCCAACTCGACAGGCGCAGCAGTACCTGCTCGTTCTCAGTCGCGGTGCTGGCAACCGGGTCGGGCTCGGTGATGCCGGCGGCCTGCGGCGCCTGCCCGCGCTGGCGGACCAGCCGTTCCAGCGCCAGCGCCTGGTCCAGCTTCAGCACCCGCATCTCCGCTTCCGGGCGCACGCCACCGGCCGATTCCAGGCGCAGCTCGGCCACACCAAACAGGCGGTGCAGCGGGTTCTGCCGCACCTCCACGTTGTGGATGCGCGCGAACGGAATCTCGCGCCGGTTGCGCGCGAGCAGACCGCTACGCACGGTGATCGCATCACTGCCGATACGGTAGCGGTAGCTGAGGTACTGCAGCACCGACACCAGTACCAGTGCGGCGATTGCCGTCAGCGGAATCAGCTGCGCCCACATCGGGTCGCGGTCGCCGCGCTGGCCGAACACCAGCAGTGCGACCAGCGGCAGGAAGTAATGGCGCAACTGCATCAACAGTACGAACAACCACGACCACGGATGCAGGCGGTCGTCCTCGCCACCGGCGGGCAGTGCTGCAGGCAGAGGCGGTGGCAGGCTCACAGGGCGTCGGCGTCCTGGTCGAGCTGGTGGGACAGGGTATCGCGCAGGCGCTCGGCATCCGCCTCGTCCAGGCCGCTGACGGTCACCGCGCTCATGCGGGTGCCGGCGGTGTGCACGATCAGCGTGGCCAGGCCGGCACGGCGTTCCAGCGGGCCGCGGCGCAGGTCCAGGTGCTGCACGCGCGAAATGGGGATGCGCGTTTCCAGCTGCCACATCAGGTCGCGGCGCAGGCCCAGCCCTTGGGCATCCAGCCGCCAGCGGGTGCGGGTCAAGCGCCGGCGGCCGAGCCAGGCGCCGAAGACGATGCCGATCAGCAGCCCAAGGGCGGCCGTCCACAGGCCGCCGGGCAGGTCGAAGAACCACGCGGCTGCGGCCAGCGGCAGGCCCGGCACAAACAGGCCGCCGAAGGCACCTTCCAGTGCGGCCAGCCGCGCGGCGCGGCGCGGCAGCGACTGCCAGGCATCGGTGGTCGGAGCAGTAAGGGGAACGTCGGTCACGCGGGCTCCGTCAGGTGGCAGGGCGGGCGGTGGCGGCCGTGGCCGCACCGCGCAGACGGTAGCAGGTCGGCTGCGTTACTGGGCAGCCTGGATCAGCGCGTCCACATCCAGCATGTGGCCGGCACGATCGGCCTTGGTGCGCAGGTAGTGCTCGTTCTCGGCGGTGATCTCGCCGGTGACCGGAATGCAGTCCAGCACCTCGATGCCAGCGTTGCGCAGGCGCTGCGCCTTGGTCGGGTTGTTGCTGAGCAGGGCCACGCGCGAAATGCCCAGGCCGCGCAGCATCGCCACCGCGCTGCCGTAGCGGCGCTCGTCGGCACCGAAGCCCAGCTGCGCATCGGCATCGATGGTGTCCAGGCCGTCGTGCTGGTAGCCATAGGCGCGCATCTTGGCTGCGATGCCGGTGCCGCGGCCTTCCTGGTCCAGGTACAGCAGCACGCCGCCGCCCAGTTCCTTCAGCTTGCGCAGGCCGCGCCGCAGCTGGTCGCCGCAGTCGCACTTGAGCGAGCCGAACAGGTCACCGGTCAGGCACGAGGAGTGCACGCGCACCGGCACCACCGCCGACAGATCCGGTTCGCCGACGATGATCGCGACCTGGTCACGCTGGGCGACGCCACCACGGAACACCGCGAACGTGGTCATGCCGACATCGCGCAGCGGTACCGGCGAACGCGCCACCAGTTCGTAGTCATGCGCGGCATGTGCTGCGCCCTCGGCCAGGTCGCACAGCGCAACCTCGGCCGCGCCATCGAAGGTGCGGTCTTCGGCGTCCAGGCGCACCGCCACCATCGCCGGCAGCAACAGGCCGAGGCGGGCCAGTTCCACCGCGCCTGCATCGAAGGCGTCACCGGCGCTCCAGCCGTCCGGCATCGGGCCCGGTTCACGCAGGTAGCCCAACGAGGGCAGGGCATCGAAGGCAACACCGGCCAGCGGCAGGCGCGCACCCTGCGGGGCCTCCACGCCAAGCACGCGGGCGCGGGTGGCGGTCAGGAACAGGTAATGGCGCTCGCGGGCGGCATTGGCGAAGGCAGCGAAGCTGCTGGCCGTGGCGCTGTCCAGCGCGATCACCGCCAGGCGCTGGCCCTGGCCATCGTGGAGCAGCACCGGGCGACCGGCACGCAGTTCGGCCACCGCGCGCTCGCAGCGGATCGCGGCCGGATCGCCGAACAGGGAAGAAGCAGCAGACATGGCAGGACCGGGGGAGTCGGACATCGCAGTCTCTATGGGGGCGCCGGCGTCGTATTCAACGTGGTGCGGCCGCCGGTCGCAGGGGCCGGATGGGCCTGGGTGCGGCGGCCGTCAGTGCGGATGCTCTTCGGTCGCGTACGGGTCTTCCTCGCCGCTGCCCGGTGGCCGCAGCGTATAGCGCTTGTAGGTCCACTGGTACTGCGCCGGATCGCGGCGGGCAATGCGCTCGATGCCGGCATTGAGCGCGGTGGCGGCCACCTGCGGGTCGGGGTCGGCCACGGCGGGGTCGGTCGGTTCGATGTGCAGGGCGAATTCCATGTCCGGGCCGATGCGCTCGCACCAGCCATACAGCACGGTGGCGCCGGTGCGCTCGGCCAGCCGGTTGACCAGGGTCATGGTCAGCGCCTGCACGCCGAAGAACGGCACGAACACGCCATCGCCGGCCTTGGGCTGCTGGTCGGGCAGGATGCCGGTGGCACCGCCGTCCTTGAGCACCTTGAACAGCTGGCGCACGGCCGGGCCTTCGGCGCGCACCTGCTGTACGTTCTGGCCGCCCCGCACCAGCTGCAGGAAGGCATCGCTGGCCTCGTCCTCCGGTGGCTTGTAGACGATGGCGATCTGCCCGCGCGAGGCCAGCCACTGGTTCAGCAGCTCCCAGTTGCCGAAGTGAGGTGCGGCCACGATCACGCCCTTGCCGCTGGCCAGGGCCGCGTCGTACAGGGCCTCGCCGTGGCGCTGCTTCAGGTGCAGGCGCAGGTTGTCGGCCGGCGCCTGGCTCCACAGGCGCAGGGTCTCGATGGCCTGCAGGGCGGTGGAGCGCAGCAGCTCCCGGTGCAGGCGGTCGCGCGTGGCGCGGTCCAGGTCCGGGTAGGCCAGCTCCAGGTTGCGTCGGGTGACGCGGCTCTCACGGGCGTTGAGACTGATCCAGGTCCAGGACAGGGCACGGGCGATTCCCCGCAGCAGCGGCCAGGGCAGGCGGGCGAACAGGGTGGTGGCGCGGTAGACCAGCCGGGCTTTGCGTTGCGGATTCATCTGCGCCAGTTTAGCCAAGGGCGCTGCTATCGTGGCCGGCCCCGTTCATTGGAGCCCACGATGCTCGTCCTTATCCAGCGTGTCAGCCAGGCTGCCGTCCACGTCGATGACGAAGCGGTCGGCCAGATTGGTCCGGGCCTGCTGGCGCTGGTGGGCATGGAACCGGGCGATACCGAGGCCCAGCTGCGGCGCATGGCCGAGCGCCTGCTGGGCTACCGGGTGTTCGCCGACGAGGCCGGGAAGATGAACCGGTCGCTGCGCGACACCGGCGGCGGCCTGCTGCTGGTCAGCCAGTTCACCCTGGCGGCCGATACCCGTTCGGGCATGCGGCCCAGCTTCACCAGCGCCGCACCGCCGGACGAGGCTGAACGCGGGTTCAATCGATTTGTCGAGATCTGTCGTGAAAATCACGCGCCAGGGGTGGAAACGGGCCGATTTGGTGCCCATATGGTCGTCAGCCTGGTCAATGACGGTCCCGTGACCTTCCTTCTCAGGCCCTGAGCCTGCGGGACCACCGCCCGGCAGGCGGGGCCCCGGGCTGGTATAATGCTACGTTCCCTATTTCTCCCTAGCCGGTGGCGCGAGCACTACATGGCCAACGAACGTCCTGCCCAATCCGAAATCAAGCAACTGATCAGCAAGGGCCTGGAACAGGGCTACCTGACCTACGCCGAAGTCAATGACCATCTGCCGGACGACATGGTCGACCCGGAACAGATCGAAGACATCATCGGCATGATCAACGGCATGGGCATCGATGTCCATGAAGTTGCGCCGGATGTGGAAACCCTGCTTCTCAACGATGGCAACACCGGTAACCGCGAAGTCGATGACACCGCGGCCGAAGAAGCTGCCGCCGCGCTGAGCGCGCTCGACACCGAAGGTGGCCGTACCACCGACCCGGTGCGCATGTACATGCGCGAAATGGGCACCGTCGAGCTGCTGACCCGCGAAGGCGAAATCGCCATTGCCAAGCGCATCGAGGAAGGCCTTTCGCAGGTCCAGGCCGCCCTGGGCCAGTTCCCGGTCTCGGTCGAGTCGCTGCTGACCGACTACGAAGCCCACAAGGAAGGCAAGAAGCGCCTGGCCGAAGTGATCGTTGGCTTCAACGACCTGGCCGACGAAGAGCCGGCGCCGCCGGCGGCTGCTGCCGATGACAGCAGCGATGCCGACGCCGAAGGCGACGAGGACGAGGACGATGATGTCGAGGGTGGCGAGGAAGAAGCCGCACCGACCGGTCCGGATCCGGAGGAAGTCGCTGCGCGCATGCAGGCGCTGAGCGATGCCTTCAACGCCTTCAAGAAGGCGGCGACCAAGGGCGACAAGAAGAACCTGCCGCGCCTGCGCGAAGAGATGTCGGCGGTGTTCGTCACCCTGAAGCTGCCGCTGCCGCTGACCGATGTGCTGACCAAGCAGCTGCGCGACACCATGGCGTCGATCAAGGCCCATGAGCGCCGCGTGCTGAATCTGGCGACCGTCACCGCCCGCATGCCGCGCAAGGACTTCATCCGTTCCTGGGAAGGCAACCAGACCAATCTGGAATGGGTGGAAGATGCGCTGAAGCGCAAGCAGAAGTGGTCTTCGGCCCTGCGCGAAGTAAAGGACCAGATCATCGCCGAACAGCAGGCGACGATCGACATCGAGAAGCTGACCCAGCTGGACCTGGAAGAGCTGAAGGAAATCAGCCGTGCCATGGCCTACGGTGAAGCCAAGGCGCGCAAGGCCAAGAAGGAAATGGTCGAGGCCAACCTGCGCCTGGTGATCTCGATCGCCAAGAAGTACACCAACCGCGGCCTGCAGTTCCTCGACCTGATCCAGGAAGGCAACATCGGCCTGATGAAGGCCGTGGACAAGTTCGAGTACCGCCGCGGTTACAAGTTCTCGACCTACGCCACCTGGTGGATCCGCCAGGCGATCACCCGCTCGATCGCCGACCAGGCGCGCACCATCCGTATTCCGGTGCACATGATCGAGACGATCAACAAGTTGAACCGCATTTCCCGCCAGATGCTCCAGCAGTACGGCCGCGAGGCTACGCCGGAGGAGCTGGCCAAGGAAATGGACATGCCGGAAGACAAGATCCGCAAGGTGATGAAGATCGCCAAGGAGCCGATCTCGATGGAAACCCCGATCGGCGACGACGAGGATTCCCATCTGGGCGACTTCATCGAGGACACCAACGTGGAGTCCCCGATCGAGAACACCACCAACATCAATCTGTCTGAAACCGTGCGCGACGTGCTGGCCGGCCTCACCCCGAGGGAAGCCAAGGTGCTGCGCATGCGCTTCGGTATCGACATGAACACCGACCACACCCTTGAGGAAGTCGGCAAGCAGTTCGACGTGACCCGCGAGCGCATCCGCCAGATCGAAGCGAAGGCCCTGCGCAAGCTGCGTCACCCGAGCCGCTCGGAGCAACTGCGCAGCTTCCTGGATATCGATTGATTTCCAGCGGCTGTTGAAGCCTTGAGAGAAACCCCGCTTCGGCGGGGTTTTTCTTTGCCCACCATATCCCTGTAAAGCCGAGCCTTTGCTCGACTGAGGCTTATGATTACGTAACAAGTAATGTAACGGAAGGCCCGCGTCGAAGCTGGCTATTCGTGAATATGTCCATTATTTTCAAGCTCATAGGTGCACAGCCGCGCTTGCAGTCCCGCTTTTTTGATGCTAATTACGTAACAAATTTCGTATTACGTAATGCACATGCCACGCGCTCAACGCCCACAGGTACTGGATCTGATCGCTCAGCTGGCCCCCGGCCAGCCGCTACCTGCCGCGGCGCTGGCCGAGCGTCTGGGGGTGGACCGGATGGCGCTCAGCCGGCTGGTGGCCGCCAGTGGCCCGCAGGTGGTGCGCATGGGCAGCACCCGGGCAACCGCCTATGCACTGCGGCGGCCCACCCGGGCCGGCAGCGAATGGCCGCTGTACCGGCTGCGTGAAGATGCGACGCTGGAGGAGCTGGGGCGGGTAATTGCGCTGGTAGGAGGCGGCTTCCACGTCGATGCCGGGCCTGACTGCCCGAACCTGCGACGCGCGCCCGAAGGTGACGTTGCCGCCTTCTTTCCTGACTTGCCGTGGTACCTGGATGACCTGCGACCGCAGGGATTTCTTGGTCGCAGCTTCGCCCATGGCCGTGCGCAGGCGCTCGGCCTGCCGAAGGACCTCAAGAGCTGGCAACCGGACGATGTGTTGATGGCCCTGGTAACCGCTGGCGGGACTGAAGCGGGCGATCTGCTGCTCGGTACCGCCGCCGTGGAGGCGGCGATGGAGACGTTGCAGGTGCCGATCGATCGGGTTGCGGCCGACGATCGTCTTGCACAGTATCGCGAGCGTGCGCGTGCTGCGCTGGACGGAGAGGACGTGGGCTCCTCGCCGGGTGGCGAGCAACCCAAGTTCACCGCCACCGTAGAGGACTACGGCAGGCGCCGCTCGGTCCTGGTCAAGTTCGCGCAGCCCGATGAAGGCGCCGCCGCCCAGCGCTGGAGCGATCTGCTGGTCTGCGAACATCTGGCGCTTGAGGCCCTGCGCGAGTCCGGACAAGCCGCGGCGTCCAGCGAACTGCTGCAGTCGCCCACGCACACCTTCCTGGAAATCGAGCGCTTCGACCGCACGCCCGATCTGCTGGGGCGGCGAGGCCTGGTCTCGCTGCTGTCGCTATCGTCTGCGTTCACCGGCGAGGTCACCCCAGCGTGGCCGGTTGCAGGCGCCGAACTGCGTGATCAAGGCTGGCTGACGGCCGACACCGTGCAGGCGATGGGTCGACGCCATGCGTTCGGGCGGCTGATCGGCAACAGCGACATGCACCACGGCAACATCGCCTTCCACTTCATTGATCGCGGCCCGCTGCCGCTGGCGCCGGTCTACGACATGCTGCCGATGTCGCTGGCGCCGTCAAAGCTGGGCGTGTTGCGCGCGGACGAGCCGCTGTCGCCGGTCGCGCCGCTGGGCAGTGGTGATCTGCAGCATCTGCGCTGGGCGGCACCGGTGGCTGAAGCATTCTGGCAGTGCGTGGCTGTTGACGGGCGGATCCAGTCGCCGGCAATGCGGTCGTTGGCGGGGGCGAACGCCGAGCGGGTGCGGGAGATGGGCGCGCGGTTTGGGTGAGCCAGCTGTTGCGCAAGCCTGGGCGCGTGGCGTTGCGCAGCGATGGCTGAGGGTTTTTCAGTGTGTCTTGGCGCCGGCGGGTAGCCGGTTGAGCGCAGGCTCCACTACACTGTAAAGCTGCGCAGGGCCTATAGCTCAACGGTTAGAGCAGGGGACTCATAATCCCTTGGTTCCAGGTTCGAATCCTGGTGGGCCCACCAACCCAGCATGCATGAACGGCTGCTGGTCTGCCTTCAAGGCAACATCTGATCCACACGCAAGGATCGAACATGCCCGACACCCGCGCCCCGGTGGAAGACTTCACCACTGAAATCGAAGACAGCCGGCATCTGTTCGCCTGGTGCCTGGTGCGCTACGGCCAGATTCCCGAAGCGCTGGCAATCGAACAGGCACGCGAACGCTATCCGGACCAGGCCGCCGGCCACGAATACGAGCACGAACTGCTCTTCCACGACGAGCCCTGGCATTGGGCGATGCTGCATGTGCTGGGCGAAGGGTACTGGCACCAGAACCCGGAACTGTTGCAGCCGTCGCTGGAGTACGACACCGAATTGGACGCGCTGTGCCTGGCGCGCGGCGAGCCGATTCCCTTGCTGGATGAGGATGAGTATCTCGGTGCGCTTGCGCACGCGCGCCATATGCATGCGTGGACGTTGATCCATCAGGCAGGGATTGCCGAAGAGCAGGCACAGCGGCAGGCGCTTGAGTACTACGCGTACTTTCCGCCGCATCATCGCTGGCGCATGTGCGTCCACGATGCGCGCGCTGCATGGGTCGACGTGATGAGCGTACTGCACATCAATGACTACTGGAGCCGGCCCGAACTGCAGAGGCCGCCTGAGGCGTACTGGCGCGCGTCACGTGCATTCGCCCTGGCACAGGGGCTCCAGCTGCCGGAAACTCCGCCTCCCTCATGAGAGGGCGCTGCAAGGGTGGCATGATGCGGCTTCCGCCGATCCGTACGACAAGGAGCCCGCATGAAGCGCAGTGCCCGTATGTTCGTCGCCCTGACTACCCTTGCGGCACTGCCTGCCGCTGCCGAGCCGTCCGACTCACCCAAGCGCCCGTCGGTTGACACCCTGCAACGCCTGATCGTCGACAAGGCACCGCAGACGCGCGTAGCAACACCGGACCACGAGCGCATCACCGCACGGCGCATCGATATCGTCGATGACACGGGGGTGATCCGCATGACGCTGTCCGGAAAGACACCGGCACCGATCATCGATGGCCTGCAGTACAAGCGCGCCTTCAATGTGGCCGGCATGGTGCTGTACGACGACCAAGGCAGCGAACGCGGTGGCTTCGGCACCGCCGATGTCGACGGCGGCATGGCGGTGCTTGCGCTGGACCATCCGGCGATGGATGCGATCGGCTGGCGGGTATCACCCGATGGTGCGGTGAGTTTTTCGATCAACCAGGCGCCGAAACTGATCCGTGAGCCTGCATTGGGCAACAAGCTGATTCCTGGGGTGCAAGCACCGACCCGCATCGGTCTGGTGGTCGGGCCTGACGGCACGCCGGCCATTGCCTTGAACGACAAGGCAGACCGCACGCGACTGCGGCTGACTGTCACTGCGGAAGGCTACGGCGCGATCGAGTTCCTCGATGCGCAGGGCAAGGTGATCCACGCATTGGCGCCGGAGGCTGAACTTCGGCGCTAGCACGTGCGGGTCGCCGATCGGCGCTTACCCGCGCCGCCCCCTGCCATCAATGCTGTACCGCCCGGCCCCGGTGCAGGCCAGCAGCAGGAAGCCACCGGCCAGCCCCAGGTTCTTCAGGAACATGATCTGTTGGGTCTGGTCGGCGAAGTTGTGATGGAAGATGAAAGCGGTGACCAGGCTGAAACCCACCAGCACGATCGACACCAGCCGGGTCTGGAAGCCAAGCAGGATGCACAGTCCGCTGCCGATCTCGAAGGCGATGGTCGGCCAGAGCAGGATGCCGGGCACGCCCATCGCTTCCATGTAGCCCTGGGTGCCGCTGAGATCACCGAGCTTGCCCAGGCCGGAGATGAGGAACAGCGCCATCAGCAGGATGCGTGCGAGCAGGTAAGCGAGCGAATGGGATGAGTGGCTCACGTCGGTGTCCTCGGAGATGGCCGGCGAAGGCGATCGGAGCCCACCGGCAGTGAAGCCCGTGTCTACGCCAAGGGCAAGGCGCCTTGACAGCTGGCCGTCCGCAGGAGACCTTTCTCCCATGACGATTGATATTGAATCGCTCAGCCTTCGGGAGCTGGGCGCCTTGGTGGTTGCCGCTGAACAGCGGAAACAGCTGATATCCAGCCGCCGTCCGGCCAGTGCGGTACGGCGGATGTTGAAGGCCGCAGCAGCAGAAGCGGGGTATACCCTCGAAGAGCTGTTCGGCGGAGAGGTGAACGAAGAGGCCGCTCCCCGCCGGAAACCGGCACGGCGCAGAACCGGGAAAGTGGCTGCCAAGTACCGTGACCCGGAGTACAAGCGCCTGACCTGGTCCGGCCGCGGGCGCATGCCGCGCTGGCTGGCGTCCAAGGTGCAGAAGGGCCACAAGGTGACCGACTTCCTGATTCCTGGCCTGGCCCGGCCGACGGCGCGCAAGAGCAGCCCGATCGGCAAGCGCACGGTTTTCAAGAAGGATTGAACCTGCCGCGCTGCTACCCTGCCGGGGTCTTTGAACGAAGGAGCGCGCGATGGCACACGATGGCAGCATGACGATCTCACCCAGAGTCCTCTACATCGCGGCAGGCGCGGCGGTGCTGGTCAGCCTGCTGGCCTGGGCGGTGGAATGGAGTGGGATGGCCTATGTCTGCCCGTACTGCCGCGTGCAGCGCACGGTCATCGGCGTGCTGGGCGTGCTGATGCTGTTTGCACGACCGGGCGGCCTCATCGTGCCCTGGTTGTCGTACACCGCAGGCGGCTTCGCGTTCGTGGTCGCGGCGATGCAGCACTTCAACGGCTGGAAGCGTATTTCCGCCGGAGATTTCAGCTTCAACGCGCAGTGGTATATCGACCCGTGGCTGCTGTCAGGTTGCGCGATGCTGATCCTGGTGGCGCAGCTGATGCTGGTGCAGACCGCATGTCGGCGCAGTCTGCACTGAGGCTTGCCCACGGGCGTAGCGTCAGGCGTTCTGGAACACCGCCAGCTGCGCAGCAAACGCACGCTGGTAGGCGGGGCGCTGCGTTGCACGGCCCACATAGGCCACCACCTGCGGGTACTCATCGAGGAAGCCGCTGCTCTTCAGGCGCAGCAGCACCGAAACCATCATCAGGTCGCCGGCACTGAACTCGCCCTCCAGCCACAACGCCGATCCCAACCAGGCGGACAGCTGTGACAGCCGCATACGCACGCGCTCATCGAGCATCGGCAGACGCTGCGCATACCAGGGCTGCTCGCGCTCCAGCACCCAGGCCATCGAGCGCTCGACGATGGGCGGCTCCACCGTATTCAATGCAGCGAACACCCACATGATCGCGCGCATGCGTGCATCTGGATCAGCAGGAAGCAGGCCGGCATGCTGCTCGGCCAGGTACAGCACGATCGCGCCGGATTCGAACAGGACCTGGCCGCCGTCCTGCCAGGTGGGGATCTGCCCGAAGGGGTTGCGGGCCAGGTGCGCGGGCTGCTTCAGCTCGGCAAAGCCGAGCAGCTGCACGTTGTAGGGCACGGCCAGCTCCTCCAGCGCCCAGCGTACGCGCATGTCACGGGCCAGGCCCTGGCCGCGGTCCGGGGAAGTGGCGAAGGCGGTGAGGATCGGGCACATCGTGGCACTCCTGCAGGTCGAAGGGCCTGCCTTTCCTGTTCCGACGAACCACGGGGCGGGAAATCGACACCCTTCCCGGGACGGCGGGCGATACACTGCCCGCCACCCATCACACCTGTGCCTCCTCATGTGGCAGCGCCGCACTTCCCTGGCCGAACTGCAGCAGCAACGCGATGTGCTGCAGGCTGAGATGGATGCGGACGCCCAGCGATGGGTCTCACAGCTTCCGCCGGATGATCTCGTGGCAGCGCTGATGCCGCAGGCGCGCCGGCTTCAGGAGCTCAATCAGCTGATCCTGCGGGCTACACCGCCGCGTGAGCTGATGAAGCGCCTGAAGGCGCTTGAGCGACAGCTGCTCGAACCCGGTACACAGAACGCAGGCGTGCGGAGGGGACTGGAAGATGAACTGCGCGATCTGCACCTCTATTTCAGCAATCCCCGCCGTCGCCCATTGACGGCAAAGGTCATTCTCATCCTGTTTTCCTGCGTTCTGGCCGCCTTGTTCCTGCCGAGGCTGCTTGTGGACCTGCTGATCGCTCTCTAGGCCGCCCTCACCCCGCCCGATGCAGCTTCCGGTACTGATCCGGCGTGCACTGCGCGTGTCGCTTGAACATCTCAGCGAAGGCGCTGACGCCGGAATAGCCCAGCTCCTCGGCGATCCGGCTGATCGGCCGGCGGGTGCACAGCGCCTCGGTGGCGCGCACGAACTTCACCCGTCCACGCCAGTCGCCGAGCGACATGCCCAGCTCGCTGCGTGCCATGCGCTCCAGCTTGCGCACGCTCATGTGGTGGCGCTGCGCGATTTCGGCAACCGATTCGGCCATCGACAGGTGTTTCTCCATGTACGCCATCACCTGCTTCAGCGCATCGCTGCTGGCGATCGGCAGGAAGCTGGGCAGTACGGCCGCATTGACGATCTGGTCGATCACCACGGCGGCCATGCGCCGCTGGGCCGGGGTCTGCGGATCGGTCACGCCCTGCCGTGCCAGTTCGTGCAGCAGCTCGCGCAGCAGCGGGCTGACTTCCAGTGCACGGCAGCGATCAGGCAAGCGGCGTGACAAGGCCGGCGACAGATAGGCCGAGCGGTAGGCCAGCTGCGAGCGGTTGCGCGAGTAGTGGGCCATTCCCGGTGGAATCCAGATCGCGTAGTGCGGCGGGGACACCATCCACTCGCCGTCGATCTTCATCTCCATCACACCCTGCGCGACGAAGTTGAACTGGCCCCACGGATGGCTGTGCGTCCCCCAGTCCGTGGGCTCCATCGCACCCTGCCGGAAGTAGATCGGACCGGGCAGCTGGCGGAAGGTGGGGATTGGCTCCATCGGTTGCCGCAAGCCGGGGTCGGTGTGGCGCATTTTCGGGATGTCCTCGATATGCGCCAAGCGTACGCTGGGCAATCCCCCACGTACACCCGCGTTCCGTGAACTATCTTTTCCCGATCCTCGCCTGCCTGCTGTGGGGCGCGAACACCATCGTTACCAAGCTTGCTTCGGGCTCGGTCGGTCCCATCGACATCGGCTTCTTCCGCTGGCTGGTCGCGGCGGTGGTCCTGCTGCCGTTGGCGCTGCCACGTCTGCGCGAAAACCTGCCGACCGTGCGCGCCAATCTCGGGCGCTTCCTGGCGCTGGGCTGCCTGGGTGGGGTGATGTACCAGTGCCTGGCCTACTATGCGGCGCACTTCACCTCGGCCACCAACATGGGGGTGATCCAGGCGCTGATTCCGTTGATCGCGCTGGCGCTGTCGCGCGTGTTCATGGGCCATCCGGTGCGAGGCACTTCCATTCTTGGCGCGGTGATCTCCACCGTCGGCGTGGTGGCGGTGGTCTCGCAGGGCGACCTGGCACGGCTGGCGGCGCAGGGCCTGAACCGAGGAGACGCGATCATGCTGATCGGCGCATTGGCCTTCGCCGCCTACAACGTGCTGATGCAGCGCTGGAAGATTCCGCTGTCGGTGCTGGAGTCGCTGTTCCTGCAGGCCACCGCTGCATCGCTGATCCTGTTGCCGGTACAGCTGCTGGTCGGCACCGGGGTGAACAACCTCACGGCGGTCGGCTGCATCGGCTTCGCCGCCGTGTGCGCTTCGATCCTGGCGCCGCTGACCTGGATGACCGGACTGTCACGCCTGGGCGCTGCGCGCGTCTCTGGCTTCTTCAACCTGGTGCCGATCGTGACCGCCGCGCTGGCTGTACTGCTGCTGGGAGAATCGCTCAGTGGCTGGGTACTGGGCGGTGGCCTGCTGGCGGTGTCCGGCGTGGTGTTCGCTGAGTACAGCGCCAGGCGCGCCGCCGCAGTGCCGAGCGAGCAGCCCGCATAGGGCTTCGGTCATGCGGGATACGTGTCTCCGCTCAGCGCCTGTTCCACCCGCTGTTGCAGCGCGTCTGCATCATGGCCGCGTTTGCCCTGCAGGCTGAGATACAGCGAAAGCGGGTCCACCACATCGCCAATACTGGTGAATGCCGGCGGATAGGCCCAGATCTGCAGCCGTGCGCTCTGAAGGCAGTCCGGGCCGGGCATGGGAAGTGCGCCCAGCAACCGCCACGCATCGATGTGCAGTGCGCGGGTGCCACCGATCGGGGGCGGTGACGTTTCAGCAAGCGCATCGAGGCCGGCCGTCGGCGCCGGATGCCCCGCATCGCGGAGTGCCTCGGCGGTCGGGCCCCAGCAGACATCCACTTCCTTCAGGATGGGGGAACGCAGGAACGGCTGTGCCCTGGCCCAGACCTCGTCGCGGTTGCCGGCCAGCTTCAGGAAGCGCTCGCGGCCCCCGGTGGAGCGTTCAACCAGGCCGCGACCGACCAGTTCGGCAGACAGGCGCGACGCCGTCATCGAGGTGTAGCCGGCGACGGCACTGATCTCGCGCGGCGACCACCAGCGCGACTGGCCGCTCAGCAGCACGTGGATCAGTACGGCCTGCGCCGAAGGCAGCAGCGAGATGGCTTTCTTCTCATGATCGGGGTCGTCGCGGAACTCAATGGCCAGGCTCGGCGCGAACAACTGGGTGTGCGGGACCACGAAGTCGATGTGGTTCTCGACCAGGAAGCGGCGCTGGGTCGGCGTGAGATAGGGCGAGACGTACAGCACCAGTGCATTCGCTGCAGAGCGCAGGCAGCGCACATCCTGGATCACGCGGGTGCTGGACTCGCCCGGCTCGCGGGCCACGGCGAGCATGGCGGGGGTTTCCCCGTACAGCATCAGCCCGGCGAGGTGGTAGCGCGATGCCATCGCGTGGGGAATGGCATGCAATGAAGCAAGTGGATGCACTGCCGAGGCGAGCCCGGGAAGAATCCTGCGCAGGTACCGCTGCGCGTCAGCGACCAGGTCGGTCAGGCCGGTGCGAACTGCCGTCGTCATCTCGTACTTCCCTTGCGGCGGCATGTCCGGAAGATCGGAACCCGGCCACACCGTCACATTCAGTGGTGAACCTGGAGACGGGTGTGCAGTGTCGGGGCGCGTGGCGATCCATGCGGTCCTGCTCCTTAGCCGTCATGACATCAAGTGTTGCCGGGAACCTTGGAGATTCCGTCGAAAAACGATGGAGATTGGGTGGAGGCGGTGTGCATCGTGGCCGGCGGACTCCCCTTCCGCCGGCCACGAGCACGGACCTGCCCGTCAGAAGCGCTGCGAGTACTTCACGTACACGGTGCGGCCGATATCGAAGCCGCCGTAATAGGGGAAGGAGCTGGACGGCTTGGAGAACATGATCGGGCCCTGGTGGTTGAACACGTTGTTCGAACCCAGCGCCACGGTGCCGTCCCACGGCAGCTTGTAGCTGACCTGGATGTCGTGGAAGGCATTGGAGCCGACCTTGCGCAGGGCATCCGGTTCACCGTAGGCGTAGCGGTCGGGCAGGGTGCACGGACGGTTCGGTACGCAGTTTTCAACCATGCCGGAGTAGTAGCGCACGGTGTACTGCGTGCTGAAGTTGCCGAGCTGCCAGTTCACACCCAGGTTCGAGCGCAGGCGGGAAATGCCCGGCTGGCCGATCCGGCCCATCATGATCGTATCGCCGGCCGAGTTCTGGTTCTCCTCGTCGTACTTGGAGACATAGCTGTTCTGCAGGTCGATGGTGAAGCGGCCGAACGAGAACTCGGGCAGGCGGTAGCGGATACCCAGGTCCCAGCCTTCGGTTTCCATCGAGCCCAGATTGGCCAGACCGTAGAACATGCTGGTGATGTGGCCATCGCCAGCGCGCTTGACGCTGCCACAACGCGAAGCGTTGCCGAGCACGTAGCAGTCACGCAGGATGCGGTCGACGCTGTCCTGGATGATCATGTTGGTGATCTTGTAGCTGTACCAGTCGAGGTTGATGTCCAGCCCGTCCACCCAGCGCGGGCTCCAGACCACGCCCACGGTCTTGCTCTTGGACTCTTCCGGGCGCAGCTTCGGATCGGAGCCGGTGGTGAACTCGTCAGGCGTGGCGCACGGATAGCTGGCGCAGGGCTTCAGGCTCTGGTTCAGCTGCTGGTAGCCCAGCGGGACGCCGGCGGCGTTGCAGGCGGCATTGCCGTTGACGCTGTTGGTGGCGCCGATGCCGCACGGGTCGACATAGGTTTCGAAGCTGGTGCCCAGGCCGCCATACAGATCGGAGATGCTCGGTGCGCGGAAGCCTTCGGCGAAGGTGCCACGGATCATGAGCTCTTCGATCGGACGCCAGGCGAAGCTCGCCTTGGAGTTGGTGGTGCTGCCGAAGTTGCTGTAGTCGGAGTAGCGCGTAGCCAGGTTCACGGTCAGTTCCTTGGCGAACGGCAGGTCGCGCAGGATCGGCACGTTCACTTCGGCGAAGAACTCGTTGAGGCTGTAGTCGCCGGCGGTGGTGGATGCGCCCAGTGCAGTGCTCTGGCGCGACTGGGCGAAGGCATCGGGCACGAAGCGGCCTTCTTCCTTGCGGTACTGATACCCCAGGGCGACGGACAGGTCACCGGCAGGCAGTTCGATCACCGGGCCGGAGATGTTGGCGAAGTAGCTGCGGGTCTTGGTGATGCCGGTATCGTTGAACGTCGGGAACAAGAAGCGCTGCAGTTCGGGATCGGAGAGAGAGCCAGCCCCCGCGACCCCGAACGGCAGCAAAGGATTCCAGGCCAGGCAACCCGAGACCGGCGATGCCGCCGTGCCACACCGGGCCACACCGTTGGCATCGAGGTAGGAGGGCCCCAATGCCTGCCGGGAAGCGATCAGGCTCATGTCGCCACGGCCTGTTTTTGTAACTTCATTGCGGTTGAACAACGCGCCGACTTCCCAGTCGTACGTCTTGGTCCCCAGCTCGAAGTAGCCGGACAGACTGGGTGCAACCCGCAGCGACTTCAGCTTGCTTTCGGTCGTGCGCGGCACTTCCCACAGGCGGCGATTGAACGCGATGCCGTGGTCGAGCGGGTTGAATACGCTGGCCGCGTCCAGGGGCGTGCCGAACTTGGTCGACTGGTACGGGTAGCCCGCGATCTGCTGGTCGGTGGTGCGCTCGTTGTAGCCGATGTCGGCAGTGAACTTGATCTGGTCGGTCAGGGCGTAGTCCGTGCTCAGGAACAGCGAGCGGCGCTCGATGCCGGTCTGCAGGTGCATCTGGTCGTTGCCGTTGGCGAACTCGGCCGGCGTGATCGGGTGGTAGTCGTTCGGGTTCTTCGGATCGCCGCCACGATTGAGGGTCTTGAATACGGCATCACCGGTATTGCACTTGTAGAGCGCCGGGTCGCACCAGGAACCGTTCTGGCTGATGTTGCTCCAGTCCGCGCCCGGGTAGTTGGGGCCGGCGCCACCGTACCGGGAGAACTCGCGGTCGCGGGCAAACACCGGGTCTGACTTCTGGTATTCCAGTGCGAGCGTGTACCCGCCACGCTCCCCACGGGCGCCGGTGACCAGCGAGAACGTGCTGTCCTTGCCATCGCCCTGGCTGAACTGCCCGTGCTGCATGGACACTTCCAGGCCTTCGTAGTTCTTGCGGGTGATGATGTTGACCACGCCAGCGATTGCATCCGAGCCGTACAGCGAGGAGGCGCCGTCCTTCAGCACGTCGATGCGTTCCACCGCGCTCATCGGAATCTGGCTGAGATCCTGCAGGCCGCTGGTGGTGGCGCCGAGCCGCTTGCCGTTGACCAGAACCAGGGTGCGCGTGGCACCCAGATTGCGGATATTGACGTAGTAGCCGCCAACGTTCTCGCCGGACGCCAACGCGCGCGCACGCGAAATGGTCGGCGCGCCGGTGGAGGTCAGGTTCTGCAGCAGGTCGGCGATGGTGGTGAAGCCCTGCTGCTCGATCATCGCGCGGGTGATGGCGATGATCGGCTGCTGCGTTTCGATATCCACGCTGCGGATGGCCGAACCGGTAACCTGGATGCGATCGAGGTTCTTCGGTGTTTTATCGCTGTCATCCTGCGCATGCGCGGCCGGTGACCAGGCAGCGGCCAAGGCCGTGCCCACTGCCAGGGAAAGCAGGGTGTACTTGTAGTGCATTTGGCTCTCTCCAAATCCAGTTGAATGGGTTTCCGCATCGCTGCGTGGAAACCGATCTGAAATCCCGCTGTGCGGAATCGGAAGGAACCTAACACTCCGTTTACAACTCGATTACGTTATGGACGCGTTATCGTCGCGCGCCGGATACAGCGTTCATGCACAGGCCATGCACGAAACCGCGACGCGCACCAAGGGTGCTCTGCTTCAGTCTGGCTGCGGGCTGATGACAGACTCCAGGAGACATCCGATGAATACCCCCGGCAAACCAAGACCCACGTGGAAGCAGTGGCATGTGCTGTTGCTGGTGCTTGCCATCGCACTGTTGGTGACGCTGATCATCGTCATCGCGCCATGGTGAATCGTCGGCGTTCTGCTCAGGTACCGTGAACGCGGAAATGCGACGGGATGAAGGAGTCAGGGCGCGTTGAGGGTGGTGATGCATGCATCAATTCGTACTCACCCAATCGGCACATTCAAACCTCCACAGTGGTCCCGAAGGCAACGCACTCGCGCTGTCATTCTCCATAGACCATCGAGCACACAGGAGCGATTCCATGAGCACCCAGTCCACCATCGAACACCGCCTCAACGACCTGATCGAGATCGCCCGCGACGGAAAGTCGTTCTACGAGGAAGCTGCGACCAAGGTGAAGGATGCCGAACTGTCGGCCCTGTTCACTCGTATTGCCGGCGTCAAGGGCCGCATCGTCGCCGCACTGAGTGGCTCCGTTGCTGCCAGCGGTGGCAAGCCGGCCGAGCACGGCACCGTGGTCGGTTCGATGCAGCAGTTCTATGGCAAGGTCCGCGCTGCATTCGGCGACACCAACTATGGTTACGTGGCCGAGCTGGAAGAGTCCGAAGACCGGCTGCTTGGCGCGTTCAAGGACGTGCTGAAGGACAACGAACTGCCGCCGGCCGTGCGCCAGGAAGTCACCCAGCTTCTGCCTGAAGTGCAGGAGTGCCATAACGTGATGCGTGCTCGCAAGCACGCCATGAAGGCGGCCTGACGATCATCGGCGGCCTTCTCCCCGGGGCCGCCACGGTCGGGGCAGCGTGGCTGCCCCGGCCAACCTGGAGGCGGCGTGCAGGACTCAGCGTGGCGCATCGGGCGCGATGTCCTGCAGGTGCAGAACGCGCCCCATCAGCTCGCTGAAGATGGGAGCTGCGACTGCTCCACCACCGTAGCCTCCGCGGCGTGCATCGGGATCGTCCACTACCACGGCGACCGCATAGCGTGGATGTCGCGCTGGTATGACCCCCGCAAACAGGGACATGTAGTGGCGCGCGTATCCACCGGCAGCCGCCTTGCGCGCGGTTCCGGTCTTTCCGGCGATGGCATAGCCGCTGATGCGGGCCCGCGTCGCGGTGCCGCCGGGCTCGGTGATGGTGGCAATCATGTCCATCACCTGGTCGGCCACGTTTGCAGGCATGGCACGGCTCATCGCTGTTGCGCGACCATGCTCGAAGGTCGGTTGCACGCGCAGGCCATGGTTGGCCAGCGTCGCGTAGGCATTGGCCAGCTGCAGCGTGGTCATCGACAGCCCGTACCCATAAGCCAGGGTCTGCTTGCTGGTGCCGCTCCATGCAGCAGGAGCGGCCAGTACACCGTTGCGCTCGCCGGGAAATCCGCTGCCCGAGACATGCCCTGCGCCCAGTGCGGCAAACATCGCGTGCAGCTGCTCGCGGCTCAGGCGGTGCGAAATCAACGATATGCCCACGTTTGAGCTTTTCTTCAGGACGTCGCTGGTATCCAGTACGCCCAGATCCCGATAGTCACGGGTGGTGAAGCGCCCATTGCGGATCCAGCCTGGGTGGGTGTCGAACGTGCTGGCAGACGTGATCACGCCGGCCTCGAGCGCTGCAGCCACGGTGAAGGGTTTCACCGTGCTGCCGGGCTCGAACACATCGGTCACCGCACGGTTGCGGCGTGCATCGGCGGCGCCGGTACCGGGCGCATTGCTGTTGTAGGTGGGCCAGTTGGCCATCGCCAGGATCTGGCCGGTACCGACTTCCAGCACCACGATGCTGGCGGCAGCCGCGCCGTAGCGCTGTACTGCCGGTCCGAGTCCTGCCTGCAGGGTGTGCTGCATACGGCTGTCCAGCGACAGCACGATGTCCTCGCCGGGACGCGCCGGACAGCCACGGTCGCGCAGTTCGACCGGGCGGCCCTTGCGATCGATGATGACGTCACGGTAGCCGGCCTGTCCGCTCAGGCGCGCGTCGAACAGGCGCTCAAGGCCTTCAAGCCCACGGCCTTCGATATCGGTGACGCCGACGGTCTGCGCGAACAGCTCCGACTGTGGATAGAAGCGTTTGAACTCCTGCTGCAGGTGGACGCCTATGGGGGCCCTGGCCTGCAGTGCTTCAAGGCGGGCTGGATCGCCGCGACGAAAGCCAGGCAGATAGACGAAGCGTCGTTGCCGGTTGCGCGCCAGCAGTCTGGTCAGCACCGTCGCATCGGCATCCAGTACCGAGGCCAGCTGCTCGACTGAACCTGATGCGTCGAAGAAGGCGCGCGGATCGATCCACAGGGATGCTACAGGAGCCGATCCGGCAATGACGATGCCGTGGCGGTCGTACAGCGTTCCGCGATGCGCGCGCAGCGGATGGTGGCGGAGCATCCGTGCTTCGGCCTGGTGCCGGTAGAAGTGGTGATGGATGATCTGGACGTCAGCTGCCCGCGCCAGCAGCAGGCCCGCCAGCACGGCCAGTGCGGCGCAGGTCAGGCGGTAGCGGCGTCGGAAGTCATGGGCACGCGCGCGGCGTCGCGCCATGGTGGGGGTGCGCATGCGATGGGGCATCGAGACAATGGTTACAGCGGTTGCCCGGCGATGTAGGCCAGCAGTGCGGAAGCACGGTCGATGACATTGGCGTGGCTGCGGCCATCGGCAACAGCCATGCAGGCGATCTCCGCATCGCGCAGCGTGGCCAGCCGGTCCTGCAGGACCGGATAGGGTTCGGCCGTGCGATAGGTTGCGGTGTAGCCGGCATCCAGCAGCGGCTGGACCTGCACGGGATGGCTGTCGTGCTGGTTGCGCAGGGTGCGGTCGATCCGTGCGACATCACAGGAGGCGATGGCGTTGAACGCGTACTCCCATGCCACGGCGTTCGCCATGCCCTGGTCGATCTGGCTGAGCAGCGCTGCACGAGGTGGTTCGATGGGAGAACTGGACGATGCCGCCCCTGTGGTGGCTACCGGCATGGCGAACAGGAACAGGATCAGCGGGAGGTTCAGTCGCATGCGCGCGGCTCCGGGCGTTGCAGGAGGGATGGTGCTTCTGCCGCAGACCGGCTACGGCCCAGCAGCAACACCGCAAGGCTGGCCAGCAGCGCGGCGATGGCCGACGTCCACAGTGCACTGGCAAATCCATGGCTGTAGATCGCCTGTGCGAAGGCGGCGGTGCGCGTATCGGCGAAGGTGCCGGTAGCGATCGCATCGGCCATGGGCAGTACGTTGCGCGCGGGAACCGCCGCGGACAGTGCGCTGCGGATGCCCAGGCTCAAGGCACTGGACAGTACGGTGAATCCGAGCAGGATGCCGACAAAGCGCGTGGTCGCGCTGATGCCGGAGGCCATGCCGGCGCGCTCGCGCGGTGCCGCGCCGATGATGGCTTTGGATGTCTCGCCATTGAGGATGCCGCCGCCGGCACCGATCACCACCATTGCGACGAGTGCCAGCCACGGCAGGTGCTGCCACGCGGCCAGTCCGGCCACGGCATTGCCCGCGGCGGTGACCGACAGCCCGATCGCCAGCACCGCCGGACTGGTCAGATGGCGACCGAGCCGCCGGCCCACGCTGGGAAACAGCAGCATCGCCGCAGCGAACGGAAGCATGCCAGCACCGGCAGCCAGTACGCTCAGGCCGATGCCGTTCTGCAGGTACTGCGGCAGCATCGATGCCATCACCTGTGCGCTGACCGAATAGCCGACCATGGCAATGAGTGCGCCGACGAAACGCGGACTGGCCAGCAGCCCGAGATCGACCATGGGATGTGACCGTGCCCGTTCAACGATGACGAAGGCAACAGCCATGATGATGGCCAGGCCCAGCCCAATCAGCGCCGGGGCCGATGTCCATCCTTCTGCCAGTCCTTCCACCAGGAAGAACACGATGCCGAAGATGGCAGCGCTGAACGTGATGATGCCGGGCGGATCGAGCGGGCGGACCACGCTGTCTGACGACTCGGGTATCCAGCGCAGCGTGCCGTAGCCGAGCAGGCCCAGGAACGGCAGGATCGCGACGAACACCGCGCGCCAGCCCCAGAGTGCGGACAGCACGCCGCCGATCAGCGGTGAGAGCACCATCATCACGCCCATGGCTGTGCCCCAGAACGCCCATGCAGTGTCCTTGGCGGCCCCCTCGTGGTACGTGTGGCCGATGATCGACAGCGAGGGTGCCAGCAGAAAGGCTGCACCCATGCCCTGCAGAGCCCGCGCCAGGTAGAGCAGGGCAGCACCGGGCGCCAGTGCGCAGAGCAGAGAGGTGAGGGCGAACAGGCTGATGCCGATCAGCAGCACCCGGCGGCGGCCGTAGCGGTCGGCGACCGCACCGGCGGGCAGCAGAAGTGAGGTGAAGGACAGGATGTAGGCACTGATCACCCACTCGATATCCGCGAATCCGGCGTGCAGGTCACGTGCGATGCTGGGCAATGCGACCGCGACGGCATTGGTCTCCAGCACGGTCATCGTGCAGCCCAGCGAGGCCACCAGCAGGACCGCGTCAGGCAGCGTGTGCCGTGCAGGCGAAGGGGGAGGAGAGGGCGGCACCGGTCACTCGCAGGAAGGGGAGGACGGCCATTCCATCAATGATCGGTGTTTGTTTCATTCTCGGTGTTTTCTGGTTACGTTAGCTTGAACCTAACGAAATGCCGCCCATGGAACGCCGTCACCTGGAGTACTTCGTCACCCTGGCCGAGGAGCTGCACTTCGGTCGTGCGGCCCTGCGCCTGGGAATTGCCACTCCCACGCTGAGCGTGCAGATCCAGGACATCGAGCGTCGGCTCGGCACGCGCCTGTTCGACCGCGGCCGGCGCGAGGTGCTGCTGACCTCGGCAGGCGAGGTGTTCCTCGCGGAAGCCCGCGATGTGCTGCGCCGGTTCGAACAGGCCGAAACCCTGGGCCGGCGCGCCGGGCGAGGTGAGATCGGCAAGATCGAGATCGGCTACGTCGGCTCGGCGCTGTATGCCGGAGCATTGCAGGATCAGCTCAGCCGGTTTCGCAGCCGCTACCCGGGCGTGGAACTGCAGGTGAGCGAATGGCCGATGGGCGAGCTCCCGCAGCTGCTGCAGGAAGGACGGGTGGATGTGGTGTTCTGCCGGCCTCCGATGGATGTGCCCGACAGTTTCGGCGAACACACCCTGGTCGAAGACCAGTTCTGCGTGGCCCTGCCGGAAACCCATCCGCTGGTGCAGGCCCGGTCGCCGGTGCAGCCGGCGTCATTGGCCCGGGAGGGTTTCGTCATGCCGGAGCAGCCGGTGGGCGCAATGGAAGTCGGGCGCCGCGGCGGGTTCATTCCACGTATCCGTTCCCAGCCCGGGCATCTGGCGGCGGTGTTGGCCGAGGTGTCGGTCGGCGTTGGTTCGGTGGCGATCGTGCCATCGGTACTGCAACGCACGCTGGTGCTGCCCGGAATGATCTATCTGCCACTGGCGGGCCCCACCATCGTCTCGACCATCGCTGTGCAGTACCGGCGGGCAGAGACTTCGCCCGTGGTGCGACGGCTGATCGAGCAGGTGAAGGAGACACCGTGCAGGCGCATCGACATGTTGCCCCTGACCTGAGCGCCGCGCGGCAGGTGGACGATTGCTACACTGGTGCCACCTGCATTCGCATTCGATGGACACCATGAACAACGGGAACGGTCCGCAGACAGTTCGCTGAGCCGCAACAACGATGCAGACGTTGTTGCGGTGATCATCCCTGCGATGCACGCGAATTGGATGGATCACCGCCGGATTCACTCTGGGCGGAGACTCCCCATGTTCAATCGACAGGCCCCGCGTTGGGCCCATACCCTGCCATCGGCCATTGCGCTGATGGCTCCGTTCGACCTCCTGGCCTCGCTGGCCATGGATATCTATCTTCCCGTGGTACCGGTGATGCCGCAGGCATTGCAGACATCACCGACGCTGGTGCAGCTCACCTTGAGCATCTACCTGCTGGTACTTGGCCTCGGCCAGTTGCTGTTCGGCCCGTTGTCCGACCGCATCGGGCGGCGGCCGGTCCTGTTGCTGGGGGCGTTGCTGTTCGCGCTTTCGTCGTTCGCGCTCGCCATGTCCAGCAGCGGCGCAGCATTCCTGGCCTGGCGAGCCGTGCAGGCGGTGGGAGCGTCGGCGGCACTGGTGGCGACCTTTGCCACGGTGCGTGATGTGTATGCTGATACAGCCGAAGGCGCGTCGCTGTACGGGCTGTTTGCCTCGATGCTGGCCTTCGTGCCGGCGCTGGGACCGATCCTCGGCGCCCTGCTGGCAGGCGCCTTCGGCTGGCGCGCGATCTTCGTTCTGCTCGGCGTACTGGGCATGATCGCCGGCATGCGCGCGGTACGGCATTGGCAGGAAACCCGCCCGCAGTGCCGGGACGCGTCGCGACCCGCGCTACGACGCATCCTTGGCAGCGGCGCGTTCTGGGTCTACACGCTGGGCTTCAGTGCGGGCATGGGCACGTTCTTCGTGTTCTTCTCGGTCGCGCCCCGGCTGCTGGTCGGGCGCATGCAGTACTCGCCGCTGTCGTTCAGCCTGGCCTTCGCCACGGTGGCGCTGGTGATGATCGTCACGGCGCGGATGGCGAACGTGTGCATTGCCCGCTGGAACGTGCGCGGTACCTTCCTGCGTGGTCTGTGGGTGATGGTGGCCGGAGTACTGCTGATGGCGTTGGCCGCAGCGTGGCCTCCCTCGTTCGTCGGAGTGGTGCTGCCCATGTGGGGCATCGCGGTGGGGCTGGTGATGGTGGTTTCGGTGGCTGCAAGCGGTGCGCTGCGTGATTTCGCCGATGCGTCAGGTACGGCGGTGGCCCTGTACTACGCCGTGCAGAGCCTGATCGTGGCAGGCATCGGCACGCTGGTTACCCTCGTGCTGCCCGGCGATACCGTGTGGCCGCTGGTGGCCTATGGGTTGCTGTTGCCACTTGCCAGCCTGGCAGGTGCCGCCGCGCTGCGGCATCGCGCATAACGCTGGGTGGCGGGCAAAAAAGGGGGCGGCCGCAAGGCCGCCCCAACCCGTCAAGAGAGCACGTGTTTAGAAGCGCACAGACCAGCGTGCGGTGGCGCCATGGTCGCGGCTTTCACTGCCGAACTGGCCGCTGTAGCCCAGCTCCAGCTGCTGCCGCGGGGTCAGCCACGCCGCCAGGCCCAGCTCGGCCACGACGGCGTTGTCGGCAATCGGTGCGCCCTCGACTGCAAAGGTGGTGCTGCTGTTGGCGAAGGCCAGGTTGGCCACCTGGCTGCGGTCACCGAAGGCGCGGCGATAGCCCACGCCACCGCGCAGGTGCAGCCAGCTGTCCTGCTGGAACGAGGCCTTCAGGCCCTTGTCGAAGCGCAGGCCAGCGGTGGCGATGGTGGTGCCGGTGTCGTCCACCTTGCCGTGCAGTGCGGCCGCGCCGCCACGCTCGTTGACCTGCTTCAGGTCCACTTCCACGCGGGCGACCTGCAGGTACGGCTCCAGCCCACCTTCCGCATTGCCGAAGCGGTAGCCCGCTTCGATGAAGGCCTGGCGCGTACGTGCGTTGTAGCGCGCGCTGAGGCTGTCGCTGAAGCCGGCGAAGGCAACATCACGCGTGCTCTTCACTTCGTTGCGGCTCCATGCCACGCCACCACGCAGGCCGAAGCCGCCCCAGGTGTGGCTGGCATAGGCGCCGAAGTGCGTGTTGTCGATCTTCGACTTGGCACGACGCTCCTGCTGCTTCACGTCGGTGCGGCCTGTACCGGCCAGCACGCCGATCTGCCAGCCACCGAACTCGCGGTCCATGCCGACCAGCAGGCCGTTGCTGTTGGCGTCGGTGCGCGCGGTGTTGCTGTTGCCATCCAGCTTGCTGTTGCCGCCCAGTGCCTGCACCCAGGCGCCGGTGGCATCACCCGCATCGGCACCGGGTGCGGTGACACCGGCACGACGTGACAGTGCGGCATCGCGCACATAGCGGCTGCCCTCGACCAGGGCCAGCGCCGTGGCCGGATGCAGCTCGCCGCTGAGGCCATCGAGCACGCCACCCACCTGTTGCGGGAACAGTTGGGTCAGCGGCTTGGGCAGGCCCTGGTTGATCGCCAGTCCATCGGCCACCGCCGCGGCCGCACGCTGGTTCGGCGTGGTGGCGGCGCTGGCGAGCGAGGCACCCCGGGTCACGTCGATGCGGGTGCCATTGGCGCCGTAGGCCAGGCTGAACTGCAGGAACGGCGAGAACGCGCTGAAGTCGGTTTTCGCGAACTGGCCGCTGACACCGCCGTCGGCGCGGATGAAATTGAACTGCTCGCCGAGGTAGTAGGTACCCGGCTCCGGCAGTGCGACCAGGGTGCCGCCGAGAGTGGCGGTGCCGGTTACGTGCAACTGGTCACTGCGGCCGCCCGGGGCAAGTTCGGCGGCATAGACGCCGGTTGCGCCCTGCACGTAGTTGCCGTTGATGGTCAGCGTGCCGATCGAATTGCCGGGCGCGATGATGCCGTCCACACGGGTGTTGCCCAGCGTGCCGATGCCCTTCAGCAGGCCGTTGGCACCGACCGTGGTGGTGCCGCCGGTCTGCGTGCCGTTGAAGGACACCACGCCACCGTTGACCGTCAGGTTGCTGTCCTTCAGCAGGCCGCTGCTGCTGACCGTGCTCACGCCTCCGGTGGTGTTCAGGGCGGTGGAGACCAGCGAGCCGTTGAGCAGGAACTGGCCACCCTGGACCTCGACCGCTGACGTGAGTGTGTTGGTGCCGTTCAATTCCAGCGTGCCGTCCTGCAGCACTGCGCCGTTGAAGGTGTTGCCACCACTCAGGCGCAGCCAGCCGATGCCGGACTTGGTCAGCTTGCCGGGGCCGCCGATGTCGTTGGTCCAGTCATCCCAGGCATCGCCTTCCCACACCTTCAGGCCACCGGCCTTCTGGTTCATTACCACGTTGGTGTCCACGCGCAGCGAGCCGTAGCCTTCGATGGCCTTGCGCAGGTCGACCATGCCCCAGCCGTAGATCTCATCGACGCCCGGATCGCCCAGATCGCGGGCGGTGGTCAGCAGCACGTCGCGGACCTGTGCGCTATCGAGATAGGGGAAGCGCTCAAAAAGCAGCCCGAGAGCACCGGTAATGTGCGGGGCCGCCATGGACGTTCCGCTCTTCTCTCCATAGCCGTGCGTCGGCACGCGCTGAGTTACGTCAAGCGAGATGTTGCCATTCGCATCGGTGCGAATATCTGCCGTTGGCGGGGCAGAGGGGTCGTAGGTAGTTGAGTTGATGTCTGTCCCAGGCGCCGCAATGCACCAGTTGGCGCTCAGGCCACATTTGTTTGATCGATTGCTCAGCGTCAAGTCCTCCTGGACGTTGACCACGCTGAGCCAGTACCGCTCGATGTCGGGAAGGGCTCGCGGCAAGGTTGCATATATGCCGGCAATCGGACTTTCCTCAGGCGTGGGAATTTCCACATCAGTGTTGCCGGCTGCCCAGACCTGAATCATGCCCCTGGCGCGTGCGCCGTCCGCGAAGATGGAGAGTCTCTCAAGCCATTCGGGATCGCTGTATCGGCTATCAAATTCAGCTGCTGACTTGGGCTCTTCAGCCAATCCCCAGCTGTGATTGATCGCACGCACGCCCTGGGTATTCATCTGATCGTATAGATCGACAAGCGCCGAATTCTCTGGCCCTGTGGACTTAACCCGCGTATCAAGACCGAGTCCTTTGAGATAGATCTCGGTGACGCTGTTAAAGAACAATCTGGCGACGGTCAGATCTGCACCGAATCCCACGCCATGCATGCCTGCGCCATCCCGATTGGCAGCGATGGTGCCACCCACATGGGTGCCATGATCCTCATAGGATGCGTTTCGCAGGAGCTCGCTAATCTGCGGGTCGCGCAGAATCAGATCGGCAATGAACTTGGGCATCTTGGGATCAAGCGTATACCGCTGAACCTGCACCTCATCGCCAGCACTGGAGAAGCATGCATCCGGACCCGTCAATGCAGTCCTGTTCGTACACCGGCTGCCATCGCTCAACAGATCAGCAATAGTGATGCTGCGATGATTCTTGCCGGCGAATTCCGGGTGATCCAAGCCGGTGCCGCTGTCGAACACCCCCAGCCGGACGCCAGTGGCGGTCAGCCCCCGCGCGTACGCAAATTGGGCATTCATTGCACCCAGACCCCAGTCGGCATTGAATTCGTCCGTGCGCCAGCTGGCCGGGTCACCCGGCTTACCGAGAATCGAAGTGGTGCTGGCTGCTGCTGCGGCTGCTGCAACCGGCAACTGAAGGGGCGTGGAAGAGGGCGCCGACGTGGCAGGTTGCGCCCAGGCCGCCTGCAATTGTCGCTGTTGCTGCCAGGTGTCGAGTGATTCGCTGGCGATGGCGGGCGTAGCAGCCAGCAGCAGGGAACTGGCTACAGCCAGTGCGAGGCGGCTATGCATCGGAGAACGGGAGTGGGACGAACGGCCGTGCAGCGGGTGATTCATCGGACAACTTCCTTGGATGACGGACTACAAAACCGTTAACGCCAAGGCACGGCGATACCCCCCAGCTATGTGGCAGGAATTTTATGAACACGTTAATTGGGCGTGACGCTGGCGTTCACTCCATCTCCCGGAGGCCTCGCTACCGTGGCCCGGCCTGGGCTCACCAGGCTTATCAAGGAGTGATGTCGATGCGTACTTTCAGGAAAATGATCGCGGGTGCGGTGTTCGCCTTGGCCTGCAGCGGTTCGGTTGCTGTGGCTGGGCCGATTCCGCCATGCGATCTTCCCTGTTGGAAGGCTTACCAGGCGTGTCTGTCCGGTGGCGTTGATGCGATGGAATGCCAGTACGAATACGATCGTTGCATCATGGATCGCTGCGGCGCTGTGTAAGCAGTGGCAATGCAGGATTGATGACGAGCCCCGTCCCTGACGGGGCTCTTCTGTTTCAGCGCCGCCCGCTTGCAGGCCATGCACGCAGCGGCGAGGATGGGGAATCGCATCGGAGCCGCCGCACATGGCCGTCACCGGCACCGCAGTGCCGGACCTGTCGATCGAAGTGGACAATCTGCAACAGGTACTGGAGCGCATGCGCGCGGCCGGCATCCCGCTGGAATATGGCCCGGCCGATGAGCCCTGGGGCGTGCGCCGCTTCTTCGTCCGTGACCCGTTCGGGCGGTTGTTGAACATCCTCGCCCACACCTGAGCGGCAGAACGTCCGTCAGCGCCGTTTGGTACTGGTCGGTGGCACGCCGACCATGCGCAGGCAATCATCCACCACGGCGGCGATGAAGGCATCGGCATTCTGTGCGGGTGTGGCGATCAGGTCGTCGGTGGCGCCGTGCACGCCGGCATAGATCAACGAGGCGGTGACTTTGGGCGCTGGAAGCTGCCACAGAGCTGCGGCATTGCCTGCTTCGAGGATGCCCAGCAGTTGCTGCTGGATCGCATTGCGTTCGGCGTTGCCACGCTGGTGGTGATGATGGTTGGCGTACACCACGTCGTGCAGTGCATGGGTGCGCACATAAAGTTCGATGTTGGCGCGGATCCAGGCGCGCAGGCGCGCTACGCCATCGCTGGCCGGGTAATGCTGCACGGCGCGGTCGACGTCTTCCATGAAACGCCGGGTATAGCGCTGCGCCAGCGCCTGCAGAATCTCGGTGCGCGAGGCGAAATAGGTATAGAAGGTGCCCTTGGCAACGTCGGCTGCGGCGACGATGTCGCTGATGGTGGTGGCATCCACTCCCTTTGACAGGAACAGCGCCTGCGCGGCGTCCATCAGTTCTTCCTGGCGGGTTTCCGCAGGTTTGGTGCGTGGCCTGGCGACAGCTGGGGTCTGCATGTGGGAGGGATCCGGGTGCGACGGGAGCCATTCTAGCTGGCCTGTGGCACCGACTGACCGTCAGTCATTGACCGACGGTCAGTCAGTGGCTAGGATGCGCACACATCCTTCCCCCGGGAACCGTACATGCGACGTTTCCAGCGGCCGGCCCTGTTGCTGGCGGCCTATCTCGGCACATTCCTCGCCTCGCTGGACATCAGCATCGTCAACGTCGCCCTGCCGACCCTGCAGCAGGCGTTGAATACCGACATGGCCGGCCTGCAGTGGGTGATCAATGCGTATGCAATCGCGCTGTCGGCGTTGATGCTGTCGGCGGGGCCGCGTGGGGACCGTTACGGTCATCGGCGGATGTGGCTGCTCAGCGTCGCCACCTTCACGCTGGGGTCGCTGCTGTGCGCCTGTGCCGGCAATCTTGCGACCCTGGTAGCCGGGCGTGCAGTGCAGGGCATCGCGGGCGCTTTGTTGATTCCCGCCGCAATGCCGATCCTCAGCCACGCGTTTCCCGACGCGCGCCAACGTGCACGTGCGATCGGTGGCTGGTCGGCGTTCAGTGCGCTGGCCCTGGTGCTTGGCCCGCTGCTGGGAGGCGTGCTGGTACAGCGCGTCGGATGGCCCAGCATCTTCCTGATCAACCTGCCGTTGGGCCTGCTAGCACTGGCGCTGGGCGCCTGGGGAATTCCGGAGCGGCGGCATCCGCAGCACGCTGCGCTGGACCCTGCCGGGCAGCTGCTCAGCGTCGTCGCGCTGGGTGCGCTGAGCTATGGCCTGATCGCGATCGGCGCGCATGGCCTGCTGGCCCCGGTGACGCTGCTGGCGCTGGGCGTGGCAGCTGCCGGGTTGATCCTGTTCGGCATCGTCGAACGCCGGGTGGCACGCCCATTGCTGCCGCTGGACCTGTTTGCCGACCGCCGCTTCGGCATGTTCAACCTGGCCTCGTTCGTGCTGGGCTTCACTGCCTATGCCAGCCTGTTCTTCCTGTCGCTGTTCTTCCAGCAGGCACAGGGGCACAACGCTGCGCTGGCAGGCTCCCAGTTGGCCCCGCAGTTCCTGTTGATGGGTGCCGTCTCGCTGTTGTTCGGGCGTCTGGTCGCCCACCTCGGGCTGCACGCCGCGCTGGTGCTGGGCTATGCCCTGGCCGGGGCGGCGCTGTGCGCGATGGCCACGTTCGAACCGGCTACTTCGCACGCCTATTCCAGTGCTGTGCTGGTGCTGCTTGGCATTGGAATGGGGCTGGCAGTGCCGGCGACCGGCATGGCGGTCATGGCCAGCGCGCCGGTCGAGCG
The DNA here is from genome assembly GCF_036320025.1 of Stenotrophomonas sp. SMYL86. NCBI lineage: Bacteria > Pseudomonadati > Pseudomonadota > Gammaproteobacteria > Lysobacterales > Lysobacteraceae > Stenotrophomonas > Stenotrophomonas sp. SMYL86. The sequence continues at coordinate 167,109 of NZ_JAWIRU010000003.1, forward strand.
CGCGGGTATTGCCTCAGCCACGATGAACGCGTTACGTCAGGCAGGCATGAGCCTGGGCATCGCGCTGCTGGGCAGCCTGATGGGCCAGCGCGCCGTGCAGCAGTTCGCCGCGTCCGCGCAGGCGGCCGGGCAGCGGGAGCTGGCGGCACAGGCGCGCGAACTGATCCTGCAACCAGGCTCGATGCACGCCACGCCGCAGATGCTGACGTGGTATCGCAGTGCGATGGCCAGTGGTTTCGGATGGGCGATGGCTGTGGCCGGTGCGCTGGCCCTGCTTGCGGCGCTCGGGCTGTATCGGCAGCGCGCACCGGCCTGACGCGCTGCATTCAGCCCTGCTGGCGTTGCGGACCCGCTGCCGTGCGTTCGATCTCCTGAGGCTGTTGTTGCTGCTGGCGCGCATTGGCGTGGCGAGCGTGTCCACCTTCACGACCGATCTCGGCCATGTGCTGGCGGTTGCGGCTGATCGCCTCGCCGCCCTTGCGGCCTGCGACACGTGCCTCGGCCGGACTGAATTCATGCGCGTTGCCGGAGGCATGTGCGGCGCGCCCGCCCTTGGCCGCGATCGCGCGCTGCTTTTCCTGGTCCATTGATGCGAAACCCCGGTTGGAGCTGCGCGGGTTCTGCTCAGTCATGTGAAATCTCCTGCGGTATGGGCGTCGCCTTCGTAGACGACGGCATCCATGCTTGGCCATCGCACGCTAAGTCCAGGTCGCCATCTTCGCCCCGGTTTTCACGCGCCCTGCGCACGGGGCTGATCAGGCAGCCATTCAGGCGGGCGCTGCCTTCGCTGCGGCGATCTCGCTCAACTGCGGCAGCAGGGCCGCAGGAAGACAGTGAGGATGGAGTGTTGCGTAGAAGCACACGTGCATCCACCGGTGATCATGATGGGGCCACCGTTGCTGTTGATAGGATGCGCAACAACGCCACTCGCCTGGCCACGACAGGGACGTAGAACATGAACAGGGTTGGATTGATCGCAGTGCTGGCCTGTACCGCTCCCGTCCACGCAGCCAGCCCTCTGTTGTCCGGCAGCTTCGTCCACGTTGGCTACTCGGGCAGCGACGAACAACTGCCGGCTGCGCAGTTGCCGCTGTTCCTGGATGAACTGCAGGACCTGGGCAACGACACGATCATCCTCGGTCAGGTGCGTGCCACCCGTGCCGGCGTCGGCTGCGCCAGCGGCGTGCAGGATTTCGAATGGATTGCCGGCTTTCCCGGCAAGCTCGGCACCGTGCTCGATGCGGCGGCCGCGCGCGGCATGAAGGTCGTGGTCGGCACCACCTACAGCTCGGGGCAGTGCGCCACCTTCTGGCAGGGGCAGAACGCAACGGCCGTGGCACAGGATGCGGCGCAGTCGCTGGCCCAGCTGGGCCAACAGTACGGATCGCATCCGGCGTTCGCTGGCTGGTACATCACCGACGAGCCAGCACAGGTGCCGGCTGATCGCGCGCCGTTCTACCGTGCGATCGTGACGGCGCTCAAAGGCAGTACACCCTCGCAGCCGGTGATGGTGGCCCCCTACCTGGCGTCATCCAGCGTGGATCCGGCCAGCGTGGGCCGGGCTGCTGCACAGTTCCGTACGGCCACCGGCGTGGATGTGCAGATCTGGCAGGACGGCATCGGCGCCGCCTCGCATGCACGCCTGTTCCAGTGGGATCGCCCGGGTCATTCCACCGAGGCGTATTACGAGGCGCTGTCGGCGGCGCTGGGGGCCAGCGGCCTGTGGGCCGACATCGAACTGTTCAACCATGGCAGTCCCTTGTTCCTGGAAACCGGCAACGGATTGTCCGGTGCCTATCGCTCCGCGTCGGTGCAGCGTATCAACCAGCAGTTGTGGAGCGCGCGTTCGGCCGGCAAGCGCGTTGCCTGGCTCAACCAGTACCACATGTCCGAGGTGGTCGGCCCCGGCCAGGGCTATGCCGAATCGTCGCGGATGATGAACACCTATCGCGGGCTGTATGGGCTCGGCGCGTCCTACCTCGTCGATCCGGTGCAGACCACCTACAGCTACAGCGTGACGCCGGATGCGAACTATCCCGACAGCACCGGGCATGAACTGTTCGATCGTCGGGTGGGGGATCCGCGCAACCCGATGGATGCAGGCTGGGTAGGCGTGCATGGCAACGCCAGCATCACCATCGACCTGGGCCAGCGCCGGCGGGTGGACTGGATCGGCCTGCATACGATGACCCGCCCGGCGTGGGGCATCGTCACGCCGACAGCTGTGGAGGTGATGTGTGCCGAGCCGGGCGCCGCTGCGGTGAAGATCGGTGTGCTGTCGGCGCCATTCACCCAGGCCGGACTGAGCGGTTCGACCGAAGAGGAATACGTGCTGGGCAACGCCGCGCCGCTGGCCGCGCAGTGCCGCACGCTGGAGCTGCGGTTGGCCAATGGCAGCTGGACGTTCCTCAGCGAAATCGAGATGGCGGCCGAGCAGTAAGCGCCTCAGCGTTGGGGCGTGCCGCGCAGTCGCTGCGCGAACGGCCGCTGTTCAAGTGCCTGCAGTGCGTCGCGCAGCACCTGCTCCAATGACTGTCCAAGATCGGCATCGAGGCTGCGCGCCGCGCGTGCCGTGGCCTGCCACTGCGCCTGCAGCGCCGGCAACGCCTGCAACGCGCGCGGGCTCAGCTGCAGGATGCGCTCGCGGCTGTCTTCACCGACCGCAGCGTGCAGCCAGCCGTCGCGCACCATAGCTGAAACCGTCTGGCTGAGCGCCGAATGGCTGAGCCCGCAGGCCAGTGCGAGATCCTTGATGCGGCAGGGTCCCTGCGCCATCAGCGTGCGCAGCACCGGGGTGTAGCGCGGCCGGTAGTCCAGTTTCAGGTCGCGGTAGGCCTGCTCGACCGCCGGGTCCAGCTGGTCGAGCAGGGCCCGCAGCAGTGTTCCCAGGGTGGCATGTTGGAGATCCATGGTGGCGATGATATATAAGCGCTTACATATCATCAACATGGGGTGCGGTCATGGCGGTTTCGTGGATCCTGGGCGCGCTGCTGGCGGCGTCCTGCCCGGCCCAGGACGCGGTGCTGCAGGCGGCGGCCACGGCGATACAGGCGCAGTACCTGGACGTGGCCGAAGGCGCGCACATTGCCGAGGCCGTGCGCGGCTGGTCCACCCAGCAGCGCTATGTGGACAGCTGCGCGGACCCCAAGGCGTTCAGCGCACGCTTGAACCAGGATCTGGACGTGTTCGATGGCCACTTCCATGTCGAGCGGGTGGATGCCCGCGCCGGCCAGGACGACTGGCTGATGGCCTGGCGCGCGGATGCGCGCAGCAATGGTGCGGGCGTGCGCGAGGTGCGGGTGCTGGAAGGCAACATCGGTTACCTGCGCCTGAGCACCTTCTATCCGCTCGATCTGGCCCGGCCGAAGCTGGCTGCTGCCTTCACCCTGCTGGCCGACACCGATGGCCTGGTGCTGGACCTGCGCCAGAACGGTGGTGGCGATGACGGCAGTGCGGACCTGCTGGTGCGGGCCCTGCTGGCGCCGGAGATCACCCAGGTGCAGTCACTGCAACGCCGTGGCCAGCGCAGTCCGGTACCGTTGCCACCGGCGAGCCTGGGGCTGTACCTGAAGCCGCTGGTGGTGCTGATCGACCGCCGCACCGGGTCGGCCGCCGAATTCGTCGCGTACTCGCTGCAGGCGCAGGGGCGGGCACGTGTCGTTGGTAGTCGAAGTGGCGGCGCGGCACATATGTTCGATGATCCTGTGCTGCTGCCGGATGGCTATCAGATCAGCATTCCCGACCGGCAGCCGATCAACCTCCGTACCGGAACCAACTGGGAACGCACCGGCGTCACGCCTGATGCAGCAGGCGGTGACGATCCGCTGTTCGTCGCCCGCCAGCTGCTGGCCCAATCGGTATCGCCAGAATGAACGCACAATTGCAACCACGCCCTATCGCAGACGACATGCAGCGTGCCTAGAATCGATGCATCCCGGTAGTTCCCGGGCGCTTCGAGTGAATGGACTCAATGAAGATTCTGTTGACCGGCAGTTCCGGGCGGATCGGGCGTGCGATCTTCGGCGCGCTGGCGGCGGCCCACGAAGTGGTGGGGCTGGATCGCAGCCCATTCGCCACCACCCGCATCATTGCCGATGTCACCGATCGTCAGGCCGTGATGCGGGCAGTGCAGGGCGTCGACGCGGTGATCCATACCGCCGCCCTGCACGCACCCCATGTCGGCCTGGTGCCGGATGCGGTATTCCAGCAGATCAATGTGGAGGCGACCGCACACCTGTTGCAGGCTGCCCGCGAGGCCGGTGCACGCCGCTTCGTGCTGACCAGCACCACGGCGCTGTATGGCCATGCGGTGGTGGCGGGCGGTTGCCGCTGGATCGATGAAGATACCGAGCCGCTGCCACGCACCATCTATCATCGCAGCAAGCTGCAGGCCGAGGCGTTGGCTGAAGCCGCTGCGGCGCCGGGCTTCAGCGTGCGCGTGCTGCGCATGGCCCGCTGTTTCCCCGAGCCACCGGAGCGGATGGCGATGTTCCGCCTGCACCGCGGCATCGACGCGCGCGACGTGGCCAGCGCACATGCCGCGCTGCTGCACGATGAGGGCGCTGCCTTCGCACGCTACATTGCCTGCGCACCGACGCCGTTCCTGCGCGAGGATTGCCTGGAACTGGCGACCCAGCCGCGCAGGGTGCTGGCCCGCCGCGCCCCGCAGTTGCTGGCCGAGTTCGAGCGCCGTGGCTGGCCGCTGCCGCTGAGCATTGACCGCGTCTACGACAGTGCACTGATGCGCCGCACATTGGGCTGGCAGCCGCGCTTCGGCCCGGACGACGTGCTGCAGCAGTACGCGGTTGGCAGCATCGAGGTGCTGCCGCGGGCCGAATGGATCAAGGACCGCGTGGCCGAATAGGGCGGCAGCAGGGCGGGTTCCTGACCCGACCCTGAGCAGGTTCAGGAATGTGCAGATGGACCGCCTCAACCTCGTTCGCAGGCGGCCGCTAACCCGGTGCGCTTCCAGCGCCGGGCGTGTCCCGGCGGCCGGTGGCCTGCGCGACGGATCGCGCACCTGCGCGGTGCCCTCGCGGTGCCGGTCGTCCTGAACTGCCTTGCGGACCCTTCCATGCCTTCTCCCCGTTCCGCCGCTGCCCGCCGCCCGGGCAGCATCGCCCACAAGCTGATGCTGGGCACCGCTGCGATCGCGCTGCTGTGCTTCGGCCTGACTGCGTTCCTGATCTACCGCCAGGCCAGCGCCAGCCTGATCGACGCCTCGCGCCAGACCATGGCCAGCGAAGCCACCGCCGAAGCCCGCCAGGTCGCGGCCGATCTGGGCACCGCCTTTGCCAGCAACGACGCCATGGTCGAGGCCGTGCTCGCCCAGCGCGCGCGCGGCGATGTTCCGGACCGTGCCAGCCTGGCTGCCGTGCTGGGCGAGCAGCTGCGCACCCACCCCGAGTGGCTGGGCAAGAGCACCATGTGGGAGGCCGACGCCTTCGATGGCAAGGATGCCGAGTTCGTCAACACCGAAGCGCACGATGCCACCGGTCGTTACATGAGCTACTGGGCCTGGCACGACGGCAAGCCGCAGCAGTCGACGATGACCGACTACACCGAGACGGCCAGTGGCTCCGGTGACTGGTACATGGTGCCCAGCCGCGACAAGCTGGCGAAGGTAAGCGAGCCCTACGCCTACGACATCGGTGGCCAGCAGGTGCTGATGAGCACGCTGAGCACGCCGATCATCGAAAACGGCCGGTTCCTCGGTGTATTCACTGTGGACTTCTCGCTGGCGGCGCTGCAGAAGCACCTGGCCACGCTGAAGCCGATGGGCGCCGGGCGCGTCGAACTGCTCTCGCCCAATGGCGTGGTGCTGGCCTCGGCCAATGCCGCCGAAATCGGCAAGCCGCGTGGCGACGCATTGACCCGCAGCATGCTGGCAGACATCGCCGCCGACCGCCGGTTCGAAGCCTTCACTCCGGATGCCGCCGGCAACGTGCGCGTATACGTGCCGCTGCGTGTGGGCGATGCGCCGCAGCGCTTTGCACTGGGTGTGGTGATGCCGCACGCGGTGATCGTGGCCGAGGCGCGCCAGCTGCTGTGGCTGACCCTGCTGGTTGGTGTGGTGGCCGCGCTGACGCTGAGTGCCGGTGTCTATGTGCTGCTGCGCCGGTTGGCGATCCGCCCACTGGCCGAAGCCGTGCGCGTGGCCGGCGACGTCGCCGCGGGCAAGCTGGACAGCACCCTGCCGGCACGCAGCAACGACGAAGTGGGCCGCCTGCTGGACGCGATGCAGGGCATGCGGGGGCAGCTGCAGTCGGTGATGGCGGCGCAGGCGGAAATGGCGCGTCGCCATGACGCCGGTGAAATCAGCTACCGCATGGACGCCTCGGCGTTCCCGGGTGAGTACGGCCGGATGGTCGCTGACAGCAACCAGCTGGTGGCCTCCAGCAACGCCGTCACCCAGCGCCTGGTCGACGTGATGCAACGCTATGCGGTGGGTGACCTGAGCGTGGACATGGAAGCGCTGCCGGGCGAGAAGGCGGTGTTCACCGCTGCAATGGCCACCACCAAGAGCAACCTGGCGGCGATCAACGATCAGATCCAGCAGCTGGCCGCCGCCGCAGCGGCCGGCGATTTCGCGGTGCGCGGCGACACGCTGCGCTTCGACCACGACTTCCGCCGCATGGTGGAAACCCTCAACACCATGATGCAGGTCAGCGACCACAACCTGGCCGAGCTGTCGACGCTGCTGCGCGCGATTGCCGCAGGCGACCTCAGCGCGCGCATGCAGGGCGACTTCCACGGCGTGTTCGCGGTGATGCGCGACGATGCCAACAGCACCGTGCAGCAGCTGACCCAGATCGTTGGCCAGATCCAGCAGTCGGCGGCCAGCATCCGCCTGGCGGCGGGTGAGATTGCCGCCGGCAACAGTGACCTGTCGCGCCGCACCGAGCAGCAGGCGGCGAACCTGGAAGAGACCGCGGCCTCGATGGAAGAGCTGACCTCCACGGTGCGCCAGAATGCCGACCACGCGCTGCAGGCCAACACCCTGGCCGGCTCCGCAGCGGGCGTGGCCAGCGAAGGCGGGCAGGTGGTCAGCCAGGTGGTGCAGACCATGGAACAGATCGAGGCCTCCTCGCAGCGCATTGCCGAGATCATTTCGGTAATCGATGGCATCGCGTTCCAGACCAACATCCTGGCGTTGAACGCGGCGGTGGAAGCGGCGCGTGCCGGCGAACAGGGCCGCGGATTCGCCGTGGTCGCCAGCGAAGTGCGCGCGCTGGCCCAGCGCTCGGCAGGTGCGGCCAAGGAGATCAAGGAGCTGATCGACGCTTCGGTGGCGCAGGTCGGCGCCGGTGCACAGCTGGTGCACGGCGCGGGCCGCACCATGCAGGAAATCGTCGGCCAGGTCGGCCGAGTGAACGAGATCATGGCCGAGATCTCGGCAGCCTCGCGCGAGCAGTCGGCGGGCATCGAGCAGGTCAACCAGACCGTGGTGCAGATGGACGAGACCACCCAGCAGAACGCCGCACTGGTGGAAGAGGCCAGTGCCGCCGCGCGTGCGATGGAAGAACAGGCCGAGCAGCTGGCGGTGGCGGTCTCGCGCTTCCGCCTGCAGGCCGAGCCGGTGGCTACGGTCCGCCGCGCGGCCTGATCCTGTTGCGCGCACATGAAGACGCCCGGCCAAGGCCGGGCGTCTTCATGTCTGCTTGATGCTATGCCAGGCCGGAGTGCGGCGGCAGCATCGCGTCAGAACATGCCTTCGAAGGGATTCCAGCTGGCTTTGCCCTTCACCTGCTCCAGGTAGTAGCTGTAGTTGGTGCTGGCGGCAACCAGGAAGTTCATGGCGATGAACAGCGGGCGCGCGATGATGTCCGGCAGGAACAGGGACACGATGCCCAGCACGAGGCCGATGCCGATCACCACCAGCGCCTTGCGCCACATGCCCAGAATGAACAGGTAGATGAAGCCGAAGAAGAAGGCGAAGAAGTTGATGTTGATCTTGAGGCGGTCGCCGAAGGACAGCGCCTTCCAGGCTTCCTTGAAGCGCGGCTCCTTCGGAGCGCCGTGCTGCTGGAAGAAATTGAAGCGGAACTGCCACTTCGGGCTGAAGCGGGAGAGGTCGACGGCGTTCATTGACGATTACGTCCTTGTAGGAAAACGGTTACATGATACGAGGCCTACGGTTCAGGAAACTACCCTCAACCGTCAAAAATGTGACGCGCCCGGCATGTGCAGGCCTGCGGCGGGGCGCCGCACCGTCACCCATCCGCCTTGTTTTTAGGATAGGGTGCGCAGTTCCGCTGCCGCCCCAGCTGAACCCGGGCGGCGGCGGGATGTCCATGGAGGTTGCATGACCACACCTGCTATACCGGAAAACGCACCGGGACCGGTGCTCCTGCCGACACCTGAAGTGGTGCAGGCACAACAACTGCTCGCACGCCAGCAACTGGCGCTAGCGATGGACCGTGCACGCACGGCCGCTACGCAGAACGCGGCCGCGGCCGCGCTGGAAAGCGAGTAATCCGCAACACCGCCGATCGCGCTGGCGTGCTGCCAGCGCGATCGCGGCGCGCGCCGCCGGTCAGAACCGCGCGGTCATGCTCATGAAGTAGCTGCGCCCGGCCACGAAGTAGTCGGTGGAGCCTTCGGCATACAGCTTCTTGTCGGCCAGGTTGCTGACACCGCCGCGCAGGGTCAGTACCTCGTTGACGTTCCAGGCTGCGGTCAGGTCATACAGGGTGTAGGCCTTGAGGAAGGTCGTGGCGGTACCGGTCTGCTTGCCGGTGTACTGCGCCGACAGGCTGCTGGAAAACACCGTGTTGGGTGTCCAGTCCAGCGACGAATAGCCGGAAAACTCCGGCGTATCGATCAGGTTCCTGCCGGTGGTCAGGTTCTTGGCTTCCTTCATCCAGGTGGCCGAAGTGCGCCAGCGCCACTGCTCGCCGAAGCGGACATTGAAGTTGCCTTCCATGCCACTGGTGCGCGCGCGCTGCACGTTGCTCATGCGCGTCCACCAGATGCCGTTGAACTTGCCCAGGGGCGCGTACTCGATCTTGTTCTTGAAGTCGGTATGGAAGTAGGTCAGGCCGGCATCGAACAGGTCATTGTCGAAGCTGATGCCGATCTCTCGGTTGGTGCTGGTTTCAGGGTCCAGGTCCGGGTTGCCGGCCATGTAGCAGCCACCGCGGGTATAGCCCAGCGGGATCAGCGAGGTGCAGCCGCGGCCGCCGGACTGGGTGGCCGCGCTGGGCGAGTTCTCGGTCAGGCTGGGCGCGCGGAAGCCCTTGGAAACACCACCGCGTATCGTCCACTGTTCGGCCGGGTGCCAGACCAGGTAGGCGCGGGGGCTGACGTGGCTGCCGAACTTCTCATGATGATCCAGGCGTGCGCCCACGGTCAGCGCCAGCGTGCGGTGCAGCTTCAGTTCGTCCTCGACAAACAATGCCCAGGTATCCACTTCCAGGTTGGAGCCGCTGACGGCATTGCCGGCATAGTCGATCGGCGCGCGGCCGATGGTATCGGTATTGGTCAGTTCCTGGCGCTTCCACTGGCCACCGACGGCGAACTGGTGTTCAACGCCCAGGGTGAACGGCGTGGTCAGGCTGCCTTCGATGATGGTATCGGTGGCCTCGGAGCGGCCGGTGGCACCGATGTCGTTCTTGTACTCGGTCCAGTACGCGCTGAGCTTCGAGTTGCCGAAGCTCCACTTGCCATCGTGGTTGAGTGCCAGCGAGCTGCGCTTGAGTTCGCTGGCACCCCAGGCGCCTTCGTCCTGCTTTTCCAGCGATGCGTCGATGAAGGCCTGCTGCACGCCGTGGCCGGCTTCCAGCGACAGTTCCTGCGCATCGCTGAGCTTCCACTGCAGCAGCGCGTCGACATTGCGGTCCTTCTCGCCGGCGTAGGCATTGCCATAGACACCACCGTTGGAGCGGTCCGAGTCGCGGCGCATGCTGTTGGCACCGATGCGCAGGCCGAAGCGCTCGCCGAGCGGGCCGGAGAACGTCGCACCGATCTGCTGGGTATCACCGCGCTTGCCATCACCCGGGCGGGTATAGCTGTGGGTGGCGCTGCCGTTCCAGTCATCGCCGATGCGCTTGGTGATGATGTTGATCACGCCGCCCATGGCGTCGGAGCCGTACAGCGACGACATTGGTCCGCGCACCACCTCGATGCGTTCGATCTGGTCGGGCGAGATCCAGTTCAGATCCTGGCGGCCGAGGTCGGGCCGGTAGTTGGTCGAGGCCGAGCTGCCCATGCGCTTGCCGTCCACCAGCACCAGCGTGTAATTGGACGGCATGCCACGCAGCTTGATCTTGGACTGCTCGCCGACCGCGCTGAGGCCACCGGTCACGCCCGGCACGCGGCTGAGCAGGGTGGCCAGGTCGTGCACGGGCTGGCGCTCGATGTCCTCGCGGCTGATCACGCTGATGCTGGCCGGTGCATCCTTGATCCATTGCTGGTTGCCCGAGGCGGTGACCACCACGGTATCCAGATCCTTGGTGGAGGCATCGGCGCTGGCCTCTGCGGCGGCCAGGCCGGGCAGGGCCAGCAGGCAGGCGGTGGCCAGAGCGCAGGCCAGGCGGGTGCGCGGCAGGCGCGCGGAAGGGGTACGGAACGACAGGGACATGACGGCTTCCATCGGAGGAGGGGGACCCGGTGGAAGCAGCAGGCGCACGCAGCAGGCAGCCCCCTTCCATGGGTCGTTGGGCGCTGGGTTGGAACCGGCGCAGCTGGGTGGGTCTCGGCCGTGCGGAAGACGGTGACCTGCCTGGTTAATGAAATGATAACCGTTCGCGTTTGTTACGATCCAGTACCTGGGGCGACCAAGTGACATCCGTTCCCCTGCCCCGGCACTCGCCTGCTGTTTGCTGAATGGGGATAAATCCCGGCGTAGACCTTCGCACTCGGCTTACATCCGGCGCCCTAGACTGAGCCGCATTTTCGATTCCGCCCCGTTGGAGATCGTGTGGGTTCCGGTAGTGACAGACAGCGACTGCGTGGCGTGACGCCGACGCAGCCAGGACAAGTGCGGGCGCCGGGAAAGCGCGCCGGGAACCTTGGTGCATGCAGCCCGGCCGGGATGGCCGGCCGTGCCGACTGCGCGGAGTAGGCGGCAATGGAGGTGCAGACCATCCATGCGGAAGCAGATACGTCCCGGCTTGATGCCGGCTGGACGCTGCTGCCGGCTGAATCGCCGTTGCAGATGCCTGAGCAGACCCTGCGCGAAGGCCAGCTGAAGGTTCGCCGCCACCGCACCTCGCCGCGGCTGATCGGCCTGCGCCGGTTCTATATCTTCGGCGGCACGCTGGCGATGACCGCCATCGCTACCCGGATGATGTGGCGGGTGCTGTCGGCCAATGGCATCAGCGTGCTCGAGGCCTGCCTGCTGGTGCTGTTTGTCGGCCTGTTCGCCTGGATCGCGCTGTCTTTCGCCAGCGCCGTGGCCGGCTTCCTGACTGCCGTGTTCGACCGGGGGTATCGCCTCGGCATCGACCCGGACAAGCCACTGCCGACGGTGCACAGCCGCACCGCGCTGCTGATGCCGACCTACAACGAAGATCCGCGCCGGCTGTTGGCCGGCCTGCAGGCGATCTACGAGTCGGTGGCCGCCACCGGCCAGCTCGACCGGTTCGACTTTTTCGTGCTCAGTGATACCCGGCGCGAAGACATCGCACGGGCCGAGGAGCAGGTGTTCGCCGAACTGCGTGAGCGCGTGCCCGATGGCCAGGCGCGGCTGTTCTACCGCCGCCGTGGCGACAACAGCGGGCGCAAGGCCGGCAACATCGCCGACTGGGTCCGCCGCTTCGGCGGCGCCTACCCGCAGATGCTGATCCTGGACGCCGACAGCCTGATGACCGGCGACAGCATCGTGCGCCTGGTCGCGGGCATGGAGCACAACGCCGACGTCGGCCTGATCCAGACCCTGCCGTCGGTGATCGGCGGGCGCACCCTGTTCGCGCGCATGCAGCAGTTCGGCGGCCGTGTGTACGGTCCGGTGATCGCCCGTGGCGTGGCCTGGTGGCACGGTGCCGAGAGCAATTACTGGGGCCACAATGCCATCATCCGCACCCGCGCCTTCGCCGATCAGGCCGGGCTGCCGGCGCTGCCGGGGCGCAAGCCGTTCGGTGGCCACGTGCTCAGTCATGACTTCGTCGAAGCGGCGCTGATGCGTCGTGGCGGCTGGGCCGCGCACATGGTGCCGTACCTGGGCGGCAGCTATGAAGAAGGTCCGCCGACCCTGACCGACCTGCTGGTGCGTGACCGCCGCTGGTGCCAGGGCAACCTGCAGCACGGCAAGGTGGTCGGCAGCCGTGGCCTGCACTGGATCAGCCGCATGCACATGCTGATCGGCATCGGTCATTACTTCACTGCGCCGATGTGGGCGATGCTGATGCTGATCGGCATCGCCATCCCGTTGTTCCAGGAAGGCATCGATTTCAACGCCCTGCTGCACCTGTCGCCCAGCGTGTACTGGCGGGCCCAGGACGAGGAACAGGTGGTGCGCCTGTTCGCGGCGACCATGGCGGTGCTGTTGCTGCCCAAGGTGCTGGGTTACCTGGCGATGCTGCTGGACCCGGTCGACCGCCGCGGGTGTGGCGGTGCCCTGCGCGCGTTCGTCTCGATGCTGGTGGAAACCGTATTGGCCGCGTTGATGGCGCCGGTGGTGATGTACGTGCAGTCGCGCGGCGTGGCCGAAGTGCTGTCCGGCCGCGATTCGGGCTGGGACGCGCAGCAGCGTGACGATGGTGGCATTTCGTGGCTGGCGCTGATCCGTGGCTACGGTGGGCTGGGGGTGTTCGGCGCCTTCATGGGCATGCTGGCCTGGGCGGTGTCGCCATCGCTGGCCGCGTGGATGGCGCCGGTGGTGATCGGCATGGTGCTGGCGGTACCGGTGGTGGCACTGACGTCTTCGCGTGGCCCCGGCGCCTTCCTGCACCGTCTTGGCCTGCTTGATATCCCCGAGGAGAACATCCCGCCGCCGGTGCTGGTACGCGCCGCGCAGCTGCGCCGGGAAGCGGCCGAACAACCGCCGCTGTACTGATCGTCCCGCGGCAGCGGCATAATGCGGCTCGAACTTGAAGGAGCCGCATCATGCTGCAAACGGTGGAACAGGAGACCGGCGCCTCGCCGCAGTGGTCGGTGATCTGGCTGCACGGCCTCGGTGCCGATGGCCACGACTTCGCGCCGATCGTGCCGGAGCTGGTGCGTCCGCATTGGCCGGCGCTGCGCTTCGTGTTCCCGCATGCACCGGTGCGGCCGATCACGATCAACAACGGCGTGCCGATGCGCGGCTGGTACGACATCGTCGGCATGGATTTCCGTTCGCGCGCCGACATGGTGGGCGTGCAGGAATCGGTGGTGCAGCTGGATGCGCTGATCGCGCGCGAGATCGAGCGTGGCATCGCGCCGGAGAAGATCTTCCTGGCCGGTTTCTCGCAGGGGGGCGCGATCATCCTGACCGCCGCGCTGTCACGCACTGCGCCGCTGGCCGGCCTGATCGCGCTGTCCACCTACCTGCCCGAAGCCGACGGCGCAAAGCGCGCTGAAGGCGCCGTGCAGGTGCCGGTGTTCATGGCCCATGGCAGCAGCGATCCGGTGATTCCGCAGGCGGTGGCCGCACACAGTGCGCAGGCACTGCAGGCGCTGGGCCTGGAGGTGGAATGGCACAGTTACCCGATGGCCCACCAGGTCTGCGCCGAAGAGATCCAGGCGCTGGGTGACTGGTTGCAGGAACGCCTGGGCGCTGCCTGACCCATGCCGCCGGCCAGCGCCCCGCCCTGGATGCCGGAACTGTGCCGCCTGCCGCGGCTGGCGGCGATGCTCGGCCTGGCCGAACTGGTGGTGGTGGTGCTGGCCCTGGCCCCGGATGGCAGCCGCCACTGGACTGTGGGCGAACTGCTGTCGGCCAGTGGTTTCGCGTTGTGGCTGGCGCTGGCCGTAACGGCCAGCCTGTGTCTGCTGCGGAACGCGTTGTCGAGGTTGCCACAGGTTCTGGGGGCGGTCTCGGCCATCGCACTGGCGACGCTGATCGCGGTGGTCTGCGCGGGCATCGTGCATGCCCTGTACGCGGTGCTTGGCGACAGCTTCGCCCGCGGCATCAGCTTCTGGCGCTTCACGCTGGGCAGCGCGGCGACGACGGCGCTGATCACAGCCTTGGCCCTGCGCTACTTCTATGTGAGTGATCGCTGGGCCGCGCAGGTACAGGCCAACGCACGCGCACAGGCCGATGCCCTGCAGGCGCGGATCCGCCCGCATTTCCTGTTCAACAGCATGAACCTGATCGCCAGCCTGCTGCATCGCGACCCGGTCGTGGCCGAGCGTGCGGTACTGGACCTGTCCGATCTGTTCCGTGCCGCGCTGGGGGCAGGCGAGGGTGATTCCACCCTGCGTGACGAATGCGAGCTGGCCGAGCGCTACCTGTCGATCGAATCACTGCGCCTGGGCGAGCGCCTGCAGGTGCGCTGGCAGCGCGACGAACCGCTGCCCTGGGATCTTCCCCTGCCTCGCCTGGTACTGCAGCCGCTGGTGGAGAACGCCGTGCTGCATGGCATCTCGCGGCTGCCCGAGGGTGGCACCATCGAGTTGCAGCTGATGCGCGAGGGTAATGAACTGCAGATCTGCGTGCGCAATCCGGCGCCCGACCCGCAGGCCCCCGGGCTGGCCCTGGCGCGCGGTGCCGGCCATGCCCAGCACAGCATCGGCCATCGGCTGGCCTGGCGCTTCGGCAGCGCCGCGCGGATGACGGCTGGCTGGAGCGAGGGCTACTATGCCTGCCAGGTGACAGTGCCGATCCAGTGAGGGAGCGATCGTGAGGGTAGTCATCGCCGATGACGAACCGCTGGCGCGTGAGCGCCTGCGCAGCCTGTTGGCCGCGCAGGACGGCGTGGATGTGGTGGCCGAAGCCGGCAACGGCGAGCAGGCCCTGCACGCGTGCGCGGAGCTGCAGCCGGACCTGGTCCTGCTGGATATCGCCATGCCCGGGCTGGATGGCCTGGAAGCCGCCCGCCACCTGGCCAGCTTCGAGCCGCGGCCGGCGGTGGTGTTCTGCACCGCCTACGATGCGCATGCGCTGTCGGCGTTCGAGGCGGCAGCGATTGATTACCTGATGAAGCCGGTACGTGCCGAGCGTCTGGCCGCGGCCATCGCGCGCGCGCGCACGTTCCTGGCCGGCCGTGATGGCCAGCCACAGGACCACCGCGGGCAGCAGGCGCGCAGCATGCTGTGCGCGCGCCTGCGCGGCAGCCTGCGCTTGATTCCGTTGGACGACATCCATTACCTGCAGGCCGAAGAGAAGTACGTGGTGGTGCACCACGCGCGCGGCGAAGACCTGATCGAGGAATCGTTGAAGTCGCTGGAGGAAGAGTTCGCCAGCCGCTTCATCCGCATCCATCGCAACTGCCTGGTGGCGCGCCATGAGCTGGTGGAGCTGCGTCGTGGGACGGGTGGGCAGGTGCAGGCGATGTTGCGCCATGGCAAGCAACCGCTGGAAGTCAGCCGCCGCTGCGTGGCGACGCTGAAGCAGGAACTGCGGCATCTGTGAGTGTTCCGCGCGGCCTGCGGCCGCGACTGCTTACGAGCAACGTCTGAAGCAACAGCAACAGCAACAGCAACAGCAACGGCGGGTCATGGCTCGGTGTTTCTACGTGCTGGGTGAGGCGGGATGGGCGGGCGGGACACGCCGTAAACCCATCCATGGGGTCTCGATGGCGCCTTGCTCGTGTGCGCAATCCTGCGCACACGGCAAGACCGGGGTTGGGCGTCCTGCCCAACCCGCCCGAGGCATGCCTCGGGCCCATGGCGCCAACGGTCCCGCCACCCCACCCCGGCGCAACCCTCTCGTTCTCCACTGCATCGGACAGCAAAAGCATTGTTGTTATCGGGTGGGGAGAGAAATGTAGAGTCGAGCCATGCTCGACTCAGAGCGAAGCGACCCGCTGTTGCTCTGCTCTTCTTTTGATCTTCCGTGGCTGGCGCACACGGAAACTGTCATAGGTCGGGCGGGATGGGCTGCGCAGGGGCGTGAGCCGCATGGATGCGGCGACCGAGCTTACATGGACGTACTTGCAGCGTCCCCTGCGTGGTCCATCCCGCCCGGCCAAGCACGGCTGTTGCTTCAACCGTACCCCCCACCAGCCACGAGGGGCTCCGCCGTTGGCCGTATCCCGCCGATAGGCGCGATAATGACCGGATGGAAACCGTCCGCATCGCCACCCGCAAGAGCCCGCTCGCCCTCTGGCAGAGCGAACACGTCGCCGATCGCCTGCGCCAGGCCCACCCCGGCCTGCATGTGGAACTGGTGCCGATGAGCACCCGCGGTGACGAGGTGCTGGACCGCTCGCTGGCCGCCATCGGTGGCAAGGGCCTGTTCCTGAAGGAACTGGAGCTGGCCATGCTGCGTGGTGAGGCCGACTGCGCCGTGCATTCGCTGAAGGATGTGCCGATGGAACTGGATGAACCCTTCGCGCTGCCGGCGATGCTGACCCGCCACGATCCGGCCGATGGTTTCGTCTCCAACCTGTACGCCTCGCTGGATGCGCTGCCGATCGGTGCGCGGGTTGGCACCTCGTCGCTGCGCCGCCAGGCCCAGCTGCGCGCGCTGCGCCCGGACCTGGAACTGCTGGACCTGCGCGGCAACGTCAACACCCGCCTGGCCAAGCTCGACAACGGTGGCTACGACGCCATCGTGCTGGCCGTGGCCGGCCTGGAGCGTCTGGGCCTGGGCGCGCGCATCGTCGCGCGCCTGCAACCGCCGCAGTGGCTGCCGGCCCCGGCGCAGGGCGCGGTGGCGGTGGAGTGCGACGGTGGCAATGCGCGCCTGATGGCGCTGTTCGCGGGCCTGGATGACGGGGAAACCCGTGCCTGCGTGGAAGCCGAGCGAGCGATGAACCGTGCGTTGCATGGCAGCTGCCACGTGCCGGTGGCGGCGATCGCGCAGTGGCAGGGGACCGACCTGCACCTGCAGGGCCTGGTCGGCAGTGCCAGTGATGGCCGTGCGGTGCGTGCCGAGGCGATCGGCCCGGCCAGTGACCCGGAAGCACTGGGCCAGCGCATGGCGAAGATGCTGCTGGATGCCGGTGCCGGCGAACTGCTGAACGTCTGAGCCATCGCAGGTAGTGGCGGGGGGGGGGGGGGGGGCGCCCCCCGCGGCGGGGGGGGGGGGGGGGCCGCCCCGCCGCCCGCCCCCGCCCCCCCCCCGCCACTACCGAAAGAAGAACGGGCGCCTTCGGCGCCCGTTTCTTATTTGAATTTGTAGACCACGTTCATCGTGGTCAGCGTATCGGTCTTGCGCTTGTCCTCGGCCACGTCACTGTTGTAACGCGCCTGCCAGCCGGCCTTCAGCGCCAGATGTTCGTTCATGCTCACCGAAACACCGAAGTCGTTCTGGCCGAAGGTGTTGTAGGAACCCGACTCGACCAGCAGGGTGTTGACCAGGTCGGTGTTGTCGGTCAGCGAGTACTTCATGTCGAACAGGCCGCGGCCGATCATGCCGGTGCGGGTGCGGTCGTCCTCGGTGCTGTGGGTGCGGCGCACACCGGGGCCGATCTGCGCGTCGAACGAGAAACGCTCGGTGTTCCACAGGCGGGTGCCGTAACCCAGACCGAACGAGCTCTGGCGGTCGTAGGTGGCGAAGTCATCGCGCTCGGTACGCACCGTGGCCGTCAGCTGGCGGTGCTCGCCCAGCTGCAGCGCGCTGCCGGCACTGCCGGTGTAACGGTTGGCGGTGGTGTTGTTGCGGCGGCTGGTGGAGCCGTCGTCGCGGGTCTCGATCACCTTGGAGCTGGAGCGCAGGCCAGCCAGGTCCATGCTGTGCACCCAGTCGCCATCGGTGTAGCGCAGGCGCAGGCGGCCGTTGAAGCTCTCGGTGCTGCTGTTGCCGCGTGCCGAAGCGAAACCGAGCTCGCCGCCACTGCCGCTCCACGGCGAGGACATCGCCGCCAGTTCGGAGGCATCCTGCGCATACGCGAGCGGTGCGCACAGCAGCAGGGGGATCAGCAGGGACACGCGTAGGGACATCGGGGCTTCTCCGAAGCGGTTGACAGCCGGTGATGATACTGGAAGCGTGATGGCGGTCCGAATCGATCCAAACGGTTTCTTCAGCAGGCGTTGCCGCGATCGCCTATTCAGGGCAGATCGACGCGCAATGCCGGGTCGTTGAAGCGCGAATAGCGCAGGCGCAGCTGGAAGCTGCGGCCATTGCTGCTGCCGCTGCGTACGATCTGCCGCGGCAGGCCCTGCGCGTCCACCCAGTACTCCAGGCGTTCGCCGGGCTGCGCGCCACGCAGGCGGTAGTGACGCGTCTCGACCCCGTCCAGCGACTGGCTGCCCAGGTCTTCGGCCTGCAGATCGGCGGGCAGGGCATCGGCCGGCAGCGGGTTGCGCCATTGCTCGAGCAGGCCCGGCGGGGTCGGCACCTGCCGGATCGCGTCGTCGGCCTGCAGGAACATGGTGTCGCCGATGATCGTCTGCGGACCGGCCGGGGTCTGCACCCGGAAGCGGTCGGGGGCGACGAAGTCCATGGCGCTGCGCACCGGCTGGGGCGCGCCCAGCACCTCCAGTTCGGCGTGGAAGCTGCGCAGGGCCGAGAAGCGCTGGCTGGCGCCCAGCACCGCCTGCGCCGGATCCGCCGCAGGCACGGGCGCTTCGGTGCTGGCCGGCGCGGGCGCGCGATCACAGGCGGCCAGCAGCAGGCAGGCCAGCAGGGACAGGGCAGGCAACCGGCGCATCGGGTGTTCCAGAGGGGTGGGGGCGACCACGATAGCCCAAACGTCCCACACAAGACCCGCGACTCGGACATAATCGGGGGTATGGACCGATACGAACGCATCACCGCCCTGCATCGTCTGCTCAAGTCCGCACGCTATCCGGTGACGGTGGCGACCCTGCAGGACAAGCTCGGTTGCTCCCGTGCCACCGTCTACCGCGATCTGGCCTTCCTGCGCGATGCGCTGATGGCACCGATCGAGGGCGACGGCGAAGCCGGCTTCCGTTACCAGGCCGACGAGAGCGACCGCTTCGAGCTGCCCGGCCTGTGGCTGAGCTCGGAGGAGCTGCATGCCCTGCTGGCCTCGCAGCACCTGCTGGCGCGGACCGGCGGCGGCGTACTGTCGTCGGTGCTGGCACCGCTGCAGCAGCGCATCGAGAGCCTGCTGGCGGCCCAGGCTGGCGTTTCCAGCTGGCCGGTGGACCGGGTGCGGGTGATTCCGCACCGTGGCCGCAA
Organism: Stenotrophomonas sp. SMYL86; assembly: GCF_036320025.1. Lineage (NCBI taxonomy): Bacteria > Pseudomonadati > Pseudomonadota > Gammaproteobacteria > Lysobacterales > Lysobacteraceae > Stenotrophomonas > Stenotrophomonas sp. SMYL86. Next base: position 186,283 of record NZ_JAWIRU010000003.1, read on the forward strand.
GTTCGATGAAGGCAGCTTCCGCAGCGTGGCTTCGGCGGTGCTGGAGCGCCGCCAGCTGGCGTTCGAGTACCGCGCCCGTTCCACCGACGAGCCGACCAAGCGCACCGTTTCGCCGCAGCGCCTGACCCACTATCGCGACAACTGGTACCTGGATGCCTGGGACCATGACCGCGAGGCGCTGCGCAGCTTTGCCGTGGATCGCATCCACAAGGCGCGGGTGATCGACAGCACCGCCCGCGACGTGGCCGACGGCGAGCTGGACGAGCAGCTCGGGGCCAGCTACGGCATCTTCTCCGGTGCGCCGAAGGGCTGGGCGACCATCCTGTTCAGCGCCAAGGCCGCGCGCTGGGTGGCCGACGAGCACTGGCATTCCAAGCAGCAGGGCCGCTTCCTGGCCGATGGCCGCTATGAACTGAAGGTGCCGTACAGCGTCTCGCGCGAGCTGCTGATGGACGTGCTGCACTACGGCTCGGATGCCGAGATCGTCGAACCGGTGATGCTGCGCGAACAGGCCAAGGCGCTGCTTGAGCTCGCCCTGAGCAACTACGACAACTCCTGACACTCCCCCCGAGAACCCTTCCGCCCATGAAGAAGACCCTGTTGCTGCCCCTGCTCGCCGCTGCGCTGGCCCTGACCGCCTGCGGCAAGTCCGGCGAGCCCTCGCAGAAGCTGGTGGTGGCCGCCACGGCCGTGCCGCATGCCGAGATCCTTGAAGTGGTCAAGCCCATCCTCAAGCAGGAAGGCGTGGACCTGGACGTGCGCGTGTTCAACGACTACGTGCAGCCCAACGACCAGCTGGTGCAGAAGCAGGTGGACGCCAACTACTTCCAGACCGAGCCGTATCTGGATGCCTACAACCGCGATCGCAAGACCGATCTGGTGAAGGTGATCGGCGTGCACATCGAGCCGTTCGGTGCGTACTCGCGCAAGATCAAGTCGCTGGCCGAGCTGCGCGAAGGTGCCGACGTGGTGATCCCGAACGACCCGAGCAACAACAGCCGTGCACTGATCCTGCTGCACAAGGCCGGTGTGATCGAGCTGAAGGATCCGACCAACGCGCTGTCGACCCAGCGCGACATCACTGCAAACCCGAAGAACCTGAAGTTCCGCGAGCTGGACTCGGCGATGCTGCCGCGCGTGCTGGACCAGGTCGACCTGGCCCTGATCAACACCAACTACGCACTGGATGCGGGCCTCAACCCGACCAAGGATGCACTGGCGATCGAGAGCAAGGACTCGCCGTACGTGAACTTCCTGGTCGCACGCCCGGACAACAAGGACGACGCCCGCGTGCAGAAGCTGGCCAAGGCCCTGACCAGCCCGCAGGTGAAGGCCTTCATCGAGACCAAGTACAAGGGCGCGGTGCTGCCGGCGTTCTGACGGCCGCTGGCCATGTGGTAGTGGCGGGCGGGGGGGGGCCCCCCCCCCCCCCCCCCCCCCCGGGGGGGGGGGGGGGCCCGCGGGGGCCCCCCGCCCCGCGGGGGCCGGCCCGCGCCGCCCCATCCCGCCCCCCCCCCCCCCCGCGGGGGGGGGCCCCCCCCCCCCCCGCCACTACCGTCAGTCGACGTGGAAGGCGAGGGTGGCCGCCACGGCCTGCTGCCATCCCGCATACAGCTTCTCGCGCCGCGCCACCTCCATCTGTGGCTCGAAGCGCCGGTCCAGGCCCCATTGCGCGGCGATCTGTTCGCGGCTGGACCAGAACCCCACCGCCATCCCGGCCAGGTAGGCCGCGCCCAGTGCGGTGGTTTCGGTCAGCCGCGGCCGCAGCAGTGGCACGCCAAGGATGTCGGCCTGGAATCCGGCCAGGAAGTCGTTGCCGATCGCACCGCCATCGGCGCGCAGCTCGGTCAGCGCGATGCCGGCATCGGACTGCATCGCATCGAGCACGTCGCGGGTCTGGTAGGCCATCGCCTCCAGCGCGGCACGCACGAAGTGCGCCTTGCGAGTGCCACGGGTCAGGCCGAACATCGCGCCGCGCACATCACTGCGCCAATAGGGCGCACCGAGGCCGACAAATGCTGGTACCAGGTAAGCACCGCCACTGTCGGGCACCTGCGCGGCCAGCGCCTGGCTGTCGCTGGCGCGTTCGATCATGCGCAACCCATCGCGCAGCCACTGCACCACCGAGCCGGCGATGAAGATCGAACCTTCCAGCGCATATTCCACGCGCCCGTCCAGGCCCCAGGCGATGGTGGTCAGCAGGCCATTGCGCGAACGCACCGCCTGCGCGCCGGTGTGCATCAGCATGAAGCAGCCGGTGCCATAGGTGTTCTTGACCATGCCTGGCTGGAAGCAGGCCTGGCCGAACAGAGCCGCCTGCTGGTCACCGGCGATGCCGGCGATCGGAATCGGGTGATCGAAGAAGAACTGCGGCCGGGTATGCGCGTACACCGCGCTGGAATCGCGCACCTGCGGCAGCATCGCGCGCGGGATGTCCAGCAGCGCCAGCAGGTCGTCATCCCAGTCCAGCGTGTGGATGTTGAACAGCAGCGTGCGCGCCGCGTTGCTGTAGTCGGTCACATGCGCCTGGCCACCACTGAGGTTCCAGACCAGCCAGCTGTCGATGGTGCCGAACAGCAGCTCGCCGCGCTCGGCACGCTGCTGCGCGCCCTCGACGTGGTCGAGGATCCAGCGCACCTTGGTGGCGGAGAAATAGGCATCGATCAGCAGGCCGGTGCGCTCGCGGATCAGCGCCTCATGCCCTTCGGACTTCAGCCGCTCGCAGATGGCGTGGCTCTGCCGCGACTGCCAGACGATGGCGTTGTGGATCGGCTGTCCGGTGGCACGGTCCCAGACCACGGTGGTTTCGCGCTGGTTGGTGATGCCCAGTGCGGCGATGTGGCGCGGGTCGATCTGCCCGCGGCTGAGCAGTTCGGTCAGCGTGGCATAGACGCTGGTGAGAATCTCGCGCGGGTCATGCTCGACCCAACCCGGCTGCGGGAAGATCTGCGCGAATTCGCGCTGCGCGCTGCGCGCTGCCGACGATGTCGCCGGTGCGGTCGAACAGGATCGCGCGCGAACTGGTGGTGCCCTGGTCGATGGCCAGCACGTAGCGGGGCGTCATGCAGCGTCTCCGGTAGCGATGGTGTTGGTAGAGTCGAGCCTGCTCGACTGCTTTTCATGTCAGTCGAGCAAGCTCGACTCTACCGTCTATCGATCCACGCCTGCAGCCGCGCCACCTGCGCAGCATCCAGCCGCAACCCCAGCTTGCTCCGCCGCCACAGCACGTCCTCGGCGTCCCAGGCCCATTCGTGGTCGCGCAGGAAAGCCACTTCCCGCGCATGCAGGTCGCCGCCGAAGTCCTCTCCAAGATCGTCCATGCCCCGTGCACCCTGCAGAAGGGCGGCGCTACGGCTGCCGTAGGCTTCGGCCCAACGCCGTGCGATCTCCACGGGCAACCACGGTGCCAGCGCCTGCAGGCGGGAGCGCGCCTGTGTGGCGTCACCCCAGTCGCTGCCCGGCAGCGGGTCTCCGCCTGCCGTCCAGGCCGGTCCCATCTGCGGCAGGGCAGGGCGCAGCAGGTTCAGCGCTTCCTCGGCCAGCACCCGGTAGGTGGTCAGCTTGCCGCCCAGCACATGCAGCGCCGGCGCCGGGCTGGACTGCAGCTGAAGGCGGTAGTCGCGGCTCAGCGTTGCCGCACGCGGGTCCGGGTCGGCCAGCAGTGGCCGCACACCGGCGAACTGCCAGACCACGTCTTCCGGAGTGATCGGCTCGCGCAGATAGCGGTTGGCGGCCGCGCACAGGTAGCTCACCTCGGAAGGCAGCACGCTGCAGCGCGCCGGGTCACCGCGGTAGTCGGTGTCGGTGGTGCCGACTAGCAGATGCTCGTGGGCGAACGGCAGCAGGAACACCACGCGGCCATCGGGCTGCTGCAGCAGGCAGGCACTGTCATCGGGCCAGGGGCGGCGCAGCACGATGTGGCTGCCCTGTACCAGCCGCAGCGCGGGGCCGCCGCTGCGGGCCTCCATCTGCTCCAGCAGGCCACCGGCCCATGGGCCAGCCGCATTGGCGACGGCGCGCGCGGTCACATGCTGCTGGCCATCGGCGGATTCCAGCACGGCCAGCCAACGGCCCTGCACAGGGCGCAGCTCGATGCAGCGGCTGCGCACATGTACCTGTGCGCCACGCCAGGCAGCATCCAGGGCATTGAGCAGTACCAGACGCGCGTCATCGACCTGCGCGTCGGCGTAGCTGAAGGCCTGCCGCAGATCCGGGGAGAGCCAGGGGCCGAGCGGATCATGCTGAAGGTCCAGGGCGCGCGAGGCGGGAAATGCCGGGCTGCGTGGGCCCAGGTGGTCGTACAGCCACAGTCCCACGCGCAGCATCCAGCGTGGGCGCAGGTGCGGTTCCCACGGCAGCACGAAACGCAGCGGGTGGACCAGATAGGGTGCCTGCCGGCGTACCACTTCGCGTTCACCCAGTGCCTTGCGTACCAGGCCGAACTCGCGCTGTTCCAGGTAGCGCAGGCCACCGTGGATCAGCTTGCTGCTGGCGCTGGAGGTATGCGCAGCGAGGTCGTGCTGCTCGCACAGCAGCACGCGCAGGCCGCGGCCGCTGGCATCACGGGCGATGCCGGCACCGTTGATGCCGCCACCGATCACCAGCAGGTCGACGTCGTGCATCGCGCCTCCGCATCCTGTGTGTGTAGAGTCGACTGTCAGTCGACTGCTGTTGCAAAAGTCGAGCATGGCTCGACTCTACGAAAGGCAGTCGAGCAAGCTCGACTCTACAGAACGCGGGTGACGGAAACGACGACGGGCCCCGAAGGGCCCGTCGCGTTACATCAGTGAAGCAGGTGCAGCCTGGATCAGAAGCGGGCGCCGATGCCGAAGCCGACGGTCCACGGATCCATCTTGGCTTCGCCGATCTTCTCGCCGCCAACCTTCACGTCCGGGCGGGCGCGCATGTAGCGGGCGTCAGCACGGGCGAACCAGGTGGAGTTGATGTTCATGTCCACGCCGACGGTGCCGATCACGCCCTTGGCATCCTTGAAGCGGATGTCGGTGTCAGCGCCGTTGCCCAGCTTCTCGTTGCTGAAGCTCGACTGGTAGTAGCCCACGCCCACGAACGGACGGAACACGTTGTCAGCCTGGCCGAAGTGGTACTGGCCGCTCAGCGCGATCGGCTGCTGCTCGACCGAGCCCAGGCGGGCGTTGTTCGGGCCCTTGAACTTGTTGTCGAACTTGTCGGCAGCGCCCCACAGTTCAACGGCCCAGTTGTCGTTGATGTAGTAGCTGAAGCTGACGGTCGGCGCCGGGCCACCATCGGTCTTCTTGACGCCGGTGATCGGGTCGTTCTTCGGTTCCAGCAGCGAGATGCCGCCAACAACGGCAAAATGCTTGCCCGAAGCGGTGTCGGTGCTGCTGCTGTCCTGGGCGAAAGCGGCCGGCGCGAAGGCGGCGGAGGTCAGCAGGGCGAGACTCAGGATACGGATGGAGCGCATGGGGGTATCTCCTAATGTTTCTTGTTTTGGGCCCCCGGTTGCGGGGCGAGCACACCGTAGTCGCCCCAACATGAATCGAATCCGACGCACGTTAAAAAATAGTTTCCCTTGTTCAGCGACTGGAGCGAAAAGCCTGTTTTCATGGGCTTTTCAGCCTTCGGCGACATTCATGCAGTTGGAGACGATGTGAGCGAAGCAACGGTGTGCATCGGCCTGCAAGCGCAGGTGAACATGGAGTGCAGGGTGCTGCTGCTGGGTTCGATGCCCGGCGTTGTGTCATTGCAGGAGCAGCGCTACTACGCGCATCCGCGCAATCGCTTCTGGCCTGTGCTGGCCGATATCTGTGGCTTCGATGTGGCCCTGGCGTACCCGCAACGGCTGCGCGCACTGCAGGCAGCCGGTGTGGGTCTGTGGGATGTGATCGGTCAGTGCGAGCGGCGTGGCAGCCTGGATGCCGACATCATGCGTGGCACGGAAGTACCCAATGCGCTGCCGGCATTGATCGCTTCGCTTCCTGAGCTGGAGCTGATCGGCTGCAACGGTGCGGCATCGCTGAAGGCATTCCAGCGTTGGGTGCTGCCCGGCCTGGAGGCGCCGCCAAGGCTGCTGGCGCTGCCGTCCACCAGTCCGGCCAACGCGGCCTGGTCGCTGCCGCGGCTGCGCCAGGCCTGGCAGCCGGTAGCCGACGCACTGGCGACATGAAGCGGACATCGTCCGGACAATACGCTACCGACTGGTCGCGGCCGCAACCCATGAGCAACAGCGTGTCCCGGCTGCGTGAGTACTGAAAACACCTGTAACGGTTGGCGCTGGCCCCCGCTGGCCGCACAATAGACGTTTCCCTACACCAGATTGCCGGAGTTATCCCCATGGCCGAAATCAAGGAAGCACTTGTCCCCGATATCGGTGACTACAGCGATATCCCGGTAATCGAGGTGCTTGTCGCCGTCGGCGACACGGTCAAGAAGGACCAGGGCCTGGTGACGCTGGAAAGCGACAAGGCGACCATGGAAGTGCCGTCGGCCGTCGCTGGCGTGGTCAAGGAGATCAAGGTCAAGGTCGGTGACACCCTGTCCGAGGGCAAGGTCGTGGCGCTGATCGAAGTGGCTGAAGGCGAGGCGGCCAAGCCGGCCGCTGCCACCCCGGCACCGGCCAAGGCCGCAGCGCCGGCCGCTGCCACCCAGAGCGCGCCGGCCCCGGCCGCAGCTGCGCCGGCCGCTCCGGCTGCCAGCGGTGGTGCGGTTGAAGCGCTGGTGCCGGATATCGGCGACTATTCCGGCATTCCGGTCATCGAAGTGCTGGTCGCCGTCGGCGACACGGTCAAGAAGGACCAGGGCCTGGTCACGCTGGAAAGCGACAAGGCCACCATGGAAGTGCCGTCGTCGGTGGCTGGCGTGGTCAAGGAACTGAAGGTCAAGGTCGGCGACACTCTGTCGCAGGGCAATGTGGTCGCCATCATCGAGGCCGAGGGCGCTGCCGTGCCGGCGCCGACCAAGGCAGCCGCTGCTGCCGCTCCGGCTGCCGCCGAGACCGCCACCAAGGTCGAGCCGGTCGCTGTGCCGGCGCAGCCGGACAAGCTGGCGGCCCGCGAGGTCGCCTCGGCCGGTACCCCGTCCAGCCCGCCGGTGCAGTTCAACGCCGATGGCGTGCTGCCGGCCAAGGTGCCGTATGCCACCCCGGCGGTGCGTGTGTTCGCCCGCGAACTGGGCGTGGACCTGCTGCAGATCAACGGCACCGAGAAGGGTGGCCGCATCACCAAGGGTGACGTGCAGAAGTTCGTCAAGGCCGCACTCAGCGGTGGCGTGCCGGCTGCCGGCGGTGCTGCTGTTGCTGCCGGTGGTGGCCTGAACCTGCTGCCGTGGCCGAAGGTCGACTTCAGCAAGTTCGGCGAGACCGAAGTCCAGCCGCTGTCGCGCATCAAGAAGATCTCCGGTGCGAACCTGGCCCGCAACTGGGCCATGATCCCGCACGTCACCCAGTTCGAACAGGCCGACATTACCGACCTGGAAGGCCTGCGCGTGGCGCTGAACAAGGAAAACGAGAAGGCCGGCATCAAGCTGACCATGCTCGCCTTCCTGATCAAGGCCAGCGCCGCGGCGCTGAAGAAGTTCCCGGAGTTCAACGCCTCGCTCGATGCCAGCGGTGAAAACCTGACCCTGAAGAAGTACTTCCACATCGGCTTTGCAGCCGACACGCCGAACGGCCTGGTCGTGCCGGTCATCCGCGACGTGGACAAGAAGGGCGTGGTGCAGATCGCGCAGGAAACCGGCGAACTGGCCAAGAAGGCGCGCGACGGCAAGCTCGGCCCGGCCGACATGAGTGGCGGCTGCTTCTCGATCAGCTCGCTGGGCGGCATCGGCGGCACCGCGTTCACCCCGATCGTCAATGCACCGGAAGTGGCCATCCTCGGCGTCTCCAAGTCGTCCATCCAGCCGGTCTGGAACGGCAAGGAGTTCGCACCGAAGCTGATGCTGCCGCTGTCGCTGAGCTACGACCACCGCGTCATCGACGGCGCACTGGCCGCACGCTTCACCACGTACCTGTCGCAGGTACTGGCCGACATGCGCCGCGTGCTGCTGTAAGGCACCGCTTCGCCCCCACCGTGCGGCCGCCGCCCCTGGCGCGGCCGCGTGAACAGATGCAGTGACAGCCCGCCGGTACCGCCGCGCGGGCACGAGGAAAACCCACCATGGCCACGATTGAAGTCAAGGTTCCCGACATCGGCGATTACAGCGATGTGCCGGTGATCGAAGTGTTGGTCGCCGTCGGCGACACGGTGAAGAAGGATCAGGGTCTGGTGACCCTGGAATCGGACAAGGCCACCCTGGAAGTGCCGTCCTCGGCTGCCGGCGTGGTCAAGGAAATCAAGGTCAAGCTGGGCGACACCCTGTCCGAAGGCGCCGTGGTCGTGGTGCTGGACGCCGAAGGTGCCGCCGAAGTCCCGGCCAAGGCCGCCGCGCCGGCCCCGGCAGCGGCCGCTCCGGCCAGCAAGCCGCCGGTGACCCCGTCGCACCGCGCCCCGGCTGAACCGGCTGCGCCGAAGCCGGCGCTGTCCAGCGGCAAGCCTGCCGACATCGAATGCGAAATGGTCGTGCTGGGCTCTGGCCCGGGCGGCTACACCGCCGCTTTCCGCGCCGCCGACGTCGGCCTGGATACGGTGCTGGTCGAGCGCTACGCCAGCCTCGGCGGCGTCTGCCTCAACGTGGGCTGCATTCCGTCCAAGGCGCTGCTGCACGCTGCAGCGGTCATCGACGAAGTGGCCCACGCCGGTGATTTCGGCGTCGAGTTCGGCAAGCCGACCATTACCCTGGACAAGCTGCGCGAGTACAAGGAAAAGGTCGTCAACCAGCTGACCAAGGGCCTGGCCGGCATGGCCAAGCAGCGCAAGGTCCGCAGCGTGCAGGGCGTTGGCAAATTCGTTTCGGCCAACGAGCTGGAAATCACTGCCGCTGACGGCAGCACCCAGCTGCTGCGCTTCCAGAAGTGCATCATCGCCGCCGGTTCGCAGGCGGTGAAGCTGCCGAACTTCCCGTGGGACGACAAGCGCGTGATGGATTCCACCGACGCGCTGGAGCTGGCCGAAGTGCCGGGCTCGCTGCTGGTTGTCGGTGGCGGCATCATCGGCCTGGAAATGGCCACCGTGTACGGTGCGCTGGGCAGCAAGGTGACCGTGGTCGAGTTCATGGACCAGCTGATGCCGGGCGCCGACAAGGACCTGGTCAAGCCGCTGGCCGACCGCCTGAAGAAGCAGGGCATCGAAGTCCACCTGAAGACCAAGGCCTCCGGCGTCACCGCCGATGCCAAGGGCATCACCGTGACCTTCGACGCCGCCGAGGAAGGCCAGGCGCCTGCGCTGGCGCAGGGCACCTTCGATCGCGTGCTGGTGGCCGTGGGTCGCTCGCCGAACGGCAAGAAGATCGATGCCGAGAAGGCTGGCGTGCAGGTCACCGACCGCGGGTTCATCCCGGTCGACCGCCAGATGCGCACCAACGTGCCGCACATCTTTGCCATCGGCGACATCGTCGGCAACCCGATGCTGGCCCACAAGGCCACGCATGAGGGCAAGCTGGCCGCCGAAGTGGCTGCCGGCCACAAGAAGGAATGGGTCGCCCGCGTGATTCCGTCGGTGGCCTACACCAACCCGGAAATCGCCTGGGTCGGCGTGACCGAGACCGAAGCCAAGGCCAAGGGCCTGAAGGTCGGCGTGGCCAAGTTCCCGTGGGCCGCCAGTGGCCGCGCGATCGGCATCGGCCGCACCGAGGGCTTCACCAAGCTGATCTTCGACGAAGAGACCCACCGCATCATCGGTGGTGCGATCGTCGGCGTGCACGCCGGTGACCTGCTGGCCGAGATCGGCCTGGCCATCGAGATGGGTGCCGAAGCCGAAGACATCGGCCACACCATCCACGCGCACCCGACGCTGAGCGAATCGGTGGCGATGGCCTCGGAAATCTACGACGGCACGATCACCGATCTGTACATGCCGAAGAAGAAGTAAGGCGCCCGCGCCTTCGCGAACGAGAAGCCCCGGCATCTGCTGGGGTTTTTTGTTTCTCCGCTCCGGATTTTTGCGAGCGGTGGGGCCGCTGCGCGGGTGGCAGGCGTTTGGACAAATGTCCCCCGTCGTCCGCCTGCGGCGGTCGCCTCCTCCTTTACTTTGTCCAAACGCCTGCCACCCCCCCCCCCCCCACCCCCCCCCCCCCCCCCCCCCCGCCCCCCCCCCCCCCCCCCCCCCCCCCCCCCCCCCCCCCCCCCCCCCCCCCGCGGCTCGGCTTGCGGATAGTCGAGAGCCACAGCTTGGCCCGCCTGGATGCCTGACACGCGGGGGAAGAGGGGCTTGCGTGCGAAGTAAAGGAGGAGGTGACGGCCGCAGGCCGGTGCCGGGGGACATTCGCACGCAAGCCCCTCTTCCCCCAGCGCTCGACCAACCTGCTTCTCTGCTCGACGATGCAAAGAAAAAGCGCGGCCCCGATGTTCCGGAGGCCGCGCCAGGAGAGAGAGTGCCGTGGAAGGGGCGGGGGATCAGAACACGAAGCTGACGCCGGCCACCGGGCCCTTGAATTCCTGCTTCAGGCCGATGCTGCCGTCGCTGCCCTTCTTGTCCGCGTCGAGCTTGAACCAGTCATAGCCAGCGAACACACCGAAGTTCTTCGTGAAGCGGTAATCCACGATTGCGTTGGCGCGGCTCAGGTCGCCCTTGTAGTCATCGAAGCTGCCCCAGCGCGTGTTGAGATACTGGCCCTGCAGCGTGATCATCCACTTTTCCGACGGGGTGAAGCTCAGGCGCGCACCGACCACCGGCGCCACGCCGTCCGTCTTCTCATTGAGGAACTGGCCTTCGTAGACGGTGCCCAGATCGGCGTAGGCCTTGGTGCTGACCTTGGCGTACTCGGCACCCAGCTGCAGGCCGAGGTCGAAGGTATCGGTGTCCACCACCGAGTAGTCATAGACCAGGCTGGCGACCTGGTATTTCAGTTCGCCCTTGACGAAGCTGCCGGACGGCACGTTGACGTCACCGAAGGAGATGTCCTGGCCAAGGGTCTCGCGGCGGTCCTTGTCGTACTTGAAGTAGTTGAACAGCAGGCGCTGGCGGTTGCTGATGCGGAACATGCCATCGATGCGTGGCTCCCATTCCTTGCCACCCAGCTTGAAGTCCTCGGAGAAGCCGATGTCCTGGCCGGCGACGTTGGTCTTGCCGCGAAGGGTGTTGTCCGAGTCGATGTTCATCGCACCCAGGCGCAGGGCGAAGCGGTCGTCGCCTTCAGCGGCGTGGGCGGCAGTGGCGAACGAAGCGCCGGCGGCGAGCAGGGAGAGGGCGAGCAGGGTGGGTACGGGGCGCATCGAAGAGTCCTTGCAGTGGTTCATCAGAATGAAGACCACTGTGCCGGACAGGCCCGTCCACCATCCGTGAACGTATGGTCCACGAAGTGTGCACGGTTCAGCGCTGTCGCGACGATGCAAAAAGATGGCCCCGGAGCCGGGCTTCGGGGCCATCGTGGGACCTGCGGGGCGGAGCGTCGACGAGGTTGCTGCAGGCAGGTCGAAAGATCGGACCGGCGCATTCGGCGAAAGTTCCGCCGCCTGCGACCAAAGTTCAATACTGCGCTGCAACATCATACGGACGTCATTGTCCCCTGGGTGGCACGCAAAAATGTAACCGTTACCGCAACTTGCGGCCTCCCGGGATGAACAGGGGGCGGTTGTCTCGCAAATTGTCCCATTGCTATAATTTGGCGGCTCGATGAGGCCCCCCTGCTGTAGTCGCCTCAGCCCTCCACTTGCAACCACGCGGGACGTCCTGTGCTGAACTCCGTTGATGCGGGTCGGCGACTGATGCTGCGCGCCGCGGTCTACCCGCTGGCCGCAGTGGCTGTCCTGGCCCTGGCCTTCCTGCTGGTAGGTCCGAAATATGCCCTCGGCGCGCTGGCGTCCGGTGTGGCCATTTCGGCCGGTGGCTGGGTGGCGGCACGGATGGCACTGGGCGGTGGGGCACTGGCCGCAGGTTCGGCGATGGCTCGCCTGATCATTGCGATCGTGGCCAAGTGGGTGGTGGTTTTCGGCGTCCTGCTGGTGGGGTTCCTGGTCTTCAAGCTGCCTGCATTGGCGCTGTTGGCTGGTATCGCCGTCGGCTTGATGTTCCAGGTCCTGGCGATGGCCAGGCGTTGACAGAATTCAATTAACTGAAGGTTCCGGACACATGGCGGGCGAGGCTCTAACCCCTACCAGCTACATCCAGCATCACCTGCACAACCTGACCGCGCCGGTCGGCAAGGGTGAGGGTATGTTCTGGCATATCCACGTCGATACCTTCCTCACCGCGGTCCTGATGGGCCTGGTGATCGTTGTCGCGTTCTGGCTGGGCACCCGCAAGGCCACCGCCGGCGTGCCGGGCAAGTGGCAGGCCTTCGTCGAGATCTGCCTGGAGTTCGTCGACCGCCAGGCCAAGGACACCTACCACGGCAAGAGCAAGCTGGTCACGCCGATCGCCATCACGATCTTCTTCTGGATCCTGTTGATGAATCTGCTGAAGATGATCCCGGCCGATTTCATCGCCAAGCCGCTGGAATGGGTGGGCGTGCACTACTGGAAGCCGGTCCCGACCGCTGACGTCAATGCCACCTTGGGCATGGCCATCAGCGTGTTCTTCCTGATGCTGTTCTTCGCGCTCAAGTCCAAGGGCCTGGGCGGCTTCATCAAGGAATTCCTGACGGCGCCGTTCGGCAAGTGGATGATGCCGTTCAACCTGATCCTCAACATCGTCGAGTGGCTGAGCAAGCCGATCTCGCTGGCGATGCGACTGTTCGGCAACATGTTCGGCGGCGAAATCGTGTTCCTGCTGATCTGGGTGCTGGGTGGTGCCGGTTTCTTCGGTGCCATTGCCGGTGGTGTGTTCGGCCTCGGCTGGATGCTGTTCCACCTGCTGGTGATCCCGCTGCAGGCCTTCATCTTCATGATGCTGTCGATCGTGTACCTGAGCCTGTCGGAAGACGCTCACTGAGTTTCAAGCTTCAACGCGTTTCAACCTTCATCCGTTTCATCACCCTTAGCAACTTAAGTTCCTGGAGATAACCATGTACTTCGCCGTCCTGACCAACTTCGCGCAGATTCAGAGCTCCACCGCCCTTGCCGTCGGCATCATGATCGGCCTGGCCGCGCTGGGCGCCGGTCTGGGTCTGGCCATCATGGCTGGTAAGTTCCTGGAGTCGGCCGCCCGCCAGCCGGAACTGATCCCGGTCCTGCAGGTCCGCATGTTCATCACCGCCGGCCTGATCGACGCCGCGTTCATCATCTCGGTCGCCGTCGGCCTGCTGCTGGCCTTCGCCAACCCGCTGTCGGCTGCCTTCGCTGGCGCCGTCACCAAGGCTCTGGCCGGCTGATACAGCGGTTTGAGACGACCGGGTGCTGATGCACCCGGTTTCGGATGAAGGCCGGATGCGCCGCTACGGCGGCGCGTCCACCCCGAAACCAGCGATCGAGCTAACCATGAATATCAATTTCACCCTTCTTGCGCAGGCGCTGGCCTTCGCTGGTCTGATCTGGATCATCGCGACCAAGATCTGGCCGCCGCTGATGAACGCGATCGAAGAGCGCCAGCAGAAGATTGCTGAAGGCCTCGCTGCTGCCGACCGCAGCCAGAAAGATCTGGCCCAGGCGCAGGAGAAGGTCAACGAAGCGCTGAAGGAAGCACGTACCAAGGCCAACGAGATCATCGATCAGGCCCACGCACGTGCCAACCAGATCGTTGATGCTGCCCGTAACGAAGCGATCACCGAAGCCACCCGTCAGAAGGAACTGGCCCAGGCTGAAATCGACGCCGCCGCCAACCGTGCCCGTGAAGATCTGCGCAAGCAGGTGTCTGCGCTGGCCGTGACCGGTGCCGAAAAGCTGCTCAAGCGCGAAATCGACGCCAACGCCCACAAGGCGCTGCTCGACGAGCTGGCCTCGGAGATCTAAGGATGAGCCAGGCCCTCACGCTTGCCCGCCCGTACGCCCGCGCCGCGTTCGCGACCGCGCGCGACGAAGGCGCGTTCGCGCCGTGGTCGGACGCCCTGGCGTTCTCCGCCCACGTCGCCGCCGATCCGCGCGTGGCGGCCCTGCTCGCCAACCCGGAGCTGGGTCGTGACGACGCCGTCGCCCTGCTGGCGCCGGTGTCCCACGGCGAGACCTACTCGCGCTTCCTGGCCATCCTGGCCGAATCGCATCGTCTGCCGCTGCTGCCGGAAATCTCCGGCATGTTCGACGCCCTGCGCGCCGAAGCCGAGCACGTGGTCAAGGCCACGGTGACCTCGGCTTCCGAGCTGTCGGCCGGAGAGCTGGACGCGATCAAGGTTGCGCTGCGCAAGCGCTTCAACCGCGAGGTCGACGTGACCACCGCGGTCGATGCTTCGCTGATCGGCGGCGCCGTGATCGACGCCGGCGACGTGGTCATCGATGGTTCGCTGAAGGGCAAGCTGGCCCGTCTGCAGACCGCGCTCGCTAACTGAATTCATTTAACGTCCGGCCCCGCTGCCGGCACTAGGACTTGACGATGGCAACCACGCTCAACCCCTCCGAAATCAGCGAACTGATCAAGAACCGCATCGAGAAGGTCAAGCTGGCCGCGGAATCGCGCAACGAAGGCACCGTGACCAGCGTGTCCGACGGCATCGTGCGCATCTTCGGTCTGGCCGACGTGATGCAGGGCGAAATGATCGAACTGCCGAACAACACCTTCGCCCTGGCCCTGAACCTGGAGCGCGACTCGGTCGGCGCCGTGGTCCTGGGTGACTACGAAAACCTGCGCGAGGGCGACGTCGCCAAGACCACCGGCCGCATCCTCGAAGTGCCGGTCGGTCCGGAACTGCTGGGCCGCGTCGTGAACGCGCTGGGCGAGCCGATCGACGGCAAGGGCCCGCTGGGCACCGACCTGACCGCTCCGGTGGAGCGCGTTGCTCCGGGCGTGATCTGGCGCAAGTCGGTCGACCAGCCGGTGCAGACCGGTTACAAGTCGGTCGACTCGATGATCCCGATCGGCCGTGGCCAGCGCGAGCTGATCATCGGTGACCGCCAGACCGGCAAGACCGCGATGGCGATCGATGCGGTGATCAACCAGAAGGGCACCGGCATCAAGTGCGTGTACGTTGCGATCGGCCAGAAGGCTTCGACCATCGCCAACATCGTGCGCAAGCTGGAAGAGAACGGCGCGCTGGCCCACACCATCGTGGTGGCCGCGACTGCTTCCGAATCGGCTGCCATGCAGTACATCAGCGCCTACTCGGGCTGCACCATGGGTGAGTACTTCATGGACCGCGGCGAAGACGCGCTGATCGTGTACGACGATCTGTCCAAGCAGGCCGTCGCCTACCGCCAGATCTCGCTGCTGCTGAAGCGCCCGCCGGGCCGTGAAGCCTACCCGGGTGACGTGTTCTACCTGCACTCCCGTCTGCTCGAGCGCGCTGCCCGCGTGTCCGAGGAATACGTCGAGAAGTTCACCGAAGGCAAGGTCACCGGCAAGACCGGTTCGCTGACCGCGCTGCCGATCATCGAAACCCAGGCCGGCGACGTGTCCGCCTTCGTTCCGACCAACGTGATCTCGATCACCGACGGCCAGATCTTCCTGGAAACCGACCTGTTCAACGCCGGCATCCGCCCGGCCGTGAACGCCGGTATCTCGGTGTCGCGCGTCGGTGGCTCGGCCCAGACCAAGATCATCAAGAAGCTGTCGGGCGGCATCCGTATCTCGCTGGCCCAGTACCGTGAGCTGGCTGCGTTCGCGCAGTTCGCCTCGGACCTGGACGAAGCGACCCGCAAGCAGCTGGAGCGTGGCCAGCGCGTCACCGAGCTGATGAAGCAGAAGCAGTACGCGCCGATGTCGATCGCCAACCAGGCGCTGTCGATCTACGCCGTCAACGAGGGTTACCTCGACGACGTGCCGGTCAACAAGCTGCTGGCGTTCGAAGAAGGCCTGCACGCCCACTTCGCCAACACCCAGGGCGAACTGGTCAGCAAGGTCAACGCCACCGGCGGTTGGGACAACGACATCGAAGGTGCCTTCAAGAAGGGCATCGCCGAGTTCAAGACCACCGGCAGCTGGTAATCGCGGTCCTGTAGAGCGGAGCCTCTGGCTCCGCTGGACCAGATGACAAACGGTTGAACAACGCGGGGCAGCAGCCCCGCGCCACGGGAAACAAGAGATGGCAAGCGGACGCGAAATCAAAACCAAGATCAAGAGCGTGCAGAACACCCGCAAGGTGACGCGCGCCCTGGAAATGGTCTCGGCCTCCAAGATCCGCAAGGCGCAGGATCGGATGAAGACCTCGCGTCCGTACGCGCAGGCGATGAAGCAGGTGATCGGTCACCTGGCCCAGGCCAGCACCGACTACCAGCATCCGTTCCTGGTCGAGCGCGAGCAGGTCAAGCGGGTCGGCTTCATCGTGATCTCCTCCGATCGCGGCCTGGCCGGCGGCCTGAACAACAACCTGTTCCGCAGGATGCTGGGCGAAGCCAAGGCATGGCAGGACAAGGGCGCGGAAGTGGACCTGGTGACCATCGGCCAGAAGGCATCGACCTTCTTCCGCCGCGTAAAGGTCAACATGGTCGGCAGCGTGACCCACATCGGCGACGTGCCGAAGCTGGAATCGCTGATCGGTGTGATCAAGGTCATGCTCGACGCCTTCACCGAAGGCAAGGTCGACCGCGTGTACCTGGTCTACAACCGCTTCGTGAACACCATGACGCAGAAGGCCAGCTTCGATCAGCTGCTGCCGCTGCCGCCGGCTGAGAAGCAGGTCGCTCACCACGACTGGGATTACCTGTACGAACCCGATGCCGCGACCGTGCTGGAGCACGTGATGACGCGTTACATCGAGTCGCTGGTGTACCAGGCGCTGCTGGAAAACGTTGCCTCCGAACATGCCGCACGCATGGTCGCGATGAAGGCGGCGAGCGACAACGCCAACAAGCTGATCGGTGAGCTGCAGCTGGTCTACAACAAGGCACGCCAGGCAGCGATCACCCAGGAAATCTCCGAAATCGTCGGCGGCGCGGCAGCAGTCTGACCGCGTTCGTTCAAAGCACACATTTAGAGGATGCAGCAATGAGTCAGGGCAAGATCGTTCAGATCATCGGCGCGGTCGTCGACGTCGAATTCCCGCGTGAGTCGGTGCCGAAGGTGTACGACGCACTGAAGGTCGACAACACCGAAATCACCCTCGAAGTCCAGCAGCAGCTGGGCGACGGCGTGGTGCGTACCATCGCCCTCGGTTCCACCGACGGCCTGAAGCGCAACCTGGTTGCCACCAACACCGACCGCGGCATCTCGGTGCCGGTCGGCGCTGGCACCCTGGGCCGCATCATGGACGTGCTCGGCCGTCCGATCGACGAAGCCGGCCCGGTGGCCGCCAGCGACAGCTGGGAAATCCACCGTGCGGCCCCGTCGTACGAAGACCAGTCCCCGGCTACCGAGCTGCTGGAAACCGGCATCAAGGTCATCGACCTGATGTGCCCGTTCGCCAAGGGCGGCAAGGTCGGCCTGTTCGGCGGCGCCGGCGTCGGCAAGACCGTCAACATGATGGAGCTGATCAACAACATCGCCAAGGCGCACAGCGGTCTGTCCGTGTTCGCCGGCGTGGGTGAGCGTACCCGTGAGGGCAACGACTTCTACCACGAAATGAAGGACTCCAACGTCCTCGACAAGGTGGCGATGGTGTACGGCCAGATGAACGAGCCGCCGGGCAACCGTCTGCGCGTCGCCCTGACCGGCCTGACCATGGCCGAGTACTTCCGCGACGAGAAGGACGAAAACGGCAAGGGTAAGGACGTCCTGCTGTTCGTCGACAACATCTACCGCTACACCCTGGCCGGTACCGAAGTGTCGGCACTGCTGGGCCGCATGCCGTCCGCCGTGGGTTACCAGCCGACCCTGGCCGAGGAAATGGGCGTCCTGCAGGAGCGCATCACCTCGACCAAGAACGGTTCGATCACCTCGATCCAGGCCGTCTACGTTCCCGCGGACGACCTGACCGACCCGTCGCCGGCGACCACCTTCGCCCACCTGGACTCGACCGTCACCCTGTCGCGTTCGATCGCCTCGCTGGGTATCTACCCGGCCGTCGATCCGCTGGATTCCACCAGCCGCCAGATGGACCCGCTGGTCATCGGCCACGAGCACTACGACACCGCCCAGCGCGTCCAGCAGACCCTGCAGAAGTACAAGGAGCTGAAGGACATCATCGCGATCCTGGGCATGGACGAGCTGTCCGAAGAGGACAAGCAGGCCGTGTCGCGCGCCCGTAAGATCGAGCGCTTCTTCAGCCAGCCGTTCCACGTGGCCGAAGTGTTCACCGGTTCGCCGGGCAAGTACGTGCCGCTGAAGGACACCATCCGTGGCTTCAAGGCCATCGTCGATGGCGAGTACGACCACCTGCCGGAGCAGGCGTTCTACATGGTCGGCGGCATCGAAGAAGCGGTCGAGAAGGCCAAGAAGATGGCCGAGAAGGCCTGATCCGGGACGGGCGGGAGCGATCCTGCCCGACCTGACGCCGGCGCCGGGCAACCGCCCGCGCCGGTGGACTCCCACGGTGGCATTGCGCCGCCGCGAACAGCGAAGAGATTTGCATGAGCACGATCCGTTGCGACATCGTCAGCGCCGAGCAGGAAATCTTCCGTGGCGAAGCGACCCTGGTCGTGGCCACCGGTGAGCTGGGCGAACTGGGCATCGCGCCCAAGCACGCGCCGCTGATCACCCGCCTGAAGCCGGGCAAGGTGGTGGTGACCACGCCGAACGGCGAGCAGCTGGATTTCGCCATTTCCGGCGGCATCCTGGAAGTGCAGCCGCAGGTGGTGACCGTGCTGGCTGACACCGCGATCCGCGCGCAGGACATCGACGAAGCCTCGGTCCGCAAGGCCAAGGAAGAAGCCGAGCGCATCCTGGCCAACCGCGGCGAGGCGATGGAAGTGGCTGAAGCCCAGCAGAAGCTGGCCGAAGCCGTCGTCCAGCTGCAGGCCCTGGAGCGCCTGCGCAAGAACCTCAAGCACTGAGGTTTCTCGCGCTGCATCCACGAGAACGCCGGCCCTGTGCCGGCGTTTTTGTTTGTGCGAGGTAGAGTGTCGGCTGGGCAGAGTCGACTGTCAGTCGACTATCGCGCGCAGCGCGGGATTTCCGCAGTCTGATGGAAGAGCAGTCGACCAACAGTCGACTCTACCGATCCCGATCCCGATCCCGATCCCAGCGCCGTATCAGCGGTAGACCACGCAGCGCATCAGCAGGAAGGAAACGCACGCCAGCCCGCCTTCCACCAGCGGCTTGGCCAGCCAGGTGTACTGCAGGCCCAGCGCGTGGTCGACCAGGCTCACCAGCAACGTGCTTGTCGCGGTCAGCAGCAGCCACAGCCCGAAGAAGCGTGAAAATCGACGCCAGCCAAGGCGCGCATCACCTGCGTTGGCAAAGGTGTAACGGCCGTTGAGCCAGAAGCCCAGCAGCATCCCGGCCAGGCGACCGGCAATGTTGGCAGGCACCACCGGCAGGCCCAGCGCGGTCGCGGTGACGAACACCAGCCAGTCGAGCAGCAGCTGCACGAGCCCGATGATGAGATAGGTGCTTCCCTGGCGGACGAGGCCCATCAGTGCGGTGAAGGAGGTGGGATGCACATGTTAACGGCCCACGCTCTAGAATCATCGGCAACGAACCACGGACTGCCGTTTCCATGACCCAACCCCTGCACGTCATCATCCTCGCCGCTGGCGCGGGCAAGCGCATGAAGTCGGTGCTGCCGAAGGTGCTGCAGCCGATCGCCGGCCAGCCGATGCTGGCACACGTGATCGCGGCCGCCCGCGAACTGGAACCGGCGGCGATCCACGTGGTCTACGGCCATGGTGGTGAAGCGGTGCGCCAGTACTTCGCCGACCAGCCCGACCTGCAATGGGCTGAACAGGCACGGCAGCTGGGCACCGGCCATGCGGTGGCCCAGGCGATGCCGCAGGTGCCTGACGCCGCGCAGGTGCTGGTGCTGTACGGCGACGTGCCACTGATCCGCGCGCAGACCCTGCGCGACCTGCTGGCGCAGCCGGGTCGCCTGGCGGTGCTGGTCGCCGATGTCGATGACCCGACCGGTTATGGCCGCGTGCTGCGCGATGCCGAAGGCAAGGTGGGATCCATTGTCGAGCAGAAGGACGCTACCGACGACCAGCTGCGTGTGCGCACGATCAATACCGGCATCATTGCCGCCGAGTCGACCGCGCTGCGGCGCTGGCTGTCGCAGTTGTCCAACAGCAACGCGCAGGGCGAGTACTACCTGACCGACGTGTTCGCCTTTGCCGCGCACGAGTACACCCCGGCCGAAATGGCACTGGTGGCCGACGCGCAGGAAGCCGAAGGGGCAAACGATCCCTGGCAGCTTTCGCAGCTGGAGCGTGCCTGGCAGCGCCGCGCGGTACGGGCCCTGTGCGCGCAGGGCGCGCGCGTGCGTGACCCGGCACGACTGGATATCCGTGGCACCGTCACCGTGGGCAGTGACGTGCTGATCGATGTCGATGTCGTTCTGGAAGGCCACATCGTGCTCGGCGACGGCGTCACCGTGGGGCCGTTCAACCGGCTGAAGGACGTCAATCTTGGCCCGGGCACCGAAGTACGTGCGCACTGTGATCTGGAAGGCGTGGTCACCGAAGGCGCAGCACTGGTCGGTCCGTTCGCGCGCCTGCGCCCGGGTACCGTGCTGGCCGATGGCGTGCACGTCGGCAACTTCGTCGAGACCAAGAAGGTCACCCTCGGTGTTGGCAGCAAGGCCAACCATCTGACCTACCTGGGCGATGCGGTGATCGGCAGCAGGGTAAACATCGGTGCCGGCACCATCACCTGCAACTACGACGGCGTGAACAAGTCGACCACCACCATCGGCGACAACGCCTTCATCGGTTCCAACAGTTCGCTGGTAGCACCGGTGACCATTGGCGACAGCGCGACGATTGCCGCCGGTTCGGTCATCACCCGCGACGCCCCGGATGGCAAGCTGACACTTGCACGTGCACGACAGGAAACCATCGATGGCTGGAAGCGCCCGCTCAAGAAGTCCTGAGCCACGCATCCCGCATGCCGACGAACTCGGCATGCTGCCGGCAATTGAACAACGTGCCGGTGAACTGCTGAAGGGTCACCAGGCCTACCCGGTGTTTGCCGGGCATGGTCTGGACCTGCCGACGCTGCAGGATGGCCTTCAACGTGGCCAGTTGTGGGTGGTGGATGCGGCTGACGGTGGTATCGCGGGTTACCTGCTGGCCGGTGAACTCTGCGGTGAATTCCATGTGCTGCAGATGGACGTGGATCCCGCACACGCGCGGCGTGGCCACGGCCGCGCTTTGCTGCGCCATGCCTTGGCGCAGGCGAGGGCGGGAGGCTACGCGGCCGCGGTGCTGACCACGCTGTCCGATGTGCCGTGGAATGCGGCCTTCTATGCCAGCGAAGGATTCAACGTAGTGCCCGAGGCGCAGTGGAACGATGGCCTGCGCGCGGTGATGGCCGAAGAGGCTGCGCTCGGGTTCCCGATGCACCTGCGGGTGGCGATGCGGCAGGTTTGGTAGGTGCCGACCTTGGTCGGCACATCCGCGCATGGCGTGGACCTACCCGCTCAACCCACCGGCAACAGGATCGACACGCACAACCCGCCATCGCCGCGATTCTGCAGTGATACCCGGCCGCCATGCGCTTCCACGATCTCGCGGGTCAAGGCCAAGCCCAGCCCGGTGCCATTGCGCTTGGTCGAATAGAACGGCATCAGCGCATTCTGCAGCACCTGCTCGTTCATGCCCTTGCCGCGATCCAGTACGTCCAGGCGCAGCCACTGCGGCAGCCGCGTGAGTTGCACCTGTACGTCGTCGTTGGGCGGTTCTGCTTCGGCGCAGGCTTCGTGCGCGTTCTTCAACAGGTTCAGCAGTGCCTGCCCGAACTGGGCGATGTCGATGCGGCTGCTCAGTTCCTCGTCCGGCTCACGTTCCATGCCGAATGGGATCTGCTGGCGCAGGCTGGACAGGAAGGGGGCCCAGTGCACGGTCTGCAACTGCGGTTGCGGCAGCTTGGCAAAGCGCGCATAGCCGCGGATGAAGCCTTCCAGGTGGCGTGCGCGATCCTCGATGGTGGTGAAGATCTCCGGCAGCCGGTCAAAGCGCTCACGCTGCACCAGCACACCGCCGGAATGGGCGAGCGATGCGATCGGCGCCAGCGAGTTGTTGAGCTCGTGGCTGATCACCCGGATCACCTTCTTCCAGGTCTGCACTTCCTGGCGCCGCAGCTCGGCGGTCAGCAGACGCACCAGCAGCAGGTCATGCGGTCGGCCGTTGAGCTGGAAGGCGCGCCGCGACAGGTGGTAGACCTGCTCGTCGTCCTCGTCGCCATCCTCTCCCTCGGCATGCACCGCGAACAGGCTGTCGCCACCGCGGGCGATGGCATCGCGCAGCTCCACCGGCACCTGTTCCAGCACGTCCTCCAGGCGCTGGCCTTCCAGCTTCCAGCCGCCATGCAGCAGCTTGCGCGCAGCCAGATTGGAGAACACCACGCGGGCGATGCCATCACCGCCCGAGGCGATCAGCAGCATCGCCACCGGCGTGTTCTGCACCATCGTGTCCAGCAGAAGTTCGCGTTGCACCAGGCCCTGCCGCTGTGCACGCAGCACATCGCCCAGTTCGCGGTGTGCCTGCACCAGGTCGCCGAGCTCGTCATTGCCGGGCCAGTGCACGCCGAAGTTGTATTCGCCGTCGCGATAGCTGCTGGTGGTGCCCGCCAGGGCCCGCATCAGTGACCGCACCGGGGCGGTAGCGCGACGCAGGGTCCACCACATCAGCGACAGCAGGATCAACGCCGACACCGTGGTCACCACCCAGCCATGGTCCATCCAGTAGGCCAGCAGCCACGGCAACGCGGCGGCCAGCGCCAGCACCGGCAGCAGGCGCAGGAACAGGCGGAAAGTGAACGAGCGCCGTTTCATTCGCGCGGGATACCGTGGCGGTCCATGCGCCGGTACAGCGCCTGGCGGCTCAGGCCGAGTTCGGCGGCGGCCTGGGCGATGACGCCATGGTTGCGCGCCAGTACCTCCTCGATGCGCGCGCGGTCGGGGTCATTGCCCGCACTGGGGGCCGGGCGCGGTGCGGCGGCTGCGCGCGGCAGGTTGAGATCGGCCACTTCAATACGGTTGCCGGTAGCCAGCAGTTCGGCGCGCTGGATCACGTTGCGCAGTTCGCGCACGTTGCCTGGCCACGGGTGCCGCTGCAGGGCGGCGGTGGCGGCGCTGGACAGGGGCTTGCCAGCGGTCAGGAAGCGCTCGGCCAGCGGCACGATGTCGCCCGGGCGATCGGCCAGCGGCGGCAGCACCAGTTCCACCGTGTTGAGGCGGTAATAGAGGTCTTCGCGGAAGGTGCCGTCGCGGATCATCGCCGGCAGGTCGGCATTGGTCGCGCTGACCACGCGGACCTTGACCTGGCGTTCGCGGTTGGAGCCCAGGCGCTCGAAGCGGCCGGTTTCCAGCACACGCAGCAGCTTCATCTGCCCGCCCAGCGACAGGTTGCCGATCTCATCCAGGAACAGGGTGCCACCATCGGCGGCCTCGAACTTGCCTTCGCGCGCCTTGTTGGCGCCGGTATACGCACCGGCCTCGGCACCGAACAGTTCGGCCTCGATCAGTTCCGAAGGCAGCGCGCCACAGTTGACCGCCACGAATGGACCCTTGGCCACCAGGGAATTGGCCTGGATGATCTGCGCGATCTTCTCCTTGCCGGCACCGTTCGCGCCGGTGATCAGTACCGGCAGTTCCGAGCGTGCGACCTGGCAGGCAAGAGCGATGACGCGCTCGCTGGCGGGGTCGGCGAAGACCGCGCCGCACAGGTCGTACTTCTCTTCCAGCGCATTGCGCTGGCGCAGTTCACGGCTGCGGCGCCGGTCCAGTTCGCGGCGCGCCTCGGACAGTTCCAGCAGGTTGTTGACCGTGGTCATCAGCTTGCGGTCGTCCCAGGGCTTGGCCAGGTAGTCGGCCGCACCGGCCTTGACCAGATCCACCGCGCTGCTGAGGTGGGTCCAGGCCGTCAGCAGGATCACCGGCAGATCGGGATGGCGCGCGCGGATCTGCGCGAACAGGGCCTCGCCTTCTTCGCCGGAGGTGGTGTCCTCGCTGAAGTTCATGTCCTGGATCACCAGGTCGACCGGCTGCGACTCCAGCAGGGCCAGCCCTTCGGACGGGCTCTGCGCCTGCAGGGTGTCGATGTCGTGCAGGGAGAACAGCACGTCCAGCGCGGTACCCACGCTGGCGTTGTCGTCGATGATCAGGATCGCAGGCATCAAGCGGTTCTGCAGAAAGGGATGGGCGGCGCCGTTGGAGCCGTTCGTGTCCACGCACCGGGAGAGCCCGGCGCCACCCATCAAGCATAGCCAAACCCGTGGCTGTGCAGGAGCGGCCCTCGGGGAAGGCCGGAGGCCGGGCCATCGACACGGCCCGGCCTGTCTGGAGCGGAGCCTCAGGTGCCCCGGGTGGCGACCGCCGGCGGGACAGCCGCAGCCCGGCGGGCCGGGCCGAACACGGCGATCTGGCCCAGTGCCCACAGCAGCAGTGCACCCAGCGGCAGGTACAGCAGCGGCATGCGCGGCAGCTCGTACAGATTCATCAAGGCCAGATTGATCGCGTAGGCCGCCAGCATGCCCAGCACGATGCCCAGCGTGGCCAGCAGGAAGTTCTCGGTCTGGAAGTAGCGCAGGATCTGCCCGCGGGTCGCGCCCAGCGCACGGCGGATGCCGATCTGCTTGCTGCGCTGCTGCACCCAGAAGCTGGCCAGGCCGATGATGCCCAGCGCGGTGACCACCAGCAACGAGACGCAGACGGTGATCAGCAGGCCGACCATCGCGCGGTCGTTCTTGAAGTAGTCCTTGCGCTGATCCTCGTAGGTCTCCTTCTCGCGCACCAGTCGATTGGGGTCATTGCGTTCAAGCGCGGCGATCGCACCCTTGAGTACTTCCTCGCGCCGTTCCGGGGCGGTACGCAGCACATAGGGGCCCTGGGTGAAATCAGTTCGCACCGGCAGCACCATCGACAGCGTGGTGTTGTTGTTGTAGTCGGTGGGCGTTGCCAGTGCGGCGACGATGCCGACCACGTGCAGCGGCTGCTTGCCCATGTAGAACGTCTTGCCCAGTGCATTCTCGCCCGGGTACAGCTTGTCAGCGAGGGTGCGGCTGATGATCACCGAGGACGCCGTATTGGACGAGGCGTTCTTCTGTGCGTCCTCGAAGTTGCTGTACTCGCTGGACTGGAAGTCACGGCCGGCGGTCAGCTGCAGTCCAAGCGTGGGCAGTCCGCCTTCGCCGAACATGTACATGGTGACGAAGGCGGTCGGACGCTCCTGCTCCTGTTTAAGCGAAACGCTGGTATTGGAGGAGTTCGGGCGGAACGGCAGCTGGTTGACCTTGGCTGCGGCAGTCACGCCGGGCACCGCACGCAGGGCAGACAGGTCTTCCAGAGTGCGGGACTGACCGTTGGTCTGTTTGCCGATGCCGCTGACCCGGACGAACACCAGTTCGTTCTCGGCCAGGCCGCTGGTCTGGCTGATCCGTTCCACGCGCTGGGTGACCAGGAACAGGGCGTTGCAGACGATGGCGCAGGTCAGGGCGACTTCCAGCACGATCAGGGCGGCGGCCGTCTTGTGCCGGCGCAGGGTGCTGAGGATGGGGCGGATATCCATGGGAGGTCCTCGTACTCGTGCTTACTGCGACTTGAGCTGGATGGCCGGGGTGACCTGCATCGCGCGCCAGGCGGGCAGGAAACCGGCGGCGAGACTGGCGAACAGGGTCAGGCCGATGGCCAGCAGCAGCATGCTGCCGTCCAGGTGGGCGAGATCCGCGTAGTCCACGGGTTGCTGGCGTACCGCGTACAGTCCAAGCAGGGCCAGGCCGATGCCGAGCACACCGCCGGCAACGCCGATTGCACCAGCTTCCACCAGGCACTGCAGGAAGATCTGCCCCCGGCTGGCGCCGAGGGCGCGACGCACGCCGATTTCGCCGCTGCGGCGCAGGAACTTGGCCAGCAGCAGGCCCACCGTGTTGACCAGGCAGACGCCGAGGAAGCCCAGTGCCAGCCACATCTGCAGGCGCACGTCGCTGGGCACGGCGTTCTTGAACGTCAACCACTCCATTACCGGGCGAAGCCGCACGTTGGTGGGACGCTCGAAACGCCCTGCTGCGCGCTGCTGGTCCGAGTAGTTGACCAGGTAGCTGCGGTAGTCCTCGACCTTGGCAGGGTCCAGCTCTACCCAGTACTGGATCCAGCTGCACGGCGCGCTGATCGAGTTGCTGCTGCCATCGGGATTCTCGCCAAAGCAGTTCATGTTGCCGTTGCTGCCGAACTCCAGGTCCATCGCGGTCGAGAACGGCACCAGCAGGTCTTCATCCTTGCCGTAGTTGCCGGTGGTCAGATCGAAGAAGTGGGGTTCGGGGTTCCACTTCTTCATCACGCCGATCACCCGCAGTGAATGGCCACTCAGGCGGATCTCGCGACCCGTGCTGTCGGCACCCTGGAACAGTTTGTCGTTGATCGCTTTCGACAGCACCACCACGCGGCTGCGGCTCTCATCGTCGCTGCTGCTCCAGGCGCGCCCGTACTGCATCGGCACGTCGAACATCGGGAAGAAATCAGCCGACGTCCAGCGCGTATCCACCGAGAACGGCTTGAGCGTGCTGAGCTCCGGTTCCACCGTGCCGCCGCCCGCACTCATCATCGCCTGGCGGACGCCGCGCTTCTCGCGCAGCAGGGTCTCGGCATCGCGCCGGGTCATCTGTTCCTCAGGCTCCTCACCCGGGGTATAGCCGCCACGCGGACGCGGCTCGACCTGCACATAGAACAGCTGGTCACTCTTGCCGGGAATCGGGTCACCGGACAGCACGTGGAACACGGTCAACGTGGTCATCGAGGCGCCGATGCCGAGCGCGATAGCGATCACCATCAGCGCGGTCAGTACCTTGTTGCGGCGGAAGCTGCGCACCGCCAATCGGGCGTAGTAGGCGAACATGGTCGGGCCCTCACTCGTTGACGGCGACGATGTGGCGCGGCGGGGTGGCCAGCACCGGCTCGCGCACCAGGTCGGTCACCTGGCCATCGACGATGTGCACGTTGCGCTGCGCGCGCGCAGCCAGTTCCGGGTCGTGGGTGACCATCACGATGGTGGTGCCGGCAGCGTTGATCTCCTCCAGCAGTTCCATCACGCCGCGGGCCATCTGTGTGTCCAGGTTGCCGGTCGGTTCGTCGGCCAGCAGCAGGCGCGGGCTGCCGGCAAGCGCACGCGCGATGGCCGCGCGCTGCTGCTGGCCACCCGACAGTTCATTCGGATAATGCTTCATGCGCGAGCCGAGGCCGACCTGGCTCAGCGCCTTCTCGATACGTTCGCGGCGCTCGTTGGCGCTCATCTTCCTGTAGCGCAGCGGCACGTCGACGTTGTCGAACAGGTTCAGGTCGGGGATCAGGTTGAAGCCCTGGAAGATGAAGCCGATCTTCTGGTTGCGCAGGCGGCTGCGGGCGTCGTCGCCCAGCGTGCTCACGTCCTGGCCGTCCAGCATGTAGGTGCCGCTGGTGAAGGTTTCCAGCAGGCCGGCGATATTGAGGAAGGTGGTCTTGCCGGAGCCTGACGGGCCGGTGACGGCGACGAACTCGCCTTCCTTGACCTGCAGTTCCAGCGAGCGCAGTGCGTGGGTTTCCACCTGTTCGGTGCGGAAGACCTTGGCGACCGAACGCATTTCGAGCATGTACATGGGGTGTCCTCTCTCCAGGATTCAGGTATCAGGTATCAGTTGACGGAGACGCGTTCGGCGTCCTTGAACAGGTCGCTGCCAGAGACCACGATGCGGTCGCCCGGCTGCACACCCGACTTGATTTCCACTTCGCCCAGGCTGCTGACGCCCAGTTCCACCGGACGCCGCACTGCGGTGCGGCCATCCATCACGTAGGCGATGCCGTTGCCCTGTTCGACGAACGGGCCGCGCTCAACCTTCAGCACGTCCTTGCGGGTGTCGAGCAGCACGCGCACCGACATCCGCTGGCTCTGGCGCAGGCCTTCCGGCTGCGCGCTGGCGAAGCGCACGCGGGCGTTGACCTCGCCGTTGACCACTTCCGGCGACACCGCACTGATCTCGCCCGGGAACGGCTTGCCGTTGCCGCCGGTCAGCTGCGCCGGCATGCCGATCGCCAGGTCGCGGGCGAAGCTCTCCGGCACCTTGATCTCGACCTCGAACTTGGACAGGTCGACCACGCCCAGCACGGGCGCATTGGCGGCCAGGTTGGTGGACTGGACGGCCTGCACCTGGCCGACCTGGCCGTCGAACGGTGCGCGCAGGGTCAGCGCGTCCACCTGGCGCTGCACCTCGGCCACCACCGCCTTCTGGCGGTCGGCCAGCAGGCGCTTGTTGCGGGCGTCCAGGTCCGCGCCCTGGCTCTGCAGGCGGGCATCGGTGGTGGCGTTGGCCAGGGTGATATCGGCCTTCTTCAGCGAGTCCTTGGCCTTGGCCAGATCGATCTGCGGTACTGCACCGCCGTCGTAACCGCGCTGGTAGCGCTGCAGGTCGCGGTCGGCGGCCTGGCGCTCGATGGTGGCCTGGTCGGTTTCCTTGCGCGACTTGGCGCGGGCCAGGGTGGCGTCCAGCGCGGCGCGGCTGGCCTCGGCTTCCAGGCCGGCCAGGGTGGCCTGCTCCTGGGCCAGCTTGCTGCGCAGTTCCGGGCTGTCGATGACCGCCAGCTCCTGGTCCTTCTTGACCACGTCACCGGCAACGACTTTCAGGTCCACGGTACCGGCCGAGATGGCGTACAGGATCGGGCTGTTGGCGGCGATCACGCGGCCGTCGGCGGCGATGTCGCGGACCAGGTCACCGCGCTTCACTTCGGCGATGCGCACGCGGCTGCTGTCGTAGGAGCGGCTGGCGTTGGACCAGGCGTACACGGCCCAGCCGATGCCGGCCAGCAGCGCGATGGCGCCCAGTGCCGGCCAGCGGTAACGCTGCCAGTTGGCGCGGGTGGTGCCGGCCGGGGCGGAGGAAACGATCTGGTCCTGTGCGGAGGTGTCGCGGATCATCGGGTGCGTGCCTGACGGTGGTAGTGGGTACCAAGCACGTAGCGTGCCAACTTTATTTCCTTGTGGGTCAATGGGTTGGGAGGCGCCCTGAAGTGTCCGGGTGTCCGCGGACACCTTTCCGGACACTTTCATTAAGCGGACAGGAGGGGGAGCGCGGGCCCGCAGGCTAGAATGCGGCGATCGTCTTCAAGGAAACGCGTGACATGTGTGGAATCGTGGGTGCGATCGCTGATCGCGACGTAGTGCCGGTGCTGATCGAAGGCCTGAAGCGCCTTGAGTACCGTGGTTACGATTCCTCGGGCATCGCGGTGATCGACCATGCCGAACGGCCGGATGTGCGCCGCGTGCGTCGTACCGGCCGTGTGTCGGAAATGGCCACTGCGGCCGAGGCCGAGGGCTTCAATGCAGTGCTGGGCATCGGCCACACCCGCTGGGCCACCCACGGTGGTGTCACCGAGGCCAACGCGCATCCGCACATCAGCCACGGCGTGGCGCTGGTGCACAACGGCATCATCGAAAATCACGAGGAGCAGCGCGAGAAGCTGCGTGCCCTGGGTTACACCTTCGAGTCGCAGACCGACACCGAAGTCATCGCGCACCTGATCCATCACCACCTGAAGGACGGCGACGACCTGCTGGTGGCGCTGCAGCACACGGTGAAGGAGCTGACCGGTGCCTACGCACTGGCCGTGGTCAGCCGCGCGGAGCCGGAACGCTTCGTCTGCGCGCGCATGGGCTGCCCGCTGCTGATCGGCCTGGGCGAGGGCGAGAACTTCGTGGCGTCCGACGTTTCGGCCGTGATCTCGGCCACCCGCAAGGTGATCTTCCTGGAAGAGGGCGACACCGCGGAGATCCGCCGCGACGGTGTGCGTATCTTCGATGAGCATGACCAGCCGATCGAGCGCGAGGTGCACCTGTCCGACGTATCGCTGGCATCGCTGGAGCTGGGCCCGTACCGCCACTTCATGCAGAAGGAAATCCACGAGCAGCCGCGCGCGCTGGGCGACACCATCGAGGCAGCGATCGACGCCGGTGGTTTCCCGGCCGAACTGTTCGGCAAGAATGCCGAGGCCGTGCTGTCAGGCATCGAAGGCGTGCAGATCATCGCCTGCGGCACCAGCTATTACGCCGGCCTGACCGCGCGCTACTGGATCGAAGCCATCGCCGGGCTGCCGTGCAGCGTGGAGATCGCCAGCGAGTACCGCTACCGCGCCGCGTATGCCAACCCGAAGCACCTGATCGTCACCATCTCCCAGTCCGGCGAAACGCTGGATACGATGGAAGCGCTGAAGTACGCCAAGTCGCTGGGCCACAAGCACACGCTGTCGATCTGCAATGTGCCGGAAAGCGCGATTCCGCGCGCCAGCGAGCTGGTCTGCTACACCCGTGCCGGCGCCGAGATCGGCGTGGCGTCGACCAAGGCCTTCACCACCCAGCTGGCCGCACTGTTCCAGCTGACCGTGGTGCTGGGCAAGCTGCATGGCCGCATCGACGCGGCGCAGGAAGCGGACTACCTGGAGCAGCTGCGCTTCCTGCCGGGCAGCGTGCAGCACGCGCTGAACATGGAGCCGCAGATCGCCGCCTGGGCCGAGCGTTTCGCGCGCAAGAGCAGCGCACTGTTCCTGGGGCGTGGCCTGCATTACCCGATCGCGCTGGAAGGCGCGCTCAAGCTCAAGGAAATCT
This sequence comes from Stenotrophomonas sp. SMYL86, assembly GCF_036320025.1. NCBI lineage: Bacteria > Pseudomonadati > Pseudomonadota > Gammaproteobacteria > Lysobacterales > Lysobacteraceae > Stenotrophomonas > Stenotrophomonas sp. SMYL86. The sequence goes on from NZ_JAWIRU010000003.1 coordinate 216,968, forward strand.
CCTACATCCACGCCGAGGCCTATCCGGCGGGCGAGCTGAAGCATGGCCCGCTGGCGCTGGTGGACGAGGACATGCCGGTAGTGGTGATCGCGCCCAACGACAGCCTGCTGGAGAAGGTGAAGTCGAACATGCAGGAAGTACGCGCGCGCGGCGGCGAGCTGTTCGTGTTCGCCGACCAGGACAGCAACTTCAACGAGTCCGAAGGCGTGCATGTGATCCGTACGCCGCGCCATGCCGGCGTGCTCAGCCCCATCGTGCACACCATCCCGGTGCAGCTGCTGGCGTACCACACCGCACTGGCACGTGGCACCGACGTGGACAAGCCGCGCAACCTGGCCAAGAGCGTGACGGTGGAGTAACTCCGGGCAGATCCGCTGGCATCGCAGACGAGGGCGGCCCGACGGGTCGCCCTTTTTTCATGCCGGCATGGCATTCTCTGCACCCGAATCGGCGCATCACGGAGGATGCCTGTGCCACGCTGCAGTGCGGCGATCCATGCAATGCAGAGCGCAGCAGGCGAACCCGGAGGCGTCCGCATGTCCCGGCCGGGCCATGCCGGGAACCCATTTCACTGCTGGCAGTCCACACCCGCAACGGGTGTGCGTAGCCATGTCCATTCCGCGCGTGATGTCGCGCATTACAGGGGCTGTAGATGAAGAAGCTGCATGGAGTCGCGTTGGCAATGGCAATCAGTGCGCTGTCCGGTTGCGCGACTGTGCCTATGACCGAGAAGAGCGTGGTTGATACGGCGAAGACCTTCCCGGCACCGCAGGACGGCAAGTCCGGTGTGTATGTGTTCCGCAACAGCTTCGTCGGCAAGGCACTGAAAAAAGACGTCCTGATCGACGGAGAGTGCTTGGGCGAAACCGCCGACAAGGTGTTCTTCTATACCCAGGTCACGGGTGACAAGGAGCATGTGATCTCCACTGAGTCGGAGTTCTCGCCCAACGACATCAAGCTGTTTACCGAAGCCGGTCGCAACTACTTCATCCAGCAGTCGATCAAGATGGGCGTTTTCGTAGGCGGCGCCAAGTTGACGGTGGTGCCGGAAGCTGAAGGCCGCAGCCAGGTGATGCAACTGAAAATGGCCCAGAACGGTCGTTGCTCGAAGTAGGGGAAGGTGGCCGGCGGGGCGAGATGCTCCGCCGGCCGGACCACAAGTGGGACAGCCACCGGGTGTTCTGTCCGCCGTCGGCAGCAGGCAATCAATCTTTAATGCGCGACATCGCCTGTATTCAGCGGCGGTTTCAGCCGCGGTGCCATTCTCTGGATCGTCAGTTGGTTCCCACGACGAACTGTCCTATCGATGCCGGTAGTGACCGATGGTCGCAGTCGTAGAATCGATTTGACCGAGGGCCGGGTTGAGCGGTTGAACCCACCTCGTTCGCGTTGCAGCACGTCGTCTGCCGATCCATTTCCACCGGCAGCCGGGTGCGCCAGACGTGCGCTGAAAGGTCTGTTCCCGGGGAGGGGGCGTATCGGAAGAGCACACTTTTTTGACTTCAGTGACCTGCACCAGGAAACAAGAATGAACGTCCGCGAACTCCTGCAATCCAAGAAAGAAGCTGTCATCACCATCGACGCCGAAGACACCATCGGTGCCGCCGCCCACAAGATGAGCGCGAACAAGATCGCTGCGCTGGTGGTGATGAAGGACGATGCCCCGGTCGGCATCATTTCCGAGAAGGACATCGTGCGCACCCTGGCCGACGACGGCCCGCAGGCCGGCCGCCGGGTGATTTCCAGCCTGCCGTCCACCGGCCTGGAAGGCATTGCGCCGGAAGCGACCCTGAAGCAGGCCATGTCGCTGATGACATACTCGCGGCGCCGTCATCTGATGGTCACCGAAGGCACCCTGCTGGTTGGCATCCTCAGCCTGGGTGACATCGTGAAGAACCTGCTGGGCGAGCTGGAGCTGGAAAAGGCCGTACTGCAGGACATCTACATGGCCGCCCACTGAGGGCTGGACTCTTGGATGCAGAGAAGCCGGGCATTGCTCGGCTTCTTCGTTCACGGCTTCGGTGATATCAGAAAGTGACCTTCACCGAATCGGCGCTGTAGTTCGCCGGACCGTGATAGACCACTTCGATGTTGTTGCCATCCGGATCGAGCACAAAGGCGCCGTAGTAGCCGGGATGGTAGGGGCGCTCGCCGGGTGCGCCGTTGTCCTTGCCTCCGGCGGCGATGGCCGCAGTGTGGAAGGCATCGACGGTGGCGCTGTCGCGTGCCTGGAACGCCAGATGGTGGCGCCCGGTCAGCTGGCCGGCGGCGGCCTCGCTGCTGGCGCTGGAAATGAACAGCTCATCGGCCCAGAAGAAGTCCGGCCCTTCGCCGCCCAGGGGCACGCCGATGGTGTCGAACACCGCCTGGTAGAAGCGGCGGCTGGCTGCCAGGTCACGCACCACCAGCTGCAGATGGTCGATCAAGCGCCCGCGGTGCAGTTCCATCGTTTCCATACGAACCTCGCAAAAAAGGGGACGGAGGGGATTAAGTCGCTTCCAGCCAATAGTGCCAGAAACGACTTAATCCCCTCCGTCCCCTTTTTGGGTCAGACGTTGGCGATGATCTCGACCCAGTAGCCGTCCGGGTCCTTGATGAAGGCCAGGTTCTTCATGCGGCCATCGGTCAGGCGCTTCTGGAAGGTCACGCCGAGGTCTTCAAATCGCTGGCAGGCGGTCTCGATGTCCGGCACCGACACGCAGATGTGGCCGAAGCCGCGCGGGTCGCTGTTGCCATCGTGGTAGACCGTGCCGTCCTGGGTTTCGGTGCCGTGGTTATGGGTCAGTTCCAGCACGCCCGGCAGGCCGGCCATCCACACTCGGCGCTGGCTGTCGTCTTCCGGCACCACCGCGCCGGCCGGTACGTAGGCCAGGAAGTACAGGCTGAACTGGGCGTCCGGGAAGTCGCGCTTGTCGATCAGCTGGTAGCCGAGCACGCGGGTGTAGAAGTCCAGCGAGGCGGTGATGTCCTTCACCCGCAGCATGGTGTGGTTGAACACGAAGCCGGTGGTCTCGGCCGGGGCCTGGGCGGCGACGCCGGGGACATCGCGCAGGGCGGGAATGGTCATGGGGGAGGTCCTTCAGACAGGGCCGTTGCTGGCCGGATGGGGCCATTCTAGCGGCCGTCACCTGACGGCACCGCGACGTACAATGGGCGGATCGCACCGTTCCGTTCTGAGCATTGCCCGCCATGTCGCAGCGTGAATGGGTGGCTGCCGCCATCCGCAAGATCGAAGCCGATTTCAACCGTTCCGCCGATACCCACCTGATCCCGCTGGCGCTGCCCGGGTTCGCGGGCATCGATGTGTACCTGAAGGATGAATCGAGCCATCCCACCGGTAGCCTGAAACACCGGTTGGCGCGCTCGCTGTTCCTGTATGCGTTGACCAACGGCTGGCTGCGCGAAGGGCGGCCGGTGATCGAAGCCTCCAGTGGCTCGACCGCCGTCTCCGAAGCCTATTTCGCGCGCCTGCTGGGGGTGCCGTTCATTGCGGTGATTCCGGCCACGACCTCCCCAGAGAAGATTGCGGCCATCGAGTTCCACGGGGGCCGCTGCCACCTGGTCGAGCGTGCCTGTGAACTCAACGGTGAATCGGAGAAGCTGGCCCGCGAGACCGGCGGCCACTTCATGGACCAGTTCACCTACGCCGAGCGTGCCACCGACTGGCGGGCCAACAACAACATTGCCGAGTCCATCTTCAAGCAGATGGCCGAGGAGCCCAGCCCGGTTCCGGAATGGATCGTGTGCAGCCCCGGTACCGGCGGTACCGCAGCGACGCTGGGCCGCTATGTCAGCTACCGCCGGCATGACACCCGCATCCTTTGCGCGGACCCGGAAGTATCGGTGTTCTTCGATGGCTATCAGGCTGCCGTGGCCGGCCAGCAGGACTGGCGCGGCCTGACCTGCAGCGGCGGTTCGCGCGTGGAAGGCATCGGCCGGCCGCGGGTGGAGCCGAGCTTCATCCCGACCAGCGTCGATGCGATGGTGAAGGTGCCCGACGCGCTGAGCCTGGCCGCGATGCGCCATGTCAGCCGCCAGCTCGGTCGACGCGTGGGTGGCTCCACAGGCACCAACTTCATCGGTGTGCTGCAGGCCGCGCAGTGGATGCGAGACGCGGGCCACCAGGGCAGCATTGTCAGCATCCTGTGCGACAGTGGCGAGCGCTACGCGCAGAGCTATTACGACCCGGCGTGGTACGCGCGCCAGGGCATCGATGTCGACGGTGCCGATGCGCAGCTGGCAGCGGCGGTGGCCGGGCAGGGGCTGCCGGAACTGCCGTGGTGCAGCCTGGAAGCGTTGTAGAGCCCTTGTAGAGGCGAGCCATGCTCGACTCCGGGAAAGAGCCGTCGAGCATGGCTCGACGCTACAGATTCAGTACCCCGCCGCGGTGAACGCATCCAGTACTGCATCGCGCAGCGCATCGGGCAAGGCCTCGATGTCCATCGCGCGATCATCCAGGTGCAGGCTCGGGTCCAGGCCGCTGGCCCGGCCCTGGGCCAGTGCCTGCAGCCACAGCAGCACGCAGATCACGAACTCGCGCTCATGGCCCAGCCGCAGCTGGCTGGCGCCGCGCTCGATCACCTCGAACGGGTACCACTCCTGGGCATCGTTGAAGGTGCCGCCCTGCTGCAGCACGGCCTGCAACTGCTGCAGGTGGCGCGGGGCGTCGTCGCCGGCATCGCACAGCGCGGCGATCCAGGTTAGCTCGGCCGTGCTGGCAGACAACGCCAGCGACCGCGCCGATGAGACGGATGCAACTGCAGCCAGACCTTCCATGTGGGGCCTCGTTGGGTACCTACCGCTGCGGACTCCCCCGCAGCCAGAGCTTCGAACCGCGACCGTAAGGCCGACGTGAATACCGGGCGGCGCCCCCTTGTCAGCCACACCTGGCAGCGCCATATCTACCGTGCTGCCCGCCTGTCGGGCCCGTACCCTGGAGATCTGCCGTGACCGTTGCCAACCCCCTGCTCGATTTTTCCGGCCTGCCGCGCTTCGAGGCGATCCGCCCCGAGCACGTGGCGCCGGCGCTGGACGTGCTGCTGGCCGAGGCCGAAGCCGCCGTCAGCACGGCCGAGCAGGTGCAGCCGGTGCGCTGGGAGACCTTCGTTGCCCCGCTGGACGATGCCACCGAGCGGCTGTGGCGCGCCTGGGGCCTGGTCGGCCACCTGCAGGGCGTGGTCAACACCCCGGAACTGCGTGAGGCCTACAACAGCAACCTGCCGCGGGTGACCCGCTTCGCCAGTGCGCTCAGCCAGAACCTGGCGTTGTACCGGCAGTACCAGACACTGGCCGCCAGCACCGAGGCGGCGCGCTTCGACGAGGCCCAGCGCAAGGTGCTGGACAACACGCTGCGCGACTTCCGCCTCGGCGGCGCCGAGCTGGCGCCGGAGGCGCAGCAGCGCTTCGCGGCGATCAAGGAAGAACTGTCGGCGCTGTCGGCGAAGTTCTCGCAGAACGTTCTTGACGCTACCGATGCCTGGTCGCTGATCGTCGAGGACGAAGCGCGATTGAAGGGCCTGCCGGAAGACGTGAAGGCCGCCGCGCATGCCGCAGCACAGAAGGACGGCAAGTCTGGCTGGAAACTGACCCTGCAGATGCCGTGCTACCTGCCGGTGCAGACCTGGGGTGAGGACCGCGACCTGCGCGAGATCCTGTACCGTGCCAGCGCACAGCGTGCGTCCGAATTCGGCGATGACACGCTGGACAACAGCGGCAACATCGACCGCATCCTCGCCCTGCGCGCGGAACTCGCCGCACTGCTCGGCTTCGGTTCGTATGGTGATTATTCGGTGGCGACCAAGATGGCGCAGGACCCGGCCGAGGTGCTCGGTTTCCTGCGTGACCTGGCCTCGCGCGCCAAGCCGTTCGCGGCCAAGGACCGTGCTGAACTGGAACAGTTCGCACGCGAGCAACTCGGTATCGACAGCCTGCAGGCCTGGGACCTGGCATTCGCTGCCGATCGCCTGAAGCAGGCGCGTTACAGCTATTCCGAACAGGAAGTGAAGCAGTACTTCACCGAACCGAAGGTGCTGGGCGGCCTGTTCTCGGTGATCGAGCAGCTGTACGGCCTGCGCGTGCAGGAGGACAGCGCGCCGGTGTGGCACGAGGATGTGCGCTTCTTCCGCCTGGTCGATGCGCAGGGGGCGCTGGTGGGCCAGTTCTACCTGGACCTGTACGCGCGCGAAGGCAAGCGCGGTGGCGCGTGGATGGATGATTGCCGTAACCGCCGCGAGCGTGCCGACGGCAGCGTGCAGACGCCGCTGGTCTACCTGGTGTGCAACTTCGGCCGAGGTGCCAATGGCAAGCCGGCTACCTTCAGCCACAATGAAGTGACCACCCTGTTCCATGAAATGGGCCACGGCCTGCATCAGCTGCTGACCCGCATCGGCGAACTGGGTGTGGCCGGCATCAACGGCGTGGAATGGGACGCGGTGGAGCTGCCCAGCCAGTTCATGGAGAACTTCTGCTGGGAATGGGAGCACCTGCAGGCGATGACCGCACGTGTGGACAGTGGCGAGCCGCTGCCGCGCGCGCTGTACGAGCGCATGCTGGCTGCACGCAACTTCCACAGCGGCATGGCCACCGTTCGCCAGCTGGAGTTCGGTCTGTTCGACATGCTGCTGCACAGCCAGTTCGAACCGGCACAGGACAGCGTGCTGGCACTGCTCGACCGCGTGCGTGCGGAAGTGGCGGTGAACCACCCGCCGGTCTGGAACCGCTTCCCGCACCAGTTCAGCCATATCTTCGCCGGCGGTTACGCCGCGGGTTACTACAGCTACAAGTGGGCCGAGGTGCTGAGCGCCGATGCCTATGCGGCGTTCGAGGAGGCGCCGCAGGCGCTGGCTGAAACCGGCGCGCGCTTCCGCGAAGAGATCCTGTCGCGTGGTGGCAGCCGCCCGGCGGCGGAGAACTTCAAGGCCTTCCGCGGCCGCGCGCCTCAGATCGACGCGCTGCTGCGCCACTCGGGCATGGCGTAAGGTGTTTGGTAGGTGCCAACCTTGGTTGGCACGTTACCGCGATCCACGCATGGCGTGGATCTACCGGAATGTTCGGACATGGCGTAACGCCTTGGTAGGCGCCAACCTTGGTTGGCGAAAAGCCCAGGCCAACCAAGGTTGGCCTCTACCGGGCGTCGCGCCTTGGGGTCATTCGGCGTAGATCATCTTCCGGGTCATGCCGCCGTCCACGATGAAGTCCTGGCCGGTGGTGAAACCGGACAGCGACGACAGCAGGTACACCGCCAGTGCACCGATGTCTTCGGGGCGGCCGACCCGGCCGACCGGGTGTTGCGCATGGTCGATGGCTGAGTATTCCGGCGCGTGGCGCCGTGAGGGTGCCTGCCACGCAGTGGTGCCGATCCAGCCGGGGCTGATGCTGTTCACCCGCACCGCCGGGCCGGCGCTGATCGCAAGTGCATGGGTGAAGGCCACCAGCCCACCCTTGGCTGCCGCGTAGGCTTCGCTGTGTGCTTCGGATTGCCAGGCGCGGGTGGAGGCGATGTTGATGATCGCACCGGCGGCGCTGGCGATCAGTGCTGGCAACGTGTGCTTGCTGCACAGGAATGCACCGTGCAGTGACGACAGCCGGCGCTGCCACTCGTCCCAGTCCATATCCTGCAACCCTGTGCCGTGTGGACCGGCGATGCCCGCGTTGTTCACCAGTCCGTCGATACGGCCGAAACGCTGCTGGGCCACGGCGATGAAGTCGCGCACGCTGGCTTCGTCGGTGATGTCCAGGCGCTGGAACGCGGCATCCTCGCCGCGCTGCCATTCCGCCAGACACGCTTCTCCGGCCTCCACGTCCAGGTCGCCGATCAGCACGCGTCCACCGGCACCAAGTACGGCCTGGGCAATACCACGGCCGATGCCGTTGGCACCGCCGGTGACCAGCACAACCTTGCCCGACAGTGGCGCGGCCGGCCATGCGGCGATCGGCGGCACCGTGCTCACGTCAGGTCTTCGCCGCGCAGGCGGCGATGCCAGCCGTCCACGCCGATGCGATCCAGGGTCTGGATGTTGCGCTCGACGATCACGTCCGGGTCCGGATAGACATCCACCGCGCGTGCCACGCTGTCTTCGCGCAGCAGGTGCAGGGTGGGGAAGGGTGCGCGGTTGGTGTAGTTGCTGGCGTCGTCCGCGGCCACGCCATCGAACTGGTAGTCCGGGTGGAAGCTGGCCACCTGCAGGATGCCCTGCAGGTCCAGTGCCTCGATCGCCGCATCGGCGTTGTCGAGGAAATCGTTGTAGTCGAGGAAATCGGTCAGCACCTGCGGATGCACGATCAGCGTCGTGTCGATCTGCTCGGCCGGCGTATCGCGCAGCAGCACCAGCTCCTCGGCCAGCTGTTCAACCAGCGCTTCCGGCGTGGTCGCATCGCTGAGCACGATGCGGACCTGGTCCTTCACGTACACCGCCTTGGCGAACGGGCACAGGTTCAGGCCGATGACGATGCGCTCCAGCCACAGGCGGGTGGCGGCGATCGGGTCATCGGTGGGCAGGTGGGAATCGGTCATGGCGGGCACGTGGGCTGGCGGGGCCGCCATTGTAGGCAGTGTGCCGGTGCTGCGCTGTCCACTGTGCAGGAACTGGACAGTGGCGAAGCTGGAAATTCCTGAAGATTCAAACCGTTGCGCGCTACCGATGGATGGCCGATTGCCAGTCCGGGGCGACGGGCGTGGAATGGATGCACGACACAGGAGGACACCCATGACTGCATCTTCCCCGTGGCTGCCGGACGCCCTCTGGGCCGGCGCCTTCTTTGATGGCCACTGGCAGGCTGCCCCGCAACGGCACCCGGTGATTGAACCGGCCACTGGCCGGGAGCTGGGCGAGATCGGCCTGGCCGACCCGGCGCAGATCGCGCGTTCGGCGGCTGCCGCGGCACAGGCGCAGCAGGCTTGGGCGGCGGCGCCCTACGAACAGCGTGCCGACGTGCTGCGCAAGGCCGCGCGTCTGGCCGAAGAGAACATCGACACCCTGGTCGAGTGGCTGGTGCGCGAAAGCGGCTCGACCCGCCTGAAGGCCGGCTTCGAGGCCAAGGTGACGATCAAGGCGCTGCACGAGGCCGCCGCACTGCCGTCGCGCAGCACGGGTGAGATCCTGCCGTCCGAGCCGGGCAAGCTGAATCTGGCGCGGCGCCGCCCGCTGGGTGTGGTCGGGGTCATTTCGCCGTTCAACTTCCCGCTCTATCTGGCGATGCGTGCGGTGGCCCCGGCGATCGCGCTGGGCAACGCTGTGGTTCTCAAGCCGGACCCGCGTACGGCAGTGTGTGGTGGCGCGGTGATCGCACGCCTGTTCGAGCAGGCGGGCCTGCCGGCAGGCGTGCTGCACATGCTGCCCGGCGATGGCGCGGCCGGGGCCGCGCTGACCAGTGACCCGCACGTGGCGATGATCCAGTTCACCGGTTCCACCGCCGCCGGGCGCAAGGTCGGCGAAGCGGCGGGCAAGCACCTGAAAAAGGTTTCGCTGGAGTTGGGTGGCAAGAATTCGTTGATCATCCTGGACGATGCGGACCTGGACCTGGCGGTGGCCAACACCGTGTGGGGCGTCTACCTGCACCAGGGCCAGATCTGCATGGCGACCGGCCGCGTGCTGGTGCACCGGAAGATCCACGACACGTTCCTGCAGAAACTGGTGGCCAAGGCCAACGCGCTGAAGGTAGGCGACCCGGCACGTGAGGACGTGGCGATCGGCCCGCTGATCAATGCTGGCCAGCGCGACCATGCCGCACGCGTGGTCGAGCAGGCGGTGCAGGCCGGTGCCACGCTGGAAGCGGGCGGCACGCACCGGGAGCTGTTCTTCGCACCCACCGTGCTCGGCAACGTTGCGGCCGACAATCCGGCCTTCAGCGAGGAAATCTTCGCGCCGGTAGCGGTGGTGGTGCCGTTCGACGATGACGACGAAGCCGTGCGCCTGGCCAACGACAGCGAGTACGGGCTGTCGATGGCGATCGTGTCCAGCAACGTCGGCCGCGCGCTGAAGATCGGCGAGCGCCTGCGTACCGGTCTGCTGCACATCAACGACCAGACCGTGAATGACGAGGTGATCAACCCCTTCGGCGGCGTCGGCGCGTCCGGCAACGGCACCAGCATTGGTGGCCCGGCCAACGGCGAGGAGTTCACCCAGTGGCAGTGGTTGACCGTCAAGGGCGAAGCGCCCGCTTACCCGATCTGATCGAAGGAGCCATCACGATGAACGACAACAACGCAACGCGTGAGATCACCGCCGCCGTGGTACGCGGCAAGGAGCAGCCCTTCGTCATCGAGCAGGCGACGCTGCGCGGTCCGCAGGACGACGAGGTGCTGGTGAAGGTGGTGGCCACCGGCCTGTGCCATACCGACCTGATCGTGCGCGATCAGTACTATCCGGTGCCGCTGCCGGCGGTGCTGGGCCATGAGGGGGCGGGCATCGTCGAAGCGGTTGGCCCGAACGTGCGCGACCTCAAGGCGGGGGATCACGTGGTGCTGACCTACGGCGCCTGTGGTCACTGCAATCCCTGCCGGGGGGGACACGGTGCTTACTGCAGGGATTTCTTCGCCCTGAACTTCGGTGGCGATGATGGCCACGGCCATACCGCGATCACCGATGCGCAGGGCCAGCCGCTGCACGATCATTTCTTCGCCCAGTCCTCGTTTGCCACCTACGCGCTGGCCCGCGAGATCAATGCGATCAAGGTGCCTGATGACGCACCACTGGAACTGCTGGGCCCGCTGGGGTGCGGCATCCAGACCGGTGCCGGTGCGGTGCTCAACTCGCTGCAGGTGCGGTCGGGCAGCAGCTTTGCAAGCTATGGTGCCGGTGCGGTGGGCCTGAGCGCGGTGATGGCGGCCAGGGTGGCCGGGGCCACCACCATCATTGCCATCGACGTGGTGCCTTCGCGCCTGGAGCTTGCTCTGGAGCTGGGGGCCACCCACGTGGTCAACAGCCGGGAGACCGATGTGGTCGAGGCGGTGCGTGCGATCACGGGTGGGGGTGCTGACTTCGCGCTGGAATCGACCGGTCGTCCGGACGTGCTGTCCGCTGGCGTCGAGGCGCTGGGTGGGCTGGGCATGATGGGCGTGGTCGGTGCGCCGAAGCTGGGCACCACCGCCAGTTTCGATGTGAACAACCTGCTGCTCGGCGGTCGCAGCATCCGCGGCATCGTCGAGGGCGACAGTGTGCCGCAGGTGTTCATTCCGCAGCTGGTGACCCTGTTCCAGCAGGGACGCTTCCCGTTCGACAAACTGGTGAAGTTCTATCCGCTGGAACAGATCAACCAGGCGGCCGAAGACAGCACCCGTGGCATCACCCTGAAGCCGGTGCTTCGCATCGCGGCGTAGTTTCCCCTGTTGGTTGTGCCGGCCGCTGGCCGGCATGGGGCAGATCCGTTTTCCATAACGGCTCTGCCCCTTTGTTTGAACGCGTCTTGAAACGGAAACGCTCCGTTGCCGAGACGTAACATGGCGTTGCCGCTGGCGGGTGTACGCTGCGTCCATGATGGCCACGACAGTCGGGCAGCAACAACTGGTGGCGGCACGTGCCGCTTTCGCCGACGGCGATGCGCGCTCATTGGGCGTGTTGCCGCTGCCGCTGCAGCAGTCATGGCTGCGTTCGCGCGCGGCGGGCCTGCAGCCGGGGCAGGAGCCGGACTATCGGCCGCTGCTGGGCGATGGCCGCCATCTGTCCCATCCCGATGACCGGCGCCTGGCGCGTTGCGTGCAGCCGGAGCTGGAACAGCTCTGGGCGGCCTTCGGTGGGCGTGGCTGGACGATGTTCTGCGCCAACCGCGACGGCATGGTGATCGCGCAGCAGGCCCACGGGCTGGAAGATGCTCCCTTGCTGCGGCCGATCCAGGTCGGGCGACAGCTGGGCGAGACCGAGATCGGCACCACCGCGCCAGCGGTCAGCCTGGCCGACGATGTGCCGGCACTGGTGCGCGGCAACGAACACTACCTGCAGCGGTTCGCGCCGGTGTTCTGCCTGAGCGAGCCACTGCACGATCTCGACGGTCGGGTCTGCGGAGTGATCGACATCACCGGTCTTGGCGAGCGCGATCCCGCGCTGCTGCAGGGCTATTTCCGGCAGGCTGCGCTGGCCAGCGAAAATCGCTTGTTCCACAGCCTCACCGACGTGCACCTGCTGGCCGTGCAACATGATCCGCGCTGGCTGGCGTCACCGCTGCAGGGGCTGCTGGCGGTGCAGGAGGATGGCCAGCTGCGTGCAGCCAACCGCGTTGCACGGCGCCTGCTGGGCCTGCCACGGCGCGGGCCGTTGCCGCTGCTGGGTCTGGAAGCGCTGTTTTCCGGTGCCAGTGCGGCGCAACGGCGTCGGCTGCTGCAACCGGGCGCAGCGCATCGGGTCCGGCTGGGCGAGGGCAGTGCGGTCTACCTGCAGCGTCTGCAGGGGCCGCGGGGCGCGGCGCACCGGTCTACTGTGCGGAGCACTCCGGCAGATCCAGGCGCGCCGCTGCTGCGTGACCAGCAGCGTGAGGCCGCGCGTCGCGCGGCCCAGGCCGCTGACGGCAACCTCAGCCTGGCCGCACGCCAGTTGGGAATCTCGCGCACCACGCTGTACAAGCTGCTGCGCGATTGACCGCGTAGTCCACCGGGCAGGTCCCGGCGGGGGCATCAGTCGCGGAAGTTGTTGAACTGCAGCGGCAGTTCGAACTTGCCGGCCTTGAGCACGGCGATGGCGTCCTGCAGATCGTCGCGCTTCTTGCCCTGCACGCGCAGCTTGTCGCCGTTGATCTGGCTTTCCACCTTCAGCTTGGCGTCCTTCAGTGCCGCCGCGATCTTCTTGGCGATCTTCTGCTCGATGCCCTGCTTGACGGTGATCTTCTGCCGGGCCTGGGCCAGGTTGGTTTCGATGTCGCCAAACTCCAGGCTGAGCACGTCGATGCCGCGCGCGGCCAGGCGTGCGCGCAGGATGTCGTTCATCTGCTTGAGCTGGAACTCGGTCGGCGCCGTCTGGTTGATGACATCGCCATCGCGTTCGAACTTGGCGTCCACGCCCTTGAAGTCGAAGCGGGTGGCCAGTTCGCGGTTGGCCTGGTCGATGGCGTTGGTCAGCTCGTGGGTGTCGACTTCGGACACGACGTCGAAGGAGGGCATGGGCGATGCTCCGCAGGATTCAGTGGCGGTCATTCTATCGTGCTGGCCCGCATGCCTGCTTTCTGTAGAGTCGAGGCCGGCGCGGCAGCTGGTAAGCCAGCCCTGGGGCGGGGGGCGGACAGAAAGGGCGGGGGG
>NZ_JAWIRU010000003.1:230199-259954 GCF_036320025.1 Stenotrophomonas sp. SMYL86
AGTCTATGGCGGTGCCCCGATGGCGTCATTTGTGTACTGGGGCGCCATGCTCGACTGCTCTTCACAAAGCAGTCGAGCATGGCTCGACACTACAGAAGGGCGGCAGTCGAGCAAGCTCGACTCTACAAACCGGTGCTGTCGGCGATAATGGGCCATGAACGTGCAACGCTCCCCTTCGCGTGCGGTGGCCTGGATGGTCGCTGCGGTCGCCTGTTTCTCGCTGATGGATGCTGGCATGAAGCAGCTGTCGGCCAGCTATCCGACCCTGGAAGTGACCTTCCTGCGTGGTGCGGCTTCGTTGCCGTTCGTGCTGGTCTGGGTGCTGGTCAGCGCCGGCCCGCGCTCGCTGATCCCGCGCCGCTGGGGCCTGCACCTGCTGCGTGGTGGGCTGGGCATGGCGATGATCGGCTGCTTCGTGTTCGCCCTGCGTGACCTGCCGCTGTCCACCGCCTACACCATCTATTTCGTTGCCCCACTGCTGATCGCCGCGCTGTCGGTGCCGTTGCTGGGTGAGCGGGTTGGCCCGCGGCGCTGGGTGGCCATCGGCATCGGCCTGGTTGGCGTGCTGGTGGTGCTGCGGCCGGGCGTGGACGGCTTCATTTCGGTGCCGGGGCTGATGGTGCTGGCCGCGGCCACCGCGTATGCCGTGGCGGCGATCACGGTCAGCCTGCTCACCCGCACCGATACCTCGCAGTCGATGGTGGTCTGGTTCCTGGTGATCATGGCCATCGGTGCCGGCCTGCTGGCCCTTCCCGGCTGGGTGCCACTGCAGCTGGCGCATGCGCCGCTGATCGCCGGCATGGGTCTGGCTGGGGCGCTGGGCCAGATTGCCCTGACCAAGGCGTTCCAGCTGGGCGAGGCGTCGATGATCGCGCCGTTGGAGTACAGCGGCCTGGTGTGGGTGATCGGCTGGGATCTGGCCTTCTGGGGCCAGCTGCCGGACAGCTATACCTGGGTGGGCGCGGCGATCATCGTCGCCTCGGGGCTGTACCTGCTGCACCGTGAGCGGGTGAACCGGCAGGAACCGCCGAAGCCGCTGGATCATCCCTGAGCCGGGGTAGTGCCGGCCGCTGGCCGGCAACTCCTTGCCCCGGAGGGACCGCTGCAGGTGCCGGCCAGCGGCCGACACTACCGGGCGCGGGCGACTTAGAACCAAAAGGAATAACATTCTGGCCCATGGCGCGGGCGCGCGACCGCCTGCGCTGGTAGGCTGCACGCCCCCTTCCGTCACCCAGCCGGTGAGCCACGCCCGTGATCGAGTTCCAGCGCCTGCACAAATCCTATGCCGTTGCCGGCCGCGCAGTCAGCGCGCTGCAGCCGCTGGACCTGACCATCGAGGCCGGTGAGGTATTCGGCATCATCGGCCATTCCGGCGCCGGCAAGTCGACCCTGATCCGCATGATCAACCGCCTGGAAGAGCCCAGCGGTGGTCGCCTGCTGATCGGTGGCGAGGATGTCACCGCACTGGATGCGGACGGCCTGCGCGCGCTGCGCCGGCGCATCGGCATGATCTTCCAGCACTTCAACCTGCTGTCGTCGCGCACGGTGGCCGGCAACGTTGCCTTCCCGCTGGAGCTGGCGGGCACGCCGAAGGCGGAGATCGATGCACGCGTGGCCGAGCTGCTGCAGACCGTGGGCCTGGAGGCGCACGCGCAGAAGTACCCGGCACAGCTGTCCGGTGGGCAGAAGCAGCGCGTCGGCATCGCCCGTGCGCTGGCGACCCGCCCGCAGATCCTGCTGTGCGACGAGGCCACCAGCGCGCTGGATCCGCAGACCACGGCCTCGGTGCTGTCGCTGCTGTCGAAGATCAACCGCGAGCTGGGCCTGACCATCGTGCTGATCACCCACGAGATGGATGTGATCCGCCGTGTCTGCGACCGTGTCGCCGTGCTCGACGCCGGCCAGATGGTCGAGACCGGGCCGGTCACCCGGGTGTTCCTGCATCCGCAGCACCCGACCACGCGCCGTTTCGTCAGCGAATCGGAGCACGTGGATGAAGGCGCGCTGCATCGTGATTTCGATGCCGTCGGTGGCCGCATCGTGCGGCTGACCTTCCTCGGCGGAGACACCTACGAACCCCTGCTCGGCAGTGTCGCGCGGGAGACCGGGGTCGACTACAACATCCTGTCCGGCCGTATCGACCGGATCAAGGACACCCCGTATGGCCAGCTGGTGGTCGCCCTGGTGGGCGGTGACCAGTCCGCCGCGCAGGCCGCGTTCGTGGCTGCCGGCGTGCACGTTGAGGAGCTGCGTCGATGATCATCGCCACTGCCGGCGGATTCTTCCGCCACCTGGATGCGGGCAAGTGGGCCGACATCGGCCAGGCCACCATCGACACCCTGCTGATGCTGCTCGGTTCGCTGCCGCTGACCCTGGCCATCGGCCTGCCGCTGGGCGTGCTGCTGTACCTGTTCGGCGCGCCGCAGATGAAGCGCCGTCCGTTCGCCTACGGCGTGCTGGCGCTGGTGGTGAACCTGCTGCGCTCGGTGCCTTTCATCATCCTGATGATCGTGCTGATCCCGGTCACCCTGTTCCTGATGGGGACGTCGCTGGGGGTACGCGGTGCGATCGTGCCGCTGGTGATCGGTGCAGCGCCGTTCTACGCGCGCCTGGTCGAAACCGCACTGCGCGAAGTGGACCGTGGCGTGATCGAAGCGACCCAGTCGATGGGTGCCACCACCTGGCAGCTGGTCACCCGCGTGCTGCTGCCCGAGGCGCGCCCCGGCCTGATCGCCGGTGCGACGGTCACCACCGTGGCGCTGATTGGTTTCACCGCGATGGGCGGCGCGATTGGTTCCGGCGGCCTTGGTGACCTGGCGTTCCGCGATGGCTACCAGCGTTCGCACACCGACGTGGCCCTGGTTACCGTGGTCCTGCTGTTGGTTCTGGTGCAGCTGCTGCAGATGCTCGGCGACCGCCTGGTCGCGCATTACAGCCGCAAATGACGAGGCGCCGGGGCGCTGCCCCCGGCGTCGCCCGGTGCATCGCGGCAGCCGGCCAGCGGCCGGCTCTACCCCATTGCCTGGAAACGGTAGTGCCGGCCGCTGGCCGGCAGAGCCTGCAGAACTTCGACAGTGTGCCTGTCATAGCGCCAGGCTCTGGAAGCCGCCACACCCATCAGGAATCGATATCGCCAGACTGGGACTGGCAGCACACCCCGTTCCTTGGTATGTTCCGTTCAACGTAATACGTTTTACGGAATGATCCGTTCATTCCGCTGCAAGCAGACCCGTGCCCTGTTTGAAGGAACCTGTCCACGTGCCTGGCTTTCGATCCGGCGGGCTGCCGAGCGCAAGCTGCAGCTGCTCGACTCGGCACAGACGTTGGCATTCCTGCGCAGCCCGCCCGGGAACCGACTCGAGGCGCTGTCAGGTGATCGGAGAGGGCAGTACAGCTTGCGTATCAATGACCAGTGGCGGCTGTGCTTTACCTGGACTGACAACGGTGCCGATGCCGTGGAAATTGTTGACTATCACTGAGGTGCCCGCCATGAAGCGTCCCCACAACGGCATGCGCGCCATCCATCCTGGCGAGATCCTGCGCGAAGAGTTCCTGATGCCTCTGGCGTTGAGCGTGACCGCGCTGGCAAGGGCCTTGGATGTTCCCGCAACACGGCTGCACGCCATCGTGCACGGGGAGCGCAGTATTTCGGCCGATACCGCGGCACGGCTGGCGCGACATTTTGGTGGGGATGCCGCGTCCTGGCTTGCGATGCAGGCGGCCTACGACCTCAAGACATTGCCAACGCGCAGCGAGATCGAGCGACGGGTACAGCCGCGGGCAGCGTGAATTCGGGGCGCACGGACCGAGGTCCGCGGCCACAATCCAGTCAACGCACGTTCGGTACTTCGTAGCCCAGCTTGCCGACCTGCTCCGGGTGCTGCGGCACGCGCTTGAGCTTGTCGGTGTTCACGCCGTACTCGTCACGCAGGCGCTCGGCCAGCTCCTTGTACAGGGCTTTGTCCATGTCCGGTGTACGCGAGAAGATCCAGGCCATTTCGCGGCCCGGGTAGCCGATCAGCGCCCACGAGTAATCCGGCGCTACTTCCAGCACCCTCGAATGCGTAGGCACGACACGGTAGAACCAGGTGCGCCAGCCGTGGTTGCCGCTGTCCGGGTCGACGCTGGCGCGGGCACGCACTTCCTGCAGCGGTTCGCCGAAGCCATCACGGTAGCGGTAGGTGATGCCGACCTTGTGCGCATCGCGCAACTCGTACTCGTTGACGCTGGCGACATGGCCACGTTCGATGAAGTTCGGCACGCGGCCGATCACATACCAGGTGCCCATGAAGCGCTTCAGGTCGATCGGTGCGTCCAGGGCAGCCGCACCAGAGGCGCTGGTACGGGGCGACGGCGGCTCACTGGCGGCCACGGCGGGGCCGGCCAGGGAAAGGGCCAGCAGCGCGGCGCAGAGCGGGCGGATCGAAGTCATGCGGGAGCGGGCTCCAGTGGGCTTGCACGCGCATGGTCGACTGTGTGCACGCGATCCGTCAATGGTGTCGCAACCTGTGAGAAGGGGGTTGCCCATGCTGTGTTGCATTGTCCACCGGAGAAGCCCCATGAACGCACGTTCCGTCCGCCGCTCTGCAACTGAACGCGTCATTCTCGAGCGTGCCGACCCGCGCCTGCTGCGCAGCGTGCAGCAGCTGGCCCTGGCCGGTATGGCGCTGGTACTGGTATGGCCGGCCGCGCGCGGCAGCAGTGCCTGGCTGGGCTGGCTACCCATGTGGCTGGTGGGCATGCCGCTGGTGGCCTGGTGGGCGTTGCTGCGCTTTCCGTTGCCGCGCCTGTCGTGGCTGCGGCTGGCGCGTCGTACCGGTGGACAGGCACGTCGCCGTAGCAGCGGGGCGGCGCGAGGCCGTCGCGGCTCCACCGCCGCGGCCTGACCTTCGACACGGGGGCGGCCGCGGCGATCCATGCTAGCGTTCCACGGCTTATGACTGCCTGGAGCTGCAATGTCTCGACTCGCTTCCGCCTGCCTGCTGGCCGGCATGATGACCGCTGCCTCGGTGGGGACCGCCGTGGCCGCTGAAGACACCGATCGCTACGCCTGGCTCGAAGACGTCACCGGCGACAAGCCGCTGACCTGGGTCAAGGAACAGAACGCCAAGTCCGAGGCGCGCCTGGCGCAGACCCCGGCCTTCAAGCAGATGGAGACCAGCATCCGCGAGGTGCTCGACTCCGATGCCAAGATCCCCGGCGTGCAGAAGATCGGCGACTACTACTACAACTTCTGGAAGGACCAGCAGCACGAGCGCGGCCTGTGGCGGCGCACCACCCTGGCCGAGTACCGCAAGGCCTCGCCGCAGTGGGAAACCGTGCTCGACCTGGATGCGCTGAACAAGGCCGAGGGTGAGAACTGGGTCTGGCATGGCGCCGATTGCCTGCGCCCGGACTACAGCCGCTGCCTGATCGCGCTGTCGCGCGGTGGCGCCGACGCCGACGTCACCCGTGAGTTCGACCTGGCCAACAAGACCTGGATCAAGGACGGCTTCTTCCGTCCCGAGTCCAAGGGCGGCCTCAACTGGGTCGACCGCGACACCGTGTTCGTCTACACCGACTTCGGTGCGGGCTCGATGACCACCTCCGGCTACCCGCGCGTGGCCAAGCTGTGGAAGCGCGGCACGCCGATGACCTCGGCCACCGTGGTGTACGAAGGCAAGCCGGAAGACATGTACATCGCGGCGATGCACGATGACACCCCGGGCTTCGAGCGCAACCTGGTCAGCCGCACGCTGGCGTTCTACAACAACGAGCTCTACCTGCGTGGCGACGATGGCACGCTGACCAAGATCGACGCGCCAAACTCGGCCGAGAAGGGCCTGCACAAACAGTGGCTGACCCTGGAACTGCGCGATCCGTGGACCGTGGGCGGAAAGACCTACGCGTCCGGTTCGCTGCTGGCGACGAAGCTGGACGACTTCCTGGCCGGCAAGCGCGACTTCGAGGTGCTGTTCACCCCGACCGCGACCACCTCGCTGGCCGGCGCCACCTGGACCAAGAGCCACCTGGTGCTGAACGTGCTGGATGACGTCAAGAACCGCCTGTCGGTTCTGACCCCGGGCGCCGATGGCTGGCAGACCAGCCGCTTCGTCGGCGCGCCGGCCTTTGGCACGCTGGCGGTGGGCGCAGTGGACAGCAACGACAGCGATGCGGTGTGGCTGACCGCCACCGACTACCTGACCCCGACCACGCTGGCCCTGGCCGAGATCGGCCAGGCGCCGGAAACGTTGAAGACCATGCCGGCCTTCTTCGATGCCAAGGGCAAGGTGATCGAGCAGCACTTCGCCACCAGCAAGGATGGCACCCGCGTGCCGTACTTCGTGGTGCACGACAAGGCGATGAAGCTGGACGCCTCCAACCCGACCCTGCTGTACGGCTATGGTGGCTTCGAGATCTCGCTGACCCCGAATTACTCCGGTGGCATGGGCCGCGCCTGGCTGGAGAAGGGCGGTGTGTACGTGGTCGCCAACATCCGTGGTGGTGGCGAGTACGGCCCGCGCTGGCACCAGGCCGCGCTGAAGCAGAACCGTCACAAGGCATATGAAGACATGGCTGCGGTGGCGCGCGATCTGGTCAAGCGCAAGATCACCAGCGCCAAGCACCTGGGCGTGCAGGGTGGCAGCAACGGTGGCCTGCTGACCGGCAACATGCTGACCCAGTACCCGGAACTGTTCGGTGCAGTGGTGGTGCAGGTGCCGCTGCTGGACATGAAGCGCTACAGCCACCTGTTGGCCGGTGCCTCGTGGATGGCCGAATACGGCAACCCGGACACCAGCGACTGGGAGTTCATCAAGACCTTCTCGCCGTACCATCTGTTCAACGAGAAGAAGAACTACCCGCCGGTGCTGTTCACTACCTCCACCCGCGATGACCGCGTGCACCCGGGCCATGCCCGCAAGATGGCGGCGAAGATGATCGACGCCGGCAAGGACGTGACCTACTACGAGAACATCGAAGGTGGCCACGGCGGCGCAGCCAACAACGCGCAGGCCGCACACATGTCCGCACTGGCCTACAGCTTCCTGTGGGAGCGGTTGGGCGGCAAGTAAGCAGAACGGAAAACGCCGCCCCAGGGCGGCGTTTTTCGTTGGGTTCACGTATCCACGCATGGCGTGGATCTACCTACGTATCGTGCGCTGGGTCAGTAGATCCACGCCATGCGTGGATGCCGTTCGCGCAGATCGATCAGGCGCCCCAGCTCTTCAACCCGCGTGCAATCCGCGCCACCGCCTCCTGCAGCCGCGGCACTTCCTGGGTATAGGCCAGGCGCACATGCTGGTTGGCGCGATGGAAACCGAAATCCAGCCCCGGGGTGAACGCCACGTGCTCGGTTTCCAGGAAGTGCGCGCAGAACGCCTGCGCGTCGTCAGTGAACGCGCTGACGTCGGCGTACAGGTAGAACGCACCCTGCGGTTCCACTTCGATGCGGAAACCAAGCTCGCGCAGCGCCGGCAGCAGATAGTCGCGACGCTGGCGGAACGCCTCGCGGCGCTGTTCGAAGATCGCCATCGATTCCTCGCTGAAGCAGGCGAGTGCGGCATGCTGGGCGATGCTCGACGCGCTGATGTACAGGTTCTGTGCCAGCTTCTCCAGGTCCGGCACCGCCGCCGGCGGCGCCACCAGCCAACCCAGCCGCCAGCCGGTCATGCCGAAATATTTGGAGAAGCTGTTCAGCACGAACGCGCTGTCATCCACCTGCAGCACGCTGGGTGCATCCAGGCCGTAGGTCAGGCCGTGGTAGATCTCGTCCACCACCAGATGGCCGCCACGCGCGTGCAGGGCCTGCGACAGTGCCGCCAGTTCGTCGGCGGACAGCACGGTGCCGGTCGGATTGGCGGGGGAGGCCACCAGTGCGCCGACGCTGTCGGCATTCCAGTGCTGTTCCACCAGCGGCGGTGTGAGCTGGTAGGCGGTGTCCGGGCCGACAGGCACCAGCTGTGCACCGCCTTCCACCAGGCGCAGGAAATGACGGTTGCAGGGGTAGCCGGGGTCGGCCAGCAGCCAGTGGCGGCCGGGGTCGACCAGCAGGCTGCTGGCCAGCAGCAGCGCACCGGAGCCGCCGGGAGTGACCAGGATGCGCTCGGGGTCGATGTCCAGCCCGTAGTGGCTGCGATAGAAGCCACTGATCGCCTGGCGCAGGGCCGGCAGGCCACGTGCGGCGGTGTAGCGGGTATGGCCGGCGGCCAATGCGGCCTGGCCGGCACGCACGACCGGTTCGGCCGTGGTGAAGTCCGGTTCGCCGATTTCCAGGTGGATCACATCGTGGCCCGCCTGTTCCAGCGCCTGCGCGCGGGCCAGCAGGGACATCACGTGGAACGGAGCGATTTCATGGCTGCGCCGGCTGTAGCCCGGCGTGTGGGGCAGGGTACTCATGTGCCCATGGTACGCCGCGCGTCCTGGAAGTGCCGGCCGCTGGCCGGCAACCCCCCGCCTCTGTTTATCCCGAGGTTGCCGGCCAGCGGCCAGCACGACCCATGACCATCCGCAGGGTTGCCCGCAACCCTCCTGCAACCCAGACTCGAGCACAAGGACGCCATTGCATTGCGGCTCAAGGAGCCTTATCTCATGAAATCCACCCTCTGCCTGTTGCTTGCGAGCCTGATGACCACCACTGCCACCGCCGCCACGCCGCCCGTTCCGCCGGATGCCGCCAAGCATCCGCATGTGGTCAAGGCGCCGTTCGGCGCGACCCGCAACGACGACTATTACTGGCTGCGCGACGACAAGCGCGAGAACAAGGACATGCTGGCCTACCTGCAGGCCGAGAATGCCTACGCCGACCAGTTGCTGGCGCCGCTGAAGCCGCTGGAAGACACCCTGTACAAGGAGATCGTCGGCCGCATCAAGCAGGACGATTCCAGTGTGCCGGCGCGCGAGCGCGGCTACTGGTACTACAGCCGCTTCGAGACCGGCCAGGACTATCCGATCCACGCACGCCGCAAGGGCGGCATGGATGCCGCCGAGGAAATCCTGCTGGACGTCAACACGATGGCCGCCGGCAAGGGCTACTTCAGCGTCGGCTCGATGGAAGTCAGCCAGGACAACCAGCTGCTGGCCTGGGCCGATGACGATGTCGGTCGCCGCCAGTACACCATCCGCTTCAAGGACCTGGCTACCGGCAAGGTGCTGCCCGATGTGATCACCGGCAGCTCCGGCGACCTGGTCTGGGCCGACGACAACCGCACCGTGCTGTATGTCGAGAACGATCCGGAAACCCTGCTGACCGTGCGCGTGAAGAAGCACGTGCTGGGCACCCCGGCCAGTGCCGACACCGTCGTCTACGAAGAGAAGGACGACAGCTTCTACATGGGCATCGGCCGCACCCGCGACGATCGCTTCATCACCATCGGCGTGCACAGCACTGTGTCCTCGGAAGAGCGCTACGCGCCGGCCAGCGACCCGACCACGTTCACCGTACTGGCGCCGCGCCAGCGCGATGTGGAGTACGACGCTGACCACTACGACGGCCGCTGGGTGATCCGCACCAACGACGGTGCGAAGAACTTCAAGCTGGTCACCGCACCGACCGATGCGACCTCGCGCGCACAGTGGAAGGACTGGATCGCGCATGACGATGCGGTGTTCATCGAAGGCTTCGAGCTGTTCGATGCGTACACCGCCATCGCCGAACGTTCCGAGGGCCTGGAACGCATCCGCCTGCTGTTCAAGGATGGCCGCAGCGACTACGTGAAGGCCGATGAGCCGGCGTACTCGATGGGCCTGGGCGACAACACCGAGGCCGATACGCCGTGGCTGCGCTACGTCTACACCTCGATGACCACCCCCACCACCGTGTTCGAGCTGAACACCGCCACCGGCGAGCGCCGCCAGCTGAAGGTGCAACCGGTGATCGGCTATGACGCGTCGAAGTACGAAACCGATCGTGTCTGGATCACCGCGCGCGATGGCGTGAAGGTGCCGGTGTCGCTGGTCTACCGCAAGGGCTACCAGAAGGATGGCAAGGGTGCGCTGTTCCAGTACGCCTATGGCAGCTACGGCATGTCGATGGATCCGTACTTCAACCAGACCGCGGTGAGCCTGCTCGATCGTGGCGTGGTGTATGCCATCGCCCATATCCGTGGCGGCCAGGAGATGGGCCGCGACTGGTACGAGAACGGCAAACTGCTGCACAAGCAGAACACCTTCAACGACTTCATCGACGTCACCCGTGGCCTGGTGGCGCAGGGCTGGGCGGCGAAGGATCGCGTGGCGGCATCCGGCGGCAGCGCCGGTGGCCTGCTGATGGGCGCGGTGGCCAACCAGGCGCCGCAGGATTACCGGGTGATGGTGGCGCAGGTACCGTTCGTCGACGTGGTCACCACCATGCTCGACCCGACCATTCCGCTGACCACCAACGAGTACGACGAGTGGGGCAACCCGGAGCAGAAGCCGTACTACGACTACATGCTGTCCTACTCGCCCTACGACAACGTGAAGCAGCAGGCGTACCCGGCGCTGTTCGTGGGCACCGGTCTGTGGGATTCGCAGGTGCAGTACTGGGAGCCGGCCAAGTGGGTGGCCAAGCTGCGTGACGACAACACCGGCCATTACCCGATCCTGTTCCGCACCAACATGGAAGCCGGCCACGGCGGCAAGTCGGGGCGCTTCCAGCGCTACCGTGAACTGTCCGAGTCGTACGCGTTCGTGCTGCAGCAGCTGGGCATCGCCCAGCCGTAATGGTGCAGGGGTGCCGGGCGTTGCCTGGCATCCCGAACCGGTATCCTTGCGGCCATGAGCCAGCCCGACCCCTCCGCACCCCGCGATGCTGCCACGCCACCGCGCGTGGTGCGTTTCCGCTGGGCGTGGTGGCTGCTGGCCTACGTCAGCCTGGGCACCGGTATCGTCGGCATCTTCGTGCCGGGCCTTCCCACCACCGTATTCATCCTGATCTCGGCCTGGGCTGCCTCGCGTGGTTCCGAGCGCCTGCACAACTGGCTGCTGCAGCACCCGCGCTTCGGCCCGGCCATTGCCAACTGGCAGGCACACGGGGCGGTCAGCCGCTACGGCAAGTGGATGGCCACGATCACCATGGCAGTGTGCGCCGGCATCATGCTGTGGTGCGTGCCGATCGCCTGGGTGAAGTGGTTCTCGATCGGCAGCATGACCGTGGTGGCGATCTGGCTGTGGACCCGGCCGCTGCCGCCGCCTGCAGATTGAACGCCTGCGGTGGTGTCGGCTGCTGGCCGGCAACCCGATCCCCTGCACCAACCGCTCAGCCGCCAATGGCTATACTCGGGGCATGAAGATCCCCCATCGAAACGCCATCCTGATTCCGCTGGCAGCGGCCTCGCTGCTGCTCCTCGCCGCCTGCGGCAACAAGGGCCCGCTGGTACTGCCGCAGAAGCCGGTGCCGGTGGAAGAAACCGTCGAACCGGTTGCCGAGCCCGCTACCGAAGCGACCCCGGCGCAGACCGAAGGCAGCGGCACCCCGACCACGACCGTGGAGCCGGCTGCACCGACCACGCAACCGGCGCCTGCGCCTGCGAAGAAGGTGGGCGGCGGGAATGAGTAAGGCCGGTTCCAAGGCGCTGCGCTTCAGCAAGATGCATGGCGCGGGCAATGATTTCGTAGTGATCGACCTGCGTGACGGCACTGCGCCGCCCACGCCTGAACTTGCCGCGCGCCTGGCCGACCGCCACACCGGCGTCGGCTGCGACCAGATCCTGACCATCGAAGCGCCGCGCGCGGAAGGCTCGGTGGCGTCGTACCGCATCTGGAATGCCGACGGTTCCAACTCCGAGCAGTGCGGCAACGGCGCGCGCTGCATCGCGGCCTGGCTGGTGCGTGAGGGCAGTGCGCAGGGGGATCAGTTCGTCATCGACAGCCCGCTGGCCAGTCATGAGGTGAAGGCCCTGGGCGATGGCCAGTTCGCGGTGACCATGGGCGTGCCTGCGTTCGAGCCGGTCAACGTGCCGCTGGTGGGCTTCGCCCATGCACGCGAGGAGTACCTGCTGCCGTTGCAGGGCGAGAGCATACGATTCGCCGCGGTGTCGATGGGCAATCCGCATGCGGTGATCGAAGTGGGCCTGATCGATGCAGCACCGGTCGAGCGCGTCGGTTCGCTGCTGCAGCAGCATGCCTCGTTCCCGCGCTCGGTGAACGTGGGTTTTGCCCAAGTGATGGGCCCGGCGCATGCACGTCTGCGTGTGAATGAACGTGGCGTCGGCGAAACCCTGGCCTGCGGCAGCGGCGCCTGCGCCGCTGCGGTGACCCTGATGCAGCGTGGCCGCCTGCAGCGCGATGCGCGCATCAGCCTGCCCGGGGGGGACCTGCGCATCCAGTGGCCGGGCGATGGCCAGCCGGTGGTGATGGCCGGCCCGACCGCATTCGTCTTCGAAGGGGAGTGGATCGCATGACCGAAACCGTCGACAAGCTCGGGGCCCATGAAGTCGCTGCGTGGTTGCGGCGACATCCCGGCTTCCTCAAGCAGTTCCCGGACCTGGCCCTGACCCTGGTGGTGCCACGCGACGACGGCCCGACCGCGTCGCTGGCCAGCTACCAGCTGGAAGTGCTGCGCGAGAAGAACCGCGAGCTGGCACGACGGTTGGCCGATCTGGGTGCCACCGCCCAGGTCAATGAACGCCTGGCAGTGCGCACGCATCAGCTGACCCTGGCGCTGATGAAGCAGGACAACGCCGCCGACACCCTGCGTGCGATGGCTGCCTCGCTGCAGGAAGATTTCGCCGGCGACCTGGTGCGATTGGTGGTGCATACACCGGTGGCCGGGCTGGAACAGGCCGACTGGCTGCAGGTGATCGCCGCCGATGATGCGCAGCTGGGCCCGTTCCGCGACTGCCTGAAGGACGGCGAGCCGATCTGCGGGCGCCTGCAGCCGGAAAAGAATGCCGTGCTGTACGGCGTGCGCAGCGAAGAAGTGCAGACCACCGCGCTGCTGCCGTTGCCGGGCGTGGGCCTGATTGCTGTGGGCAGCCACGACCCGAACCGCTTCTACCCGGGCATGGGCACGCTGTTCCTGCGCATGATGGGCGATGCGTTGGCCACCGGCCTGAAGCGCTTCCCGGGCTGAGCAGGACACGACGATGAGCGCGGTACAGGCCTTCCTGCAGCATCTGCAGGTAGAGCGGCGGATGTCGGCGCATACGCTCGATGCCTACCGCCGTGACCTGGACGCGTTGTCGGCCTGGGCCGAGCCGCGCGGTGTTGCGGTGGACGCACTCGATGCCGAGGCGCTGCGCCAGTTCGTTGCCGACGAGCACCGCAGAGGCCTGTCAGCCAAGAGCCTGCAGCGCCGCTTGTCGGCCTGCCGCAGCTTCTACGCCTGGCTGCTCAAGCACGGGCGCATCGAGGTCAGTCCGGCGGCGACGCTGAAGGCGCCGCGTGCGCCGCGCCGGTTGCCGCAGGTGCTTGACGC
The DNA here is from genome assembly GCF_036320025.1 of Stenotrophomonas sp. SMYL86. Lineage (NCBI taxonomy): Bacteria > Pseudomonadati > Pseudomonadota > Gammaproteobacteria > Lysobacterales > Lysobacteraceae > Stenotrophomonas > Stenotrophomonas sp. SMYL86. Next base: position 243,575 of record NZ_JAWIRU010000003.1, read on the forward strand.
CGACGAAGCCGTGCAGCTGGTCGAGCTGGAACCGGAAGGTGAACTCGGCCGCCGTGACCGCGCGCTGCTGGAACTGTTCTATTCCTCTGGCCTGCGCCTGAGCGAAGTCTGCGCGCTGACCTGGCGCGACCTGGATTTCGACAGCGGCCTGGTCAACGTGCTGGGCAAGGGCAACCGCCAGCGTCGCGTACCGTTCGGCCGGCCGGCACGCGAAGCGCTGCAGGCGTGGCGTGCGGAAAGTGGCGGCGGCCCGGCCTCGCCGGTGTTTCCCGGTCGCAACGGGCCGATCAGCCAGCGTGCGGTGCAGATCCGCATCCGCCAGCTGGCGCAGCGCCAGGGCCTGTTCAAGCACGTGCATCCGCACATGCTGCGGCACAGTTTTGCCAGCCATATCCTGGAATCGTCCGGCGACCTGCGCGGTGTGCAGGAACTGCTTGGCCATGCCGACATCGCAACCACCCAGATCTACACCCACCTTGATTTCCAGCACCTGGCCAAGGTCTACGACGCCGCGCATCCACGTGCGAAGCGCCGCAGCAAGGACGACAAGGCTGAATAGCGCGCCCTTGATCTGGATCAGGGCAGGGCGGGCGCTATCGGCGCATCGTGGCCGCAGGCCACGAGGACACCGCCACCATGGCGAAGCCCATACCGTTGCATCCCAAACACCCCGAGCGCATCTGCTGGGGCTGCGACCGCTACTGCGCGGCTGACGCCCTGGCCTGCGGCAATGGCTCCGGCCGCACCCAGCACCCGATCGAGACGCAGGGTGAAGACTGGTACCTCGCCTGGGGCATCGAGCCGAATCCGGACCGGCCGTCGCAGGCCAAGCGCTGAACGGCAGGCGTTCCACGTTCGGGCGGCGGGGGCCGCGCGCATTGCGATGCGCTCGTTAAAAGGGCGCCCTCTTCCCATGGGGCGCCGCCAAGCGCTGAACGGCAGCCATCCGCACAGGCTTGATCGCACCCGGCGCTGTCCCCATGTCCCGGGAACAGCTATCGGAGGCCGCATGGACCCCAGTCAGAATCCCAACGTTTTCCACGCCACCACCATCGTCTGCGTCCGTCGCGGCGAGCACGTGGCCATTGCCGGCGACGGCCAGGTCACGCTGGGCCACACCGTGATGAAGGGCAATGCGCGCAAGGTGCGCCGCCTCGGCCGAGACGGTCAGGTGCTGGCCGGCTTCGCCGGTGCCGCCGCCGATGCCTTCACCCTGTTCGAGCTGTTCGAGGCCAAGCTGGAAAAGCACGGCCAGCTGCAGCGCGCTGCGGTCGAGCTGGCCAAGGATTGGCGCACCGAGCGCCGCCTCGGCAAGCTCGAAGCCCTGCTGGCGGTGGCCGACAAGGAAACCTCGCTGATCATCAGCGGCACCGGCGATGTGATCGAGCCGGAGGACGGCATCATCGCCATCGGTTCCGGTGGTTCCTATGCACTGTCGGCCGCGCGCGCGCTGATGGCGCACACCGAACTGGATGCGCGCACCATTGCCAGCGAAGCGATCGGCATTGCCGGCGACATCTGCATCTACACCAACCGCAACGTGGTGGTCGAGGAGCTGTGAGGGTCGTGCCGGCCGCTGGCCGGCAACCTCATGATCCCCCCCACGCGTGCCTGGTTGCCGGCCAGTGGCCGGCACTACCGACAATGAATCCGTGAGCACATCCATGTCGAAGATCGAAGTTTCCTCCGCCACCATGACCCCGCGCGAGATCGTGCAGGAACTGGACCGGCATATCGTGGGCCAGCACGACGCCAAGCGCGCCGTGGCCATTGCCCTGCGCAACCGCTGGCGCCGCATGCAGCTGGTGCCCGAGCTGCGCAATGAAGTGATGCCGAAGAACATCCTGATGATCGGCCCGACCGGCGTCGGCAAGACCGAGATCGCGCGTCGCCTGGCCACGCTGGCCAACGCGCCGTTCGTGAAGGTTGAAGCCACCCGCTTCACCGAAGTCGGCTACGTCGGCAAGGACGTCGAGCAGATCATCCGTGACCTGGCCGATACCGCAGTGAAGCTCTATCGCGAACAGGCCAAGGTGCGCGTGCGTACCCAGGCCGAAGAGCGCGCCGAAGACCGCATCCTCGATGCGCTGCTGCCGCGCCGCAGCGGTGGCATCGGTTTCGATCCGGAAGTCGCCCGCAACGAGCCGTCGGCGCAGGACAACGAGACCCGCATCAAGTTCCGCAAGATGCTGCGCAACGGTGAGCTGGACGAGCGCGAGATCGAGCTCGACCTGGCTGCCAACGTCAGCATGGACATCATGACCCCGCCGGGCATGGAGGAAATGGGCCAGCAGCTGAAGTCGATGTTCGCCAACCTCGGCGGCGGCGCCAAGGCGCACAAGCGCACGCTGACCATCAAGGCCGCGCGTCCGCTGCTGATCGAGGAAGAAGCCGGCAAGCTGGTCAACGAGGACGACATCCGCACTGCCGCGATCGAGGCCTGCGAGCAGCACGGCATCGTCTTCATCGACGAGATCGACAAGGTTGCCAAGCGTGGTGACAACGTGGGTGGTGGCGACGTCTCGCGTGAAGGCGTGCAGCGCGACCTGCTGCCGCTGGTGGAAGGCTCCAACGTGTCGACCAAGTACGGCACGATCAAGACCGACCACATCCTGTTCATTGCTTCGGGTGCGTTCCACCTGGCCAAGCCCAGCGATCTGATTCCGGAGCTGCAGGGCCGCTTCCCGATCCGCGTGGAGCTGGGTGCGCTGAGCAAGGGTGATTTCGTGCGCATCCTGACCGAGCCGAAGGCCGCGCTGACCAAGCAGTACGAAGCGCTGCTGGCCACCGAAGGCGTCAAGGTCAGCTTCACTGCCGATGCCATTGATCGTCTGGCCGAGATCGCCTTCCAGGTGAACGAGCGCCAGGAGAACATCGGTGCCCGTCGCCTGCACACCGTACTGGAGCGGCTGTTGGATTCGCTCAGCTACGAGGCACCGGACCGCGACGGTGAAACCCTCGCCATCGACAGCGCCTACGTCGATGCACACCTGGGTGAGCTGGTGCAGGACCCGGACCTGAGCCGCTACATCCTGTAATGCCCGACGCTGCAAAGCATGAGGCCGCCGAAAGGCGGCCTTTTGCGTTGGCGGTCAGCGCGAGTGCCGCGTGCGGTAGGCCTGCAGCACCTGGTCGATTACCGCGCTGGTGCGGGCGGCGCTGATGCCGTTCGATGGCGAGTGGCCGTTGCCGCGCAGCTCATCCACCAGAGTGGCGATCAACGGCTGCTGGATCGACGGCGGGTTCGGGATATCGAACGCCTGCACGCCGGCCTCGGTCTCCAGAACCACTGGAACATCCTCAAAGGTGGCAAAGCGCAGCTGTCCGCGATCGCCGGTGATTTCGATTTCATCCTGGCGGCGGAACGCGCAGAAGCTCCATTGCGCGATGCCGTGCGCCCCCGTCCCGGTGCGGAAGCACATCGAAACGCTGTCCTCGGCGGCGTAGGCGCCGGTCAACGAGCTGGCCAGGCCACGCACATCGCTCAGCGGCCCCAGCAGATGATCCAGCAGGTCCAGGGTGTGCGAGCCCAGATCGACGAACAGCCCGCCGCCGGCGATCGCCGGGTTGGTCCGCCAGAAGTCCGGCGATGCGGCGTTCGCCGAATGCGGCCGGTGCAGGGTGGCGCGCACGCTGCGCGGCGTGCCGATCGTGCCGCTGTCCAGCAGCTGCTTCACCTGCGCGAAGCGGGGCAGGGCGCGACGGTAGTAGGCCACGAACACCGGCACGCCACTGCGCGCGCTGGCCTCCAGCACGCGTTCGCATTCCGCGTGATCCATGGCCATCGGCTTTTCGATGTAGACCGGCTTGCCCGCGGCAATCGCCTGCAACGCGTAGTGCATGTGCGTGGAGGGCGGCGTCGCAACGTAGATCGCGTTCACTTCCGGGTCGGCGATGAGTGCATCGGCGTCCGCGTACCAGCGGGGAATCGCATGGCGCCGCGCATAATCCTCGGCCAACGCCGCATTGCGGCGCATGACCGCCGCCACCCGTGAGCCCGGCGTGTTGGCCAGGGCCGGCCCGCTCTTCTTCTCGGTGACGCTGCCGCAGCCGATGAAGCCCCATACCACGTTGTCCAGGATCATCACGATGCGTCCAGAAAAGGGAAGGTCCGCCGGGTTCAACCCAACAGTGAGCGTAATCGATCACCGGCGGAGGCGGAGACATCGGCGCCGGTGGGCAGGAAGCAACGAAGCTGCCACTGCCGGGTCCGGATCGCGTCCTTTGCGGTCGGCGTGCTCCACGGCGGATAGACACGGAGGGCGCGCTTTCCGCCCTCGCCATCGCGCGACATCACGCCGCGCTCGATCAGCAGGTCACGACTGAAGATGAACTGCCCGCGCTGTGTTCCGTCGAAGACCGCGATCACCACGAAGTGCAAAGCATCGGCTGCATCCAATGGAGCGATATCAGAACCGGGGGCGGGGCGCTTCCACAGGGTTACGAACTGGCCGGTCTTGGTGGGGGTGATCTTCGCGACGCGGAACACGATGCTGTGACCCTCAAGGGCAAAGCGGCAGGCACCGTACTCTGCGCTTTCCGCTTCCGCCACGATCGGTCCGGTCAACTGCAGCCCTGCGGGCAGGTAGAGATCGTGCAGTGCCGCAGTGGCGGCAGCAATGCCGCTCATGCTTCGGGCAGCGGCTCGGGCACCGTTCCGGGCACGAACACGCCTTCTTTCACGTAGGCGGCCAGGGTCATGTCCAGCGCAAGCATGCCGTCGCGCTTGAGGTCCATCAGTTCCGGTTCGACCATCGCGCCATGCAGTACGCCCAGCACAGTGGCGTGCAGCATGCGCGCGGCGATCTTCGGGTCCGCGCCTTCGCGCAGCTGGCCCAGGTCCTGGGCCCGGCGCAGGGCGCGCTCCATCCGGTCCAGCGCATCGCGGAAGCCGGCCTGCTGCATTTCGGTCAGCACCTTGGTATCGGCCGAGGCGTCGCTGCGCAGCATGATCTCCATGGTCTTGCGCAGGCGTTCGTCCTCGGACAGCTCGATGAACGAGTGGATCATCACTGCGCGCAGGTCGTGCACCGGTGTGTCGCGCTGGTCGGTGGAGGTGCGCTCCAGTTCCTGCATGAAGGGCAGGTGCACCCGTTCGACGATCGCGGCCAGCACCTCGCTCTTGTTCTTGAAGTGCCAGTACACCGCGCCACGGGTATAGCCGGCGCGGGCACCGATCATCTCCAGCGTGGTACGGGCCACGCCGTGTTCATGGAAGCAGGCTTCGGCGGCGTCAAGGATGCCTTCCCGGGTTGCCTGGGTGTCCTCTTTGGTCTTGCGGGCCATGGGTGTGGGTACGAGTGCGGGTGAAACGTGGCTGAATTGTACCGGTTTACAAACAAACAAGCATGTATGTATATTTCGCACCCATCATTCCCGTCGTGTGCGTGGCAGGCCCGTCCGGCTCCCACTCCACCCGGGTGGGCGCTGTTCGCACGGTCTTCACCTTCGCTGGTGGAGGGTCCGCCGTATCAGCGCTGGCTGAGACCCTTTCCTTCAAGAGCCTTTCCGTCATGTTGCTGAGCCGAATCCGACCCTTTGCACTGTCGCTGGCAATCGCCGCGACCGTGGCTGCCTGCGGCGGCCAACCCCAGGCCCCCGAACAGGGCCCGGGTGACGTCACCGTGGTCACGCTGAAGTCCGAGACCGTGGGCCTGACCCGCGAGCTGCCGGGCCGTACCAACGCCTTCCTGGTCGCCGAAGTGCGTCCGCAGGTCAACGGCATCGTCGCCAAGCGCCTGTTCACCGAGGGCGGCATGGTCAAGGCTGGCGAGCCGCTGTACCAGATCGAGGACGCCAGCTACCGCGCACAGGCCAACAGTGCCCGTGCCCAGCTGGCGCGTGCCGAGGCCACCGCCAACGCCGCGCGCCTGAGCGCCAAGCGCATCACCGAGCTGGCCAAGGTCGATGCGGTCAGCCAGCAGGACCTGGAAAACGCGGTGGCCGCGCAGAAGCAGGCCGAGGCTGACGTCGGTGCCGCCAAGGCCGCGCTGGATGCGGCCAACGTCACTCTGGGCTACGCCCGCATCACCGCGCCGATCAGCGGCCGCATCGGCAAGTCCAGCGTCACCCAGGGTGCGCTGGTCAGCGCCGGCCAGGCCAATGCGCTGGCCACCGTGCAGCAGCTGGACCCGATCTATGTGGACCTGACCCAGTCCTCGGCCGAGCTGCTGCAGCTGCGCCGCGAGCTGGCCGCGGGCCGCCTGCAGGACAACCAGACGCTGCCGGTCAGCATCCTGATGGAAGACGGCAGCACCTTCGAGCACAAGGGCACGCTGGAGTTCTCCGAAGTCAGCGTCGACCCGGCCACTGGCAGCTTCGGCCTGCGCGTGAAGGTGGACAATCCGGACGGCCTGCTGATGCCGGGCACGTACGTGCGCGCGGTGATCGGTGGCGGCGTGCGCAGCGATGCAGTGCTGGTGCCGATGGCCGGCATCGCCCGCGATCCGAAGGGTGACACCTCCGCGATGGTGGTCGACAAGGACAACAAGGTCGAAGTGCGCCCGGTCAAGGTCAGCCGCACGGTCGGCGACAAGTGGCTGGTCGAGGACGGTCTGAAGGCCGGCGACAAGGTCATCGTCGAAGGCCTGCAGAAGATCGGCCCCGGCATGCCGGTCAAGGCCACCGAGAAGGGCGCTGCTCCGGCCAAGCCGGCAGCGGCCGCCCAGCCTGCCGCTCCGGCCGGCGACGCGAAGTAAGCGGAGAACCCCATGGCACGCTTTTTCATCGATCGACCCATCTTTGCATGGGTGATCGCCATCATCATCATGCTCGCCGGCGGCCTGGCCCTGTTCAAGCTGCCGGTCTCGATGTACCCCAACGTCGCACCGCCGGCGGTGGAAATCAGCGCCACCTACCCGGGTGCATCGGCCAAGGTGGTCGAGGACTCGGTGACGCAGATCATCGAGCAGAACATGAAGGGCCTTGATGGCCTGATCTATTTCTCCTCCAACAGCTCGTCCAACGGCCAGGCCACCATCACCCTGACCTTCGAGAGCGGCACCAACCCGGACATCGCCCAGGTGCAGGTGCAGAACAAGCTGCAGCTGGCCATGCCGCTGCTGCCGCAGGAAGTGCAGCGGCAGGGCATCAACGTGGCCAAGTCCAGCTCGGGCTTCCTGAACGTCATTGCGTTCGTGTCCGAGAACGGCAGCATGGACGCCAACGACATCGCCGACTACGTCGGTTCCAATGTCGTCGACCGTCTGAGCCGCGTGCCGGGCGTGGGCAACATCCAGGTGTTCGGTGGCAAGTACGCCATGCGTATCTGGCTGGACCCGAACAAGCTGCACACCTACGGCCTGTCCGTTGCGGAAGTGACCGCAGCAGTCAAGGCACAGAACGCCCAGGTGGCCATCGGCCAGCTCGGCGGCGCGCCGTCGATCAAGGGCCAGCAGCTCAACGCCACCATCAATGCGCAGTCGCGCCTGCAGACCCCGGAACAGTTCCGCAACATCATCGTGCGCGGCGCGCAGGACGGTGCCGAACTGCGCCTGGGCGATGTCGCCCGTGTCGAACTGGGTGCAGAGTCCTACGACTTCGTCACCCGCTACAACGGCCAGCCGGCCAGCGGCCTGGCGGTCACCCTGGCCACCGGCGCCAACGCGCTGGATACTGCGGCCGGCGTGGATGCCGCGCTGCAGGACATGAAGAGCTTCTTCCCGGCCGGCCTGAAGGCCGAGATCCCGTACGACACCACCCCGTTCGTGCGCGTGTCGATCAAGGGCGTGGTGCAGACCCTGATCGAAGCGATCGTGCTGGTGTTCGTGGTGATGTACCTGTTCCTGCAGAACTTCCGCGCCACCCTGATCCCGACCATCGCCGTGCCGGTGGTGCTGCTGGGTACCTTCGGCGTGCTGGCGATGCTGGGCTTCTCGGTGAACATGCTGACCATGTTCGCGATGGTGCTGGCGATCGGCCTGCTGGTGGACGATGCCATCGTGGTGGTGGAGAACGTCGAGCGCATCATGTCCGAGGAAGGACTGTCGCCGCTCGAGGCCACCCGCAAGTCGATGGGCCAGATCACCGGCGCGCTGGTGGGTATCGGCCTGGTGCTGTCGGCGGTGTTCGTGCCGATGGCCTTCATGAGCGGCTCCACCGGCGTGATCTACCGCCAGTTCTCGGCCACGATCGTTTCGGCGATGGCGCTGTCGGTGCTGGTCGCGATCGTGCTGACCCCGGCGCTGTGCGCGACCATGCTCAAGCCGCTGAAGAAGGGTGAGCACCACGTCGCACACAAGGGCTGGTCCGGTCGTTTCTTCAATGGTTTCAACCGCGGCTTCGACCGCACCAGCGAAAGCTACCAGCGCGGTGTGCGCGGCATCATCCACCGTCCGTGGCGCTTCATGGGCATCGTGGCGGCACTGTTCGTGCTGATGGGCGTGCTGTTCGTGCGCCTGCCCAGCTCGTTCCTGCCCAACGAAGACCAGGGCGTGCTGATGGCGCTGGTGCAGGCGCCGGTCGGTGCCACCCAGGAACGTACGCTGGAATCGATCGCGGCACTGGAAAACCACTTCCTGCAGAACGAGAAGGATGCGGTGGACTCGGTGTTCTCGGTGCAGGGCTTCAGCTTCGCCGGTATGGGCCAGAACGCGGGCATGGCATTCGTCAAGCTGAAGGACTGGAGCGAGCGTGACGCCGACAATGGCGTGATGCCGATCACCGGTCGCGCCATGGCGGCACTGGGCCAGATCAAGGATGCCTTCATCTTCGCCTTCCCGCCGCCGGCCATTCCGGAACTGGGTACCGCGTCGGGCTACACCTTCTTCCTGAAGGACAACAGCGGCCAGGGCCACGAGGCACTGGTGGCCGCGCGCAACCAGCTGCTGGGCCTCGCCGCCGGCAGCAAGAAGCTGGCCAACGTGCGCCCGAACGGCCAGGAAGACACGCCGCAGTTCCGCATCGACATCGATGCAGCCAAGGCGACCTCGCTGGGGCTGTCGATCGACCAGATCAACGGTACCTTGGCCGCCGCATGGGGCAGCTCGTACATCGACGACTTCGTCGATCGTGGCCGCGTCAAGCGTGTGTTCGTGCAGGCCGACCAGCCGTTCCGCATGGTGCCGGAGGACTTCGATCTGTGGTCCGTGAAGAACGACAAGGGCGAGATGGTGCCGTTCAGCGCGTTCGCCACCAAGCACTGGGACTACGGTTCGCCGCGTCTTGAGCGCTACAACGGTGTGTCGGCGATGGAAATCCAGGGCGAACCGGCCCCGGGTGTCGCGTCCGGTGATGCCATGGCCGAGATCGAACAGCTGGCCAAGCAGCTGCCGGCGGGCTTCGGCATCGAGTGGACGGCGATGTCCTACCAGGAACGCCAGGCCGGCTCGCAGACGCCGCTGCTGTACACGCTGTCGCTGATGATCGTGTTCCTGTGCCTGGCCGCGATGTATGAAAGCTGGAGCGTGCCGACCGCGGTGCTGCTGGCGGCCCCGCTGGGTATCCTCGGCGCGGTGCTGGCCAACACCTTCAAGGGCCTGGAGCGCGACATCTACTTCCAGGTGGCGATGCTGACCACGGTGGGCCTGACCAGCAAGAACGCGATCCTGATCGTCGAGTTCGCCAAGGAAAACCTGGAGAAGGGGGCCAGCCTGATCGAGTCGATCATGCACGCCGTGCGCGACCGCTTGCGCCCGATCGTGATGACCTCGCTGGCCTTCGGCATGGGCGTGGTGCCGCTGGCAATCTCCACCGGTGCCGGCTCCGGTGCCAAGCAGGCGATCGGCACCGGTGTGCTCGGCGGCATGATCGTCGGCACCGTGCTCGGCGTGTTCTTCGTGCCGCTGTTCTTCGTGGTGGTGCAGCGCGTGTTCAAGCGCAAGTCCACGACGTGACCTGAAACGGTAGTGCCGGCCGCTGGCCGGCACCTACTGCCCGCGTGATGTGAATCCAACGAGGTTGCCGGCCAGCGGCCGGCACTACCTCCTGCCATCCGGCAGTACCGATGGAAGTCATTCCCATGAAAAGTGCATCCCTGTTCCTTTCCATTGCCGCCGCGCTCGCGCTGGCCGGCTGCTCCACCCTGGTGCCGAAGAACACCGCCGTTGCTCCGGCCATTCCGGCGCAGTGGCCGGCCGAGGCCACGCAGGGCCAGGTGGCCGATGTTGCTGCCGTCGGCTGGCGCGACTTCTTCACCGATGCGCGCCTGCAGCAGGTGATCGACCAGTCGCTGCAGAACAACCGCGACCTGCGCGTGGCCGTACTCAACGTTGAACGCGCGCGCGGCCAGTACCGCGTACAGCGCGCCGACCGTGTGCCCGGCGTGGCCGTCACCGGCCAGATGGACCGCCGTGGTACCGACGCCGGTGTCACCGAGCAGTTCACTGCAGGCGTGGGTGTGGCCGAGTTCGAGCTCGACCTGTTCGGTCGCGTGCGCAACCTCAGCGAGGCGGCGCTGCAGCAGTACTTCGCCGTGGCCGCCAACCGCCGCAACGCGCAGCTGAGCCTGGTGGCCGAGACCGCCACCGCGTGGCTGACCTATGGGGCTGATGCGCAGCGGCTGAAGATCGCCGATGCCACGCTGAAGACCTACGAGGATTCGCTGCGCCTGGCCGAGGCCCGCCATGAACGTGGCGGCAGCTCGGCGCTGGAACTGACCCAGACCCGTACCCTGGTCGAGACCGCGCGCACCGATGCCGCGCGCCTGCGCGGGCAGCTGGCCCAGGACCGCAACGCTCTGGCGCTGCTGGCTGGTGGCCAGCTGGATCCGGCACTGCTGCCGGACAGCATCGAACCGCAGCTGCTGGCACTGGCACCGCCGCCGGCCGGCCTGCCCAGCGACGTGTTGCTGCAGCGCCCGGATATCATGGCCGCCGAACACCAGCTGCTGGCGGCCAACGCCAACATCGGTGCGGCACGCGCGGCGTTCTTCCCGAGCATCTCGCTGACCGGCAGCATCGGTAGTGGTTCGAGCGAACTGTCCAACCTGTTCGACAGCGGGACCCGCGTGTGGAGCTTCCTGCCGAAGATCACGCTGCCGATCTTCCAGGGCGGCAAGCTGCGCGCCAATCTGGCCATCGCCAATGCGGACCGTGACATTGCGCTGGCGCAGTACGAGAAGTCGATCCAGGTGGGCTTCCGCGAAACCGCCGATGCGCTGGCGTTGAACGTCAGCCTGGATGAGCAGGTGAGTTCACAGCAGCGCCTGGTGGAAGCGGCCGAACAGGCCAACCGCCTGTCGCAGGCACGCTACGACGCTGGCCTGGACAGCTTCGTGACCCTGCTTGATGCGCGCCGTACCGCCTACAACGCGCAGCAGACCCAGCTGCAGGCGCAACTGGCCCAGCAGGCCAACCGCATCACCCTGTACAAGGTGCTGGGCGGCGGCTGGCACGAGCGCGGGTAAGCAGTGCTTCTGGTAGGTGCCAACCTTGGTTGGCACGGATGCCGGCCGCATGCGCTGACGCATCCGTGCCAACCAAGGTTGGCACCTACCAGAGCAGGTGGCGCTACCGTTACACCGCTTCATCATCCCGGCGCAGGCCATGGCAGGCGCGCACACGCGCCAGCGCGTCGCCAGCTTCGCGCGCCATCTGCTCGTACTCGCGCCGGATCTCTTCCAGCCGCTCCTCGTCCAGTTCTTCCAGATCCAACAGTTCGTTGTTGGCTTCGGCCGTCGCGCGGATCAGCTCGTCCAGCTTGATCTGCATCGCGGCGGTATCTGCGTTCTGCGTGTGCTGGATCAGGAACACCATCAGGAAGGTGATGATGGTGGTACCGGTGTTGATCACCAGCTGCCAGGTGTCGTTGAAACCGAATACCGGGCCACTGATGCCCCAGATCACCACGATCGCTACCGCGGCCAGGAAGGTCCACGGCGAGCCGGTGGCGGCCGCGGCCTTCTTGGCGATCGTATTGAACAGGTTGCGTGCTTTCATCGTCGTCGTCCCACTCAGGTGACGAGGATGATCGGCAGCGGCTCGTGCAGGGGCTGTGCAGCTCAGGCGCGCAGGCGCGGGGCGTCCTGCAGGCGCACCGGGCTGGTCTGGTAGACGTGCTGCCAGCAACGGTCGACGAATTCGCGGGCCTGGGCTTCGCTCAGGCGCGGCATGATCTGCAGGGCGTACTGGGTCTGGAACATCTCGTCGCGCTGCGCATTGCTGGCGCGCGGCTGGGTGATCAGCGAATCACAGGCGAACTTGATCCACGGCACGTAGGAGCCGAACGAGTTGTGCGGTAGTGCGCCGTCGGCATGCTGGCGGCGCCAGTGGTCAAGCTCGGCGTCAACGTTGATGACCGGGGGAATGGTGGGAACTTCGGCGTGCATGACAATCCAGTTCGGTTGAGTGGAGAGGGAGTGGGGGTTCATCCGAGTGTGGCCGATGGGGCAGTGGAAGCCGCGTCAGCGCGATGTGCAGCCGGCGTTGCGATTGCCTACCAGTTGCGCATGCTCGACCGCGCCGAGGTCTTCGGCCATGTCGGCCATTGCATTGCACAGGCGCTCATGGTCGAGCGGGTGACCGCGCACCAGTTCCAGCTGCAGGCCCTGGTAGGCAGTCCAGAACAGTGCTCCACGCTGGTGCAGCGCGTACTGCTGCTGCAGGCGCTTGCGGATGGCGTCGAGGATCGGGTCGGGCGTGGGGCGTACGGCGTGCGCGCACATGGCTGGCTCCGCCGGGGGAAGGAAGTCCCGGTAACCCCACCCTAGGCGCGGCAGCCGGGTGGGGTGTTACCGCAGCGTGTGCACGCAGCGCAGCTGACTGTGCACAGGTTCACGGCATTGGCCGCAAACGCTGCCGGCACTAGGGCGTGCCGGCACTGAAGCGTTCATTAAGCGGGTTCAACAGCACACTGCGTGGTGATCATTCACCGATGTCTTCGTTCCAGATCTCCGGGTACTGCGCAATGAAGCCGCCCAGCAGGTCCACGCATTCCTGGCTGTCCAGGTCGATCACGTTGACGCCGTTCTCGCGCAGCCAGTCGATGCCGCCCTGGAATGTGCGCGATTCGCCCACCACCACGGTGCCGATGTTGAACTGGCGCACCAGGCCCGAGCAGTACCAGCACGGCGCCAGCGTGGTGACCATGATGGTGTCCTGGTAACGGCGCTGGCGGCCGGCCTTGCGGAACGCATCGGTCTCGCCATGCACCGACGGGTCGCTTTCCTGCACGCGGCGGTTGTGGCCGCAGCCGAGCAGGCGGCCGTCGTTGTGGTACAGCGCCGCGCCGATCGGCACGCCACCCTCGGCCAGGCCCTGGCGGGCTTCGGCGATGGCGGTCTGCAGCAGGGCCTGGTAGTCGGGCGTGGTGATCATGCGGGGCTCCGGTAAGTCGTGGCCCGCCATGATACGGGCAGGGGGTGCCGCTGGCCCCCGGCGGTGCGATAATCGGGGCCATGAGCGAATCCCCCTACAAAGCCGGTACCACCCATTTCGGGTTCCGCGACGTCGCCGCCAAGGACAAGCAGAAGCTGGTCGGCCAGGTGTTCACCTCGGTCGCGCGCAACTACGACCTGATGAACGACCTGATGAGCCTGGGCGTGCACCGGGCGTGGAAGCGCTACTACGTGGCCACCGCGCAGGTGAAGCCGGGCGACCGTGTGCTCGACCTGGCCGGCGGCACCGGCGATATCGCCGCCCTGCTGAAGGAGCGCGTCGGCGCCGAGGGCTCGGTGGTGCTGGGCGACATCAACGCCGGCATGCTGTCGGTCGGCCGTGACCGCCTGACCAACCGCGGCCTGGTGCTCGGCCTGGACTACGTGCAGTGCAACGCCGAAGCCCTGCCGTTCCCGGACAACAGCTTCGACCTGGTGACCATTGCCTTCGGCCTGCGCAACGTGACCGACAAGGACGCTGGCCTGCGCGAGATGTACCGCGTGCTGAAGGTGGGTGGCCAGGCCCGCGTGCTGGAATTCTCCGAAGTCACCGCCGACTGGTTCAAGCCGATCTACGACTTCCACTCGTTCAAGATCCTGCCCAAGCTGGGCAAGCTGTTCGCCAACGATTCGGACAGCTACCAGTACCTGGCCGAGAGCATCCGCAAGCATCCGCCGCAGGATGAACTGAAGGCGATGATGGGGCAGGCCGGCTTCGAGCGCTGCCACTACAAGAACCTGACCGGCGGCATTGTTTCGATCCACTCCGGCTACAAGCTGTAAACCGCGCTTTTGTAGGTGCCAACCTTGGTTGGCACACCCCGGCCGCGAGCGATGAAAGATCCGTGCCAACCAAGGTTGGCACCTACCTGTGGATGCCAACCAAGGTTGGCACCTACCTGTAGAAGCCAACCTTGGTTGGCATGCGCCGGAGGCGCAGGATCGGCCCCGGCCGCCATTACCCCGCACCGCGCAACGCCTGCGGGGCCGGAGGGAGTTACCATTGGGGGTCTGATCCCCGTAACGGTCCCGATTCATGCGTAATCCGCTGATGCTCCTTCCGCTGGCCGTGGCCCTGGCCGCCGGCTGCTCCCAGGAGGCGGCTGCACCCGCCGCCGCCCCGACTGCCGCCAAGGCCCCCGCCGCCCCCGTGAACGCCGAGAACCGCAGCCACGACGAAAGCTCGTACGCCGAGCCGGACAAGGTCGTCATCAAGGACATCGCGCTGGACCTGAAGCTGGACTTCGACCAGAAGCAGATCGGCGGCACCGCCACCTACACCTTGGAATGGAAGCAGAAGGACGCCAAGCAGCTGGTGCTCGACACCCGCGAGCTGACCGTGTCCAAGGTCGAGGCCGTCGCTGCCGATGGCGCGCGCAGCCCGTTGAAGTTCGAGCTGGCCGCCGCTGACAAGGTGTTCGGCAGCAAGCTGACCATCGAAGCCCCGGAACAGCCGGCCAAGGTGGAAGTGACCTACCACACCGCGCCGACCGCCTCGGGCCTGCAGTGGCTGGCACCGTCGATGACCGAGGGCAAGAAGCTGCCCTTCATGTTCAGCCAGTCGCAGGCCATCCACGCCCGTTCGTGGGTGCCGCTGCAGGACACCCCGAGCGTGCGTTTCACCTACAGCGCGCACGTGGTCTCGCGCCCGGACGTGATGGTGCTGATGAGCGCCGACAACGATCCGAAGGCCGCGCGTGACGGTGACTACACCTTCAAGATGCCGCAGCCGATTCCGTCGTACCTGCTGGCCATCGCCGCCGGCGACCTGGTGTTCGAGCCGATCTCCGGCCGCTCCGGCGTCTGGGCCGAGCCGACCATGGTCAACAAGGCCGCCAAGGAATTCGAAGACACCGAGAAGATGATCGGTGCCGCCGAGAAGCTGTACGGCGAATACCGCTGGGGCCGCTACGACATGCTGGTGCTGCCGCCGTCATTCCCGTTCGGCGGCATGGAGAACCCGCGCCTGACCTTCGCCACCCCGACCGTGATCGTCGGTGACAAATCGCTGGTCTCGCTGGTCGCCCACGAACTGGCGCACAGCTGGTCGGGCAACCTGGTGACCAACGCCAGCTGGAAGGACATCTGGCTCAATGAAGGCTTCACCACCTACGTCCAGGGCCGCATCACCGAAGCTCTGTACGGCAAGGAAATGGCCGAGATGGAGAAGCAGATCGACCAGACCGACCTGCTGGCCGAAGTGAAGGACATGAGCCCGGCCGACCAGGCGCTGGCGCTGCCGCCGCTGAACGAGCGTGACCCCGACGAAGCCCTGAGCCAGGTCGCCTACGTCAAGGGTTCGTGGTTCCTGGAATTCCTGGAACAGCGCTTCGGCCGCGAGACCTTCGACCCGTTCCTGCGCGGCTGGTTCGATGACCACGCGTTCCAGAGCGCGAACACCGACCAGTTCGTCGAGTACCTGAAGAAGAACCTGCTGCCGAAGAACCCGTCGGCAGTGACCGAGGCCGAGCTGAAGGCGTGGCTGGACGAGCCGGGCATCCCGGCATTCGCGGCCAAGGCGCAGTCGCGCAACTTCAGCAGCGTCGATACCGCGCGCATCGCGTTTGCCAGCGCCGGCACCGTGCCGAGCAGCCAGGTCATCGCCGACTGGAGCACGCAGGAATGGGTGCGCTTCATCGACGGCCTGGGCGCGACCCAGCCGCTGGACAAGCTGGCCACGCTGGACAAGGCGTTCCACTTCACCGGCACCCCGAATGGCGAGATCGCCATGCGCTGGTACCCGCTGGCAATCCGCAGCGGCTACGAGCAGGCCAATGAAGGCGCGGCCGCCTTTATCGAGCGCGTCGGCCGTCGCAAGCTGATCCTGCCGATCTACGCCGAACTGGTGAAGACGCCGAAGGGGCTGGAGCTGGCCAAGCAGGCCTTCGAAAAGGCCAAGCCGGGCTACCACCCGATCACCACCGCCTCGGTCCAGGACATGCTGGCCAAGGCCGAAGCCAAGTAAGAAAACGCGCCGGGCATCCCCCGGCGCTTTTTTTGTAGAGTCGGGGGGGGGGGGGGGGGGGGGGGGGGGCGCGGGCGGCCGGCGGCGAGCGGGGCGGGAGAGG
>NZ_JAWIRU010000003.1:259964-268763 GCF_036320025.1 Stenotrophomonas sp. SMYL86
CCGCGTCTTTTTTTTTTTTCTGTCCGCGGTCGAGCCAGGGCCTAAAAACACCCCGCCCCCCCCCCTCGACTCTACAGATATGCGAAAACACGAAGGACCTCCGCCATGAAACGACTGATCCTGCTCACCGCCTGCACCCTGGCCCTGGCTGCCTGCAGCAACCCCGAGGAAGAGCGCAAGGCGCAGGAAGCCGCCGCAGCCGCCGTGCAGGCACAGAAGGAAGCCAAGGCCGAAGACGTGGCCAAGCAGTACGACATGGCCGTGGCCGCACAGGACTGGGAGCGTGCGCGCCTGCATGGCGCCTCGCTGCTGGACCAGTACAAGGACACCGCCGCCGCCGAGCGCATCGCCGCCGGCTTCGACGAGGTCAAGGCCAAGGGCGATGCCGCGCGCGATCTGCGCCGCATACAGGCGCTGTGGCAGTACAACCAGATCCCGGTGGGCAGCAAGGGCAACCAGGTTTCGGCGCAGATCTACAGCAAGGAACGGGTGGACGTGGATGGCAGCGGTGCCAAGCCGGTGCAGCTGGTGTTCCGCGATCATCCGGAGTGGAAGCGGCATGCCTACCTGGTGCTGCAGGCTGGCGATTTCCGTTGCCCGCAGTGCACGGTGAAGGTGACCGTGGACGACGGCAAGCCGATTTCCATGGCGGCCTGGCGCCCGAAGACCGATGAAGCCATCGCGCTGTTCATCACCGACCAGAAGGCGCTGTGGAAGCTGGCGCGCAAGGGCAAGTCGATCAGCATCGAGTTCCCGGTCAAGGCCGGCGGCACGCGTACCGCCGTGTTCGAAACCGGTGGTGTCGACGCCAGCCGCATGCCGCAGTGGTGGCAGTGATGGTTGCGGCGGGCAGCGCAGTGCACGCGTTGTCCGCGATCCGGCACTGGGTGTTCGACATGGACGGCACGCTGACCGTCGCTGTGCATGATTTCGCCGCGATCCGCCGCGCGCTGCAGATCGCCGCGGAGGAAGACATCCTCGACCATATCGCAGCGCTGCCGGATGCGCCGGCGCAGGCCAAGCGCGAGTGGCTGCTGGATCACGAACGTGCGCTGGCCGAGGAGGCACTCCCGGCGCCGGGTGCGGTGAAGCTGCTGCGCGCGCTGTCGGCGGCGGGCTGCCGGCTGGGCATCCTGACCCGCAACGACCATGCGCTGGCGAAGCTGACCCTGGACGCGATCGGGGTCGGGGAGTTGTTCGACGATGCCGACATCATCGGCCGCGATGAAGCGGTGCCCAAGCCGTCGCCGGATGGCCTGCAGCAGCACCTGCAGCGTTGGGGCATCGCGGCGGCAGAGGCGGTGATGGTGGGAGACCACGCCTACGACCTGGAGTGCGGCCGCGCCGCGGGCACCCACACCGTGCTGGTCAATCTGCCGGAGAACCCGTGGCCGGGCAGTGCCGACTGGCATTTCGCCGATTGCCGCGACCTGTTGGCCGCCTGGCAGCAGAAGGGGTAGTGCCGGCCGCTGGCCGGCAGTGTCGACCAAGGTCGACACCTACCAAGGCACAGCGTGTCGACCAAGGTCGACACCCACCGAGCAGATGCGCGGGCAGTTCGGTTTACGCGCCCAGCGCGTAACCGAACTGTTGCTTGAACTGCTCGTTGAACTCGTCAAAGGTGAAGCGCTGGTTCTGCGTGCCCGGGTGCTCGACCTTCAGCGCGCCCATCAGGTTGCCCATGCGGCCGATGGTCAGCCAGTCGTAGCCCTTCTGGATGCCGTAGATCAGGCCCGCACGGAAGGCGTCGCCACAGCCGGTCGGATCGACCACGCGGCGCTCGTGCGCCGGCGGGATGTCGTAGCTCTTTTCCGGAGTGTGGATGACTGCGCCCTTGGGGCCACGGGTGGTGATGTAGGCCTTGACCCGGCTGACGATCTCCTTCTCGTCCCAACCGGTGCGTTCCTGCAGCAGATTCGACTCGTAGTCGTTGACCACCACGTAGTCGGCCTGCTCGATGAACGCGCGCAGCTCCGGGCCGTTGAACAGCGGCATGGCCTGGCCCGGGTCGAAGATGAACGGAATGCCGTCTTCGTGGAATTCCTGCGCGTTCTGGATCATGCCTTCGCGGCCGTCCGGGCCGACCAGGCCCAGGGTCACGCCCGGTACGCCACGCACGTGGTTTTCGTAGGAGCGCATCATCGCGCCCGGGTGGAAGGCGGTGATCTGGTTGTTGTCGTGGTCGGTGGTGATGAACGCCTGCGGGGTGAACAGCTCATCGATCACGCGCACGCGCGACAGGTCGATGCCCAGGCCGTCGAAGTATTCGCGGTACGGGCCGAAGTCCGAACCCACGGTCCCCATCGGGATCGGCTGGCCGCCCAGCAGGTGCAGGTTGTAGGCGATGTTGCCGGCGCAGCCGCCGAACTCGCGGCGCATGCGCGGCACCAGGAAGGACACGTTCAGGATGTGCACCTTGTCCGGCAGGATGTGATTCTTGAACTGGTCCGGGAACACCATGATGGTGTCGAAGGCAAGAGAACCACAGATCAGAGCGGACATCGATGTAAGCCTATGCGGTGAATTTTGGGGTGGGCCGGCCCGGTTCGGCGGGCAAGCAAACGGCGCCCTTGGGCGCCCGACGGCGCAAAGGTTACCCGCTGGTGCCGCTCAGGGCCAGAACCGGGTGAGACCCGATCAGGCCGAAAGCCTGTGAAGACGCGGGTTCAGCTAGTTTTTTCCTTGCTCGGCGGCAGGCGGGTTGCTAGGCTTGTCGGCCTCGATTTCTGCCCATTTTTTCGCCATCCCGCGGCGGGCACGACACCCCTCAGGACTCCTTCCTCAGATGTTCAAGAAACTCCGTGGCATGTTCTCCAACGACCTGTCCATCGACCTGGGCACGGCCAACACCCTCATCTACGTGCGCGGGCAGGGGATCGTGCTGAACGAGCCGTCGGTCGTGGCCGTGCGCCAGGACCGTGCCATTGGTGGTACCCGCTCGGTGGCAGCCGTAGGCGCCGAAGCCAAGCAGATGCTTGGCCGTACCCCGGGCCACATCACCACCATCCGCCCGATGAAGGACGGCGTCATCGCCGACTTCACCTACACCGAAGCGATGCTCAAGCACTTCATCAAGAAGGTGCACAAGTCGCGCGTGCTGCGCCCGAGCCCGCGCGTGCTGGTCTGCGTGCCGGCCGGCTCGACCCAGGTCGAGCGCCGCGCGATCAAGGAATCGGCCGAGGAAGCCGGTGCCCGTGACGTGTTCCTGATCGAAGAGCCGATGGCCGCCGCGATCGGCGCCGGCATGCCGGTTACCGAAGCCCGTGGCTCGATGGTCATCGACATCGGCGGCGGCACCACCGAGGTGGCGGTGATCTCGCTCAACGGCATCGTCTATTCGGCCTCGGTCCGCATCGGCGGCGACCGCTTCGACGAGTCGATCACCAACTACGTGCGCCGCAACCACGGCATGCTGATCGGCGAAGCCACCGCCGAGCGCATCAAGGTCGAGCTGGGCTGCGCCTACCCGCAGGCGGAAGTGATCGAGATGGAAATCTCCGGCCGCAATCTCGCCGAGGGCGTGCCGAAGATGATCAAGATCAGCTCCAACGAGGTGCTCGAGGCCCTGCACGAGCCGCTGTCGGGCATCGTCAGCGCGGTCAAGCTGGCGCTGGAGCAGACCCCGCCGGAACTGTGCGCCGACGTCGCCGAGCGCGGCATCGTGCTGACCGGTGGTGGCGCCCTGCTGCGTGACCTGGACCGCCTGATTTCCGAGGAAACCGGCCTGCACGTGCAGGTGGCGGACGATCCGCTGACCTGCGTGGCCCGCGGCGGTGGCCGTGCGCTGGAGCTGGTCGACATGCACGGCAACGAGTTCTTTGCGCCGGAATAAGCCGTCCCGGCTGCCTGCGCCCGCAGCGCCCCTCCGGGGTGCGGCCCACCATGAGGGTAGGCCGGCACCGGCGGGGCGTCCGCGTGTTTCCCTTCCGCCTTCTGCCAGTTGAATCGTTGCCGTGCCGCCCTACGCCGGACCTCCCGTTGCTTCCCGATCCGGTGATGCCGCCAGCCCGCTGCGTCTGCTGGCTTATCTCGCACTGGCCATCACCCTGATCGTGCTTGACGACCAGGCCGGCTGGCTTGCGCAGCTGCGCGGGCAGGCCAACAGCCTGGTGCAGCCGGTATGGGCACTGGCGGGACTGCCGGGCAAGCTCGGCAACCAGGTCAAGGACTCGGCGGCCAGCCACGGCCAGCTGGTCAACGAGAACCGTGAACTGCGCAACCAGCTGCTGCTGGCCAACGCCCGCCTGACCCGCCTGCAGACCGCCGCGTTGGACAACGCCCAGCTGCGTGAACTGCTGAACGTGGCCGAGCGCAGTGGCCTGGACGTGCAGCTGGCGCCGATCCTGGACATCGACCTGGATCCGGTGAAGCAGCGCCTGGTGCTCGACGCCGGCAGCCGCGAAGGCGTGCACGTCGGCCAGGCGGTGATCGATGCCGGCGGTCTGATGGGCCAGGTGATCAGCGTCACTGGTGGTACCTCCACCGTGCTGCTGCTGACCGACCCCGACCATGCCGTGCCGGTGACGGTGGCCCGCAACGGCGTTCGCCTGATCGTCTACGGCCGCGGCGACAAGCTGGAACTGCGCGACATCCCGCTCAGCGCCGGCGTGGAAGTGGGCGATGAGATCGTCACCTCCGGCCTCGGTGGCCGCTTCCCGGCCGGGTTCCCGGTCGGCACCATCACCGGCCTGCGCCCGGACGACACGCACGCCTTCCTGGTCGGCGAACTGAAGCCGGCGGCGCAGCTGGACCGCGGCCGCGACGTGCTGCTGCTGCGCCCGGGCGCGGCAATTCGCTTGCCTGCGGCAGGCGAATTGCTTCAGCCAAGTTTGCCTTCGGCAAACCAGGCTGCCGGGGGGGCATCCCACCTTACCCCCGCGCCTTCAGCGCGCCCCCCTCAACAAGAGGGGGGCTCTCCACCCGATGCTGGGTCGGCGACGGTAGTGCCGGCCGCTGGCCGGCAACCGACCACGCCGGAGGCCCAGCGATGAGCCGCCTGCGCGACAACCCGTGGGTGCTGCCGGCCAGCCTGGTGGTGGCGCTGCTGTTGGGCCTGCTGCCGTTGCCGGCGCTGCTGCAGCCGCTGCGCCCGTACTGGCTGGCGCTGGTGCTCGCGTACTGGGTGATTGAAGCGCCTGAGCGTGTCGGCCTGGGCGTCGCTTTCGCCAGTGGCGTCATCGCTGATCTGCTGTACGGCGGTGTACTCGGCGAACAGTCGCTGCGGCTGGTGATGCTGGCCTTCATCCTGCAGCGCTTCCGCGCCCGCATCCGCTTCTTCCCGATGTCCCAGCAGATGCTGGCCATCGGCGGCCTGCTGTTCAACGACCGCATCGTCAGCGCGCTGGTCCACATCGTGGTGGATGAGCCGACCCTGCCGTGGTCGTACTGGTGGGCACCGCTGCTGGGCATGGGCCTGTGGCCGCTGGTATTCGTGCTGCTGGACGCGGTGCGCTTCGGCAAGCGCGGGCGCTGAGCCATGATTCCGCGCCGCCAGGTCAAGAATCCGCATGCCGAAGCCGAACAGTTCCGCCGCCGCGCGGCGCTGGGCTTCCTGGGTGTGCTGGTCTGCCTGCTGGGCCTGGGCGGCTGGTACTTCAAGCTGCAGGTGCTGGACCACGACGTCTACGCCACGCGCTCGGAAGCCAACCGCATCAAGCCGCGGCCGGTGGTGCCCGGGCGCGGCATGATCTACGACCGCAACGGCCGCCTGCTGGCCGAGAACGTGCCGGCCTTCCGCCTGGACGTGACCCCGGACAAGGTCAAGGACATGGACGCCACCCTGGAAGGGCTGGCGAAGATCATCAGCATCAGCCCGGAAGAACTGGAAGCGTTCAACAAGTCGCGCAAGGCGCGCCGCAAGTTCCTGCCGGTCACGCTGAAGCTGCGCATGAGCGACGAGGAGATGGCGCGCTTTGCCGTCGACCGCTGGCGCTTCCCCGGCGTCGAGCTGGAACCCTACCTGACCCGTCGCTATCCCTATGGCGATCTGTTCGCGCACATCATCGGTTACGTCGGCCGCGTCGATGACAAGGACCTGGAAATCCTCGGCGAGGGCAATGCCGCGCTGACCCACATCGGCAAGTCCGGCCTGGAGCGTTATTACGAGCAGCAGCTGCGCGGCAAGGTCGGCTACGAGCAGGTCGAGACCAACGTGCAGGGCCGTGCGATCCGGACCATCGGCCGCGTTGCCGCGCAGTCCGGCGCCGACCTGCGGCTGTCGATCGACGCCGACCTGCAGCGCGCCATGGTGGCCGCCTTCGGCGACCAGGAAGGCTCGGCGGTGGCGATGGACCCGCGCACCGGCGAAGTGCTGGCGATGGTCAGCCTGCCGTCCTACGACCCCAACCTGTTCGTCAACGGTATTTCCCATGCCGACTTCAAGGCGCTGAACGACAACCCGTCGCGGCCGCAGTTCAATCGCCTGGTGCTGGGTGGCGTCGCGCCCGGTTCCACGCTGAAGCCGCTGATCGGCCTGGCTGGCCTCGATTCGGGCGTGCGCCGCCCGGAAGACAAGGTGCTGTCCACCGGCATGTTCTACCTGCCCGGCACCTCGCGTGGCTGGGGTGACTCGCACCGCGGCGGCCACGGCTGGACCGACCTGCGCAAGTCGATCGCGCAATCGGTCAACACGTATTACTACAAGCTGGCGCTGGATCTGGGCATCGAGCGCTTCGACCATTACATGGAGTACTACGGCTTCGGCCAGCCGACCGGCATCGACCTGACCGGCGAGATCGGCGGCATCCTGCCGTCGCCGGCCTACAAGCGGAAGAGCCGCAAGGAAGCCTGGTATCCGGGTGATACAGTCAACATCAGCATCGGCCAGGGTGACTGGAAGGTCACTCCGCTGCAGCTGGCGCGGGGCGTCAGTGGGCTGGCCAACGGGCAGCTGCGCACGCCCCATCTGGTGATCCAGCAGCGTGCGGGGTTCGACCATGACTGGATGGCGACCGACCCGGGCGAGAGCAAACCGGTCAGCCCAAACCCGAACAACCTGCAGGCGGTGCGCGAAGGCATGATGGCCACCATGCTGCCTGGCGGCAGCGCTGCGCGAATGGCGGCCGGCGCGCCGTACACGATGGCAGGCAAGACCGGTACCGCGCAGGTCGTCAGCCGCAAGGGCACCGCTGCAGTGAACCCGAAGAGCCTGCCGATGCACCTGCGCCACCGCGCGCTGTTCGTCGGTTTCGCGCCGGTCGACCAGCCGGTGATCGCGCTGGCGATCGCGGTGGAAGGTGGTGGTTACGGCGGTGCGGCGGCCGCACCAATCGCCCGCAAGGTGTTTGATGCCTATCTGCTGGGCAAGATGCCTGAAGGCATGCAGCCGCTGGACAGCGAGCGCGGCACCACCGCCATCGGTGCAACCGCATTCGACAACGAAGATGTGGGCGCGCGCCAGGCCGGTGACCTTGCTGCGGCACAACTGGGGGAACACCCCGTGCTGATTGGCGTGCCTGCGCCGGAACCGGCACCCGCACCCGCACCGCAGCCGGGGACGCCGGCCGCCGCCGCGCTGCCGGCCACGCCACGCCCGACCACCGCGGAGCCCGCACGATGAGAGTGTTCCTGCGTTGGGCCGGCGACATGCTGCGCCGCTTCTTCAGCACGCTGGACTGGGTACTGTGCCTGGCCCTGGGCGCGCTGATGGTGATCGGCCTGGCCACCTTGAAGAGTGCCGGTGGCGACGGCCTGGTGATGGCCCAGGGCGCGCGCTTCGCAGTGGGCATGGCTGCGCTGTGGGGCATCTCACGGGTACCGATCCTGCGCATCCGTTCGGCTACGCCGATGATCTACGCGATCTCGATGATCCCGTTGCTGGCGGTGTTCGTGCTGGGCACCGGCAAATACGGCCGGCAATGGCTCGACCTGAAATTCTTCTACCTGCAGCCGGCCGAGCTGCTCAAGGTCAGCCTGCCGATGATGGTGGCCTGGTACCTGCACAAGATGCCGTTGCCACCGCGCTTCAATACCGTGCTCGTGTCCCTGGTCATCATCGGCGTACCGACCGGCCTCGTGATGCTGCAGCCGGACTTCGGTACCGGTGTGCTGATCGCCGCCAGCGGCGTGTTCGTGCTGCTGTTGGCAGGCCTGCCGTGGTGGTGGGTCGGGCTGGGCGTGGGTGGCGTGGCTGCGGTCGCGCCGGTGGCCTGGTTCTGGCTGCTGCGGCCGTACCAGAAGGACCGCATCATGATGTTCCTGGACCCGGAGATGGATGCGCTGGGTGCTGGCTGGAACATCATCCAGTCGAAGATCGCGATCGGTTCCGGCGGCTTCGATGGCAAGGGCTGGGGCGAGGGCTCGCAGTCGCATCTGAACTTCATTCCCGAGCAGACCACCGACTTCGCGTTCTCGGTGCTGAGCGAGGAGTTCGGCTGGATCGGCGTGGCCACCGTGCTGGCGCTGTACCTGGTGGTGATCGGGCGCTGCCTGTGGATCGCCAGCCAGTCGCGCGATTCCTATTCGCGCCTGCTGGCCGGCGCCACCGGCCTGGCGTTCTTCGTCTACGTGCTGGTGAACGGCGGGATGATCTCGGGCCTGCTGCCGGTGGTGGGCGTGCCGATGCCGCTGATCAGCTATGGCGGTACCTCGGCGGTCTCGCTGCTGGCCGGCTTCGGGTTGGTGATGGCCGTGCGTAGCCACAATCCAGTGCACGGCGGCTACGGGTAACAACGGCCGCGCCTTTCATCGCGCTTCCATATGCTCGATTGCTTCTCGCTGTTCTGTAGAGTCGAGGGGGGGGGGGGGGCGGGGGGTGCGGGAGAGGGCGGAGGGGGCGCGGCGGCGCATAAGACGCCGACG
>NZ_JAWIRU010000003.1:268773-284218 GCF_036320025.1 Stenotrophomonas sp. SMYL86
TGCGCGCCCGTGTGTCCGCCCGCGCCCCCCCCCCCCCCCGGCGGCCGCCCCCCCCCCCCCCCCCCCCCCCCCCCTCGACTCTACAGACGCAGAAGCACCCTGACAGCTTCACGCAAGCGCGCGTTGCTACCGTGGCCAGCGTGGACTGGAAACGAATGCTTGGCGGCTGCCGTGAGGCGGTGCGCACGATCGACCTGCCGTTGCTGGTCGCGTTGTTGATCCTGATGGGCGCGGGGCTGGCGGTGCTGCACAGCGTGTCCGGTCCGGTCACCGGGCAGGCGGCGCGCTTCGCCGGTGGCCTGCTGGCGATGTGGCTGCTGTCGCGTGTTTCGCTGCTGCGCCTGCGCGCGTGGACACCGGCGCTGTACGCGCTGTCGATGCTGCCGCTGATGGCGGTGTATGTGATCGGCACCGGCAAGTACGGGCAGCGCTGGCTCAACCTCGGCGTCTTCTACCTGCAGCCCTCCGAGCTGCTCAAGCTCAGCCTGCCGTTGATGATGGCCTGGTACCTGCACCGGCAACCGCTGCCACCGTCACCACGCACGGTACTGACGGCCGCAGTGCTGATCGGCGTTCCCGCCGTGCTGATCCTGATGCAGCCCAACCTCGGCACCGCCACGCTGGTCACCGCCAGCGGCGTGTTCGCGTTGTTGCTGGCGGGCCTGCACTGGGGCTGGGTGGCCACCGGCGCGGTGGGGCTGGCGGTGGCCGCGCCACTGGCCTGGCTCGGCGTGTTGCGGCAGTACCAGAAGGATCGCGTACTGACCTTCCTAGACCCGGCAGCAGACCCGCTCGGCACCGGCTGGAACATCCTGCAGTCGCGCATCGCGATCGGTTCCGGTGGCTGGCAGGGACGTGGCTGGGGGCAGGGCACCCAGGCCACACTGGATTTCCTGCCCGAGTACACCACCGACTTCGCGTTTTCGGTGCTGGCCGAGGAGTTCGGCTGGATCGGTGTGGCGACGCTGTTCGCGCTGTACCTGTTCGTGGTCGGGCGTTGCCTGTGGATCGCAGTGCACGCGCGCGACACGCATGCGCGGTTGCTGGCCGGCAGCCTGGGGCTGGCGTTCTTCGTCTACGTATTGGTGAACGGTGGAATGATTTCCGGCCTGCTGCCGGTGGTGGGCATTCCGATGCCATTGATCAGTTATGGCGGAACATCAGCGGTCTCGCTGCTGGCCGGCATTGGACTGGTGATGGCGGTACGTGGGCACCGACCCGTGCACGGGGGATAGGGTTTCCAGCCAACGGCGCAGCCCCTCGTGGGTGGTCGCGCAAAGCAGTTCATGGGTGGGGCCGGGTAGATGGGCTGCGCAGGGGGCGCTGCAAGTACGTCCCTGTAAGCTCGGGGGCCGCCTCACAGCGGGTCACGCCCCCGCGCCGCCCAAAGACCCGGCCACGGACAGGTTCCGTGCGCGTCCACCCACGGAGAAGAAAAAGAAGATCAAAAGCAAAAGCGGCCTGGCGGGTCGCTTCCTTGCTTTGTGTAGAGCCGAAGGCAGCGGCAGGAGCCGCTGCCAACGTCGCCCATGGCGACGGCCCGAAGGGTGCCGGTCAGGACGACCGGCATAGCCATGCTCGGCTCTCGAGCAAGCGCAGCGCGCGACCCGCTTGTGATCTTCTCTT
Source organism: Stenotrophomonas sp. SMYL86 (assembly GCF_036320025.1). NCBI lineage: Bacteria > Pseudomonadati > Pseudomonadota > Gammaproteobacteria > Lysobacterales > Lysobacteraceae > Stenotrophomonas > Stenotrophomonas sp. SMYL86. The sequence continues at coordinate 270,400 of NZ_JAWIRU010000003.1, forward strand.
TCTTCTCCGTGGGTGGCAGACCACCGAAATCTGTCAGAGGGCGGTCGGGTTGGGTATGCGGGGGTGTCAGCCGCATGGGCCCGAGGCATGCCTCGGGCGGGTTGGGCAGGACGCCCAACCCTGGCCTTGCCGCGCGTGCAGGACTGCGCGCAAGAGCAAGCGGCTGCCAAGCCTCCAGGGACGGATTCACGGCGTCCCCCGCGTACCCAACCCGACCGGCCCAGCGGCGGCTTCTGCTTTCCGCAACACACCCCACCCACGAGGGGCTGCGCCGTTGGCTGGAAACTTCCTGACTCTGCGCAACGCCCGTTGTGGAAGCGTTCTCACAACGATGCACGGCAGCACGCCCACTGACCAAAGTCCGGAAAAAGCGTTAGCTGGTTCACACTTTTACAGCGCGTTGATCCTGATCAATGGACTTGTCGTAATCGGCCTGCACAATGGCGGCCCGTTCGGCACGGCGCGCCGTCAATCGTTGCAGCGCGAGGGGGCGTCGGGCGGGAAGCAGTACTGATCCAACGGGTACAGGGAGCGCGGAGCACTGCCACTGGGGAGCGGCAGCCGCGCGGGTACCGACCGGATCCGGTCGCCGGTTGCGTCTGCGGGGATGGGGACGCAACCGGCAACCTCTATCTGAATGGGGAAGTGTGATCACGACGTCTTCACATTTCCCGCTGCTCGCAGGCAAATCGTTGTGATTCATGGTGTTAGGGGTTTTAATTCATCCATGACCTGCTAACCTGCGACGATGATTCGACGCACTCTGGCCTGCATGCTCACCCTCGGCCTGGTCGCCTGCGCGACCCAGCCGAAGTCCCCACCGTCTTCGCCCCAGGCCAGCAGTACGCCGCGCCAGCCCGCCGCCAAGGCCCATGGCCCCGCCGAGGCCGCGCCCGAAGCCGCTGCCGCCACCGCGCCGCCGGTCGATCTCACCCCGGTGCCGTTCGAGGTCGCACGGGCCCGCTTCATTGCCGATACCGCCAAGCGCTATGGCCTGAAGCCGGAGCAGATCAGCAGCGTGCTCGACCAGGCGCAGGTGCGCCAGCCGATCATCGCCGCGATGTCGCGCCCGGCCGAGCGGGTCAAGCCGTGGAACGAATACCGGCCGATGTTCATCAGCAAGGCACGCATCGATGGCGGCCGCGCGTTCCTGGCCCAGCATCGCGCCGAACTGGATCGCGTCCAGCAGCGCACCGGTGTGCCGGCCGAAGTGATCGTGGCGATCATCGGCGTGGAAACCAGCTACGGGAAGAATGCCGGCAGCCATCGCGTGCTCGATGCGCTGTACACGCTGGCGTTCTACTACCCGCGCAGCGGCGACCCGGCCAAGCTGGAACGCGAAGTGCGCCGCGAGCTGTTCTTCCGCGATGAGCTGGCCAAGCTGTTCGAGCTGGGCCGCGAAGAGAACCTGGACATCACCACGCTCAAGGGCAGCTATGCCGGCGCGATGGGCATGGGCCAGTTCATGCCGTCCAGCTACCTCGATTACGCGGTGGACGGTAATGGCGACGGCCGTCGCGACCTGTTCACCAGCTACGACGACGTGTTCTCGTCCATCGCCAACTACTTCGTGAAGAAGGGTGGCTGGGTGCGTGGCGGGCAGGTGGCCGTGCCGGCCACGTTGGCGCCGGGCCGCGAGGAATTCAATCCGACCGAATGGATGCCGACCTGGTCGCTGGCCGACCTGGCGAAGCGTGGCTACCAGCCCAGCGCAGCGGTGCAGCCGGGCGCCACCGCCACGCCGATCACGCTTGAAGGCAGCACCGGCAAGCAGTACTGGCTGGGCTTCCAGAACTACTACGCGATCACCCGCTACAACCTCTCGAAGATGTACGCGATGGCCGTGTTCCAGTTGTCCCAGGCCATCGCCGGACAGGAGCTGCCCCCGGCATGAACATCAGATGGCTGGTCCCAGGCTTGATCGTCCTCGCGCTGGCTGCCTGCAGCAGCGCGCCGAAGAAGCCGGCCACGGCCGGCCATGGTGGCAAGTCCGGCGGCACCCTGGTGCAGGGGCGCGGCTCGCGCCCGGCACACTGCCCGGAAGGATCGCCCTACGCGGCGGCCAAGGAAGACCTGAGCACCCGCGGCAACTACACCGCCGGTGGCCTGTACAAGCCGGGCGTGCGTGACAGCACGCCGGACTACATTCCCAACGTGGCCTGCATCCCCGAGCCGGAAGTGACCGCGGAAGAACGCTCGGCGATCGGCAACAAGACGCCGTACGTGGTGCTGGGCAAGTCGTACAAAGTGCTCGACGACACCCGCAACTATGTCGAACGCGGCACCGCGTCGTACTACGGCGCCAAGTTCCACGGCCGCCTGACCTCCAACCGTGAGGTCTACGACATGTACCAGTTCACAGCTGCGCACAAGACGCTGCCGCTGCCCAGCTTCGCCCGCGTGACCAACCTCGACAACGGTGAGTCGGTGATCGTGCGCGTCAACGATCGCGGTCCGTTCCATGATGGCCGCGTGGTCGATCTCAGCTATGCCGCCGCTGTGCGCCTGGGCATCACCCAGCGCGGCACCGGCAACGTGGAGGTGCGCGCGCTGCAGCCGGGTGAGGGCAACCTGCTGGCGCAGAAGCCGTCGCGCCGCGAGCGTCGTGCTGCGGAAGCGGCCGCCGCCAGCGCTGTAGCCAGTGCGCGCCCGGCACCGACCGCGCGTGCTGCCGCCGACAGCGACATCGATCGCCTGGTCAAGGGGCTGCCGGCCGATGGCATGCCGGCGCGTGGCCAGCCGGCCACCACCCAGGGCGTGGCCAGCACCGTGCCGGATGTGGCGGTCAGCAGCCTGCCGCCGAGTGCTCCGCCGGTGCGCAGCACCGCATACGCGCCGGCTCCGGCGGTCGTTGCCAGTACCACGCCGCGCGCCGCTGCGCAGGCACCGGTCCGCACCGCCGCCGCTACCCCCAGCCTGTCGCAGCAGGTGGTGGGCGCAGTCATGGTGCAGGTTGCCAGCTTCTCCAACCGTGACAACGCCAACCGCGCGATGGGCCAGCTCAACGCCGCCGGCATCGTCGGTGCCACCATCAGTGACATCGCCGCCGGTGGCCGTACCCTGTTCCGCCTGCGCGTTCCCGCCAGCGACCATGCCAGTGCCGCGGAACTTGTCGGCCGCATCGCCGGTCTGGGGCTGGGTTCGCCGCAGATCGTCAAGGATTGATCCACCCGGGCCGGTGCTGCCGGCCCATGCTGCCCCGGCCTTACAATGGCCGCTACGTTCCACCCTCCATTCCCGGCCGTCCCCTGGAGCCTGCTGTCCAATGAATTTCCGTTCCGCCGCCACCGCCCTGGCCGCCACCCTGGTGGTGGGCCTGGCTTCCGCCCAGACGCCGCTGCCGACTCCGGCCACGCCGGCGCCTGCCGCCGCCGCTGCCGCCCCGGCCACCGTCGCCACTCCGCCGGCGCCGGCGCCGAGCGTGTCCAAGGCCTGGGTGCTGATGGATTACGCCACCGGCCAGGTGCTGGCCGGTGAAAACATCAACGAACAGCTGGCTCCGGCCAGCATCACCAAGGTGATGACGTCCTACGTGATCGCCGCCGAGGTCAAGAACGGCAAGGTCCGTGCGGATGACCAGGTGATGATGAGCGAACGCGCCTGGCGCGAAGGTGGCGCGGGTACCGATGGCAGCTACAGCGGCTTCCCGGTCAACCAGACCGCGCGCCTGGAAGACATGGAAAAGGGCATGGCGATCCAGTCCGGCAACGACGCCGCGATCGCCCTGGCCGAGCATGTGGCTGGCAGCGAGGAAGCCTTTGCGTCGCTGATGAACAGCTATGCCGCCAAGATCGGCATGAATAATTCGCACTTCGTCAACGCCCATGGCCTGACTGCGCAGGGCCACCACAGCACCGCCTACGACCTGGCGCTGCTGGGCCGCGCGATGGTGCGCGATTACCCGGAAACCTACGCGTACAACAAGATCAAGGAATTCCAGGTCGGCAACATCAAGCAGCCGAACCGCAACCTGCTGTTGTGGCGCGATGGCAGCGTGGACGGCATCAAGACCGGCCACACTTCCGAAGCCGGTTACTGCCTGATGAGCTCGGCCCAGCGCGGCGACCAGCGCCTGATCGCCGTGGTGCTGGGCGGCCAGTCGGAAAAGCAGCGTGCCGATGACAGCCTGGCCCTGCTGAACTGGGGTTTCCGCTTCTTCGAGACCCACCGCCTGTACGAGCCGGGCAAGGCCGTGGCCGAGCACAAGGTCTGGAAGGGCACCACCGACAAGGTGCAGCTGGGCGTGGCCCAGCCGATGCTGGTGAGCGTGCCGCGTGGCCGTTACAACGACCTGAAGCCGAGCATCGACGTGCCCAAGACCCTGGAAGCACCGTTCACCGCCGGCCAGCAGATCGGCACCGTGAAGGTGATGCTGGATGGCAAGCTGGTGGCCGAAGCGCCGCTGGTGGCGGTGGCTGCCGTCGAACAGGCCGGCTTCTTCAAGCGCCTGTGGGACAGCTTCTGGATGTGGTGGGAATCGGAATGATCCACGCCCCGGCGTGGTGAAGGAAAAGGCCGGCAAATGCCGGCCTTTTCTGTTTCGGGATGCCGCTTGCGCATGAATCCTGCCGGATGTGGGTAGTGCCGGCCGCTGGCCGGCTCCTCATGAACCCATCCGGATATGCCGGCCCCGGTGTGCCGACCAACGGTCGGCACCTACCTACAGCGAGCGGCTGATGGTGAAGCTGCCGAACACCGGCGCTTCGCGCTGGCCGTTGAACTCGCGCGTGCTGTGGTAACGCGCCGCAGCGAACTTCCAGCGTCCGTACATCACCGCCACGCCATAGCCGCCGTAGGCCACCACATGGCGCTTGTCCACACTGTGGCTGTTGCGGAACGTGTTGCCATCCAGCGTGATGTCACGGATCACCCAGGCGGCGTCCGAGGTCGCGAACAGGTGCCAGGACCAGCCATTGGGACGGCCGCCGCGGGTCGGCGCAGTGTTCTCACCGGCCGGGCGCAACGGCGTGCTGCCGAAGTCGTCCGGCAGCTTCCAGCCGAAGCGCACTTCACCGCCAAGGTTGGCCTTGGTTTCCAGGTTGCCGATCGATCCGCCGTAGTGGCTGATCGCGTCCCAACCCCAGCCGTCGGCATTGACGCTGGCATCGCCCGGCCAGCGGCGCATGCGCTCATGGGTCAGCATGAACAGGGGCTCGTTGTGCAGCTGGTTGTCCCAGCCCTTGAATTTCTCGTCGCCCAGCACTTCGTGCACGGCATTCTGCACCTGCTTGCCCTGTGCCCACGGGCCAACCACGCCCAGCGTCAGCTGGGTGGTCTGCAGGCGGTCGCCGCTGCGCGCATTGAAACCGAAGTTTGCGATCAGTACGCCGGCGTAAGGGCGGTCGTCCTCGATCAGGTCCCTGCGGCTGAAATCGGTCGGGGTGAAGATGCCCTGGCCGATGCTGAAGATCATGTTCTGCTGTTCGAACTTGCCCGGATGCAGCCCTTCCAGGTACTGGTTCACCCAGCGGGCCATGCGTGGCAGGCAGGGGTCGTCGGTGTAATCGACCAGATTGGGCGAGACCAGGGTCAACAGTGCACCATTGGTATAGCCCTGGTCCTGGTGGCGGCCGCCGAACAGGTCGTTGTCAACGCGGAAATTGACCTGCGGAGGGTGGTCGCGCATCGCGTCCGGGCCACATTGTTCGGCCGCCTGGGCGGCGAGGGGGAGGGCAGCAGCCAGCAGGCCGGACAGCCCGAGGGCTGCAAGGCGACGTTGGGAAGGGGGGCTCATGTGGAGGTTTTTTCTGTCTGTCGTTATATGCCGCGACACGGTACTCGTGCGGGCGTGATGGAACGAGCGCGTTCGAATCACTTGTCTGTTCCGAAAACGACATTGTCTCGTGAAGACAATCCTGCACTGTCCTGCGGCGCCCCAAGGGGCAACGGCCAATGCTGAACGGCTGTTCAGCTGCAACGCAGCGACTCACCGGTGCACTGTTTGACGTTGATGAATACTCTTGGGTTTGTTGGCCTGCGGCCCGATAATGGGGGCATGGAAATCAAGTCCGACAACCCCGACCACGGCTTCCAGTTCCCCGGCCAGTTCGAGCTCAGTGCCATGGGCCCGGCCAACCGCGGCCTGGAACATGAGCTTCCCCGCCTGCTGCTGGCTGCCGGCATCGATGTGGTGAATGAACGCATCAGCTGGAAGCATTCCTCCAACGGCAAGTACGTGTCCGTGCGCATCGTGTTCAAGGCCGAGAGCCGCGAACAGTACGACCTGGCGCACCAGGCACTGCGCGACCACCCGGAAGTGAAGTGGACGCTGTAGCCGACAGCTGCCCGGCCGAAGCCGCCCCGGAAGACCGCGCGCCGCGCCCGGCGCTGGTCCGCGACCTCGGCCGCCAGGCCTATGAACCGGTGTGGCGCGCCATGCAGCGCTTCACCGACCAGCGCAGCGAGGCCGACGCCGATGAGCTGTGGGTGGTCGAGCACGACCCGGTATTCACCCTGGGCCAGGCCGGCAAGGACGAGCATGTGCTGGCGCCGGGCGAGATCCCGGTGCTGCACGTGGACCGCGGCGGCCAGGTGACCTATCACGGCCCCGGCCAGCTGGTGGTCTATCCGCTGCTGCGCCTGCCACGGCTGGGCATCGGTGTGCGCGACTACGTGTGCCGCATCGAGCAGGCCATCATCGATACCCTGGCCGAGTGGAACATCGGCGCCGAACGCCGCGAGGGCGCCCCGGGCGTCTATGTCGGTGGCGCCAAGATCGCCGCGCTCGGCATCCGCGTGCGCCGCGGCTGTACCTTCCATGGCCTGGCCTTCAACGTGGCCATGGACCTGGAACCTTTCCACCGCATCAACCCCTGTGGCTATCAGGGGTTGCAGGTGACCTCGGTAGTAGACTTGGGCGGGCCCTCCGGGATGGAGGCCGTCAAGCCGGTGCTGCTGGACCACCTGGCCCGCCAGTTCGGCCTGCTGCTGCAGCCCACGCCCGAACTGCCTGATCTTTCTGCGGCCGCCTGACCGCCCCCCGGAACTGCCATGACTGAAACCACCGCCCGTTCCATTCCCCTGCAGATCGTGCAGGGCGACTCTCCGTCCGCCGCGCCGTTGCAGGCCGGGGTCAAGCAGCTGGGCGGTGACAAGATCAACCGCTCGCCGGTGCAGTTCGCCGATGCGCCGGTGCTGCGCAAGCCGTCCTGGATCCGCGTGCGCATTCCTTCGGGCAATGCGGTGCAGAACCTGAAGGCCAAGCTGCGCGAGAACCGCCTGGTGACGGTGTGCGAGGAAGCCAGCTGCCCGAACATCCACGAGTGCTTCGGCCACGGCACGGCAACGTTCATGATCCTCGGCGAGGTCTGCACCCGCCGCTGCTCGTTCTGCGACGTCGCCCACGGCCGCCCGAAGCCGCCGGATGCCAACGAACCGGCCAGCCTCGGCCAGACCGTGGCCGACATGGGGCTGAAGTACGTGGTGGTGACCAGCGTCGACCGAGATGACCTGCGCGACGGCGGTGCCCAGCACTTCGTCGACTGCATCAGTGCCATCCGCGCGAAGTCGCCGGGCACCCGCATCGAAGTGCTGACCCCGGACTTCCGCGGCAAGGGCCGCATGGAGCGCGCGCTGGAGATCCTGGCGCAGAACCCGCCGGACGTGTTCAACCACAACATCGAAACCGTGCCGGACCTGTACCGCAACGTGCGCCCGGGTGCGGACTACCAGTGGTCGCTGAACCTGCTGAAGAACTTCAAGGCGCAGCACCCGGACGTGCCGACCAAGAGCGGCATCATGCTGGGCCTGGGCGAAGAGTTCGAGCAGATCAAGGCCACCATGCGCGACCTGCGCGCGCACGACGTGGACATGATCACCATCGGCCAGTACCTGCAGCCGACCGCGCATCACCACCCGGTGCTGAAGTACTGGACCCCCGAGGACTACAAGGCGCTGGAAGACTACGGCTACGAGCTGGGCTTCAGCCACGTGGCCTCCGGCCCGATGGTGCGCTCGTCGTACCACGCCGACGTGCAGGCCAAGGGCGCCGGCGTCCGGTAAGCGGTTGCGCGATGCGCGCTACCGCTTCCCACGCTGCGCTGCGCACACCGTGGGCCCCGGCTTACCACCACCCACACCCCCGCCGCTTCGCGGCCGCCCCCTGACTCAGGGGGCTTGCAACCCCATGCCCTCTGCAACTGGACAGACGGCGCCGCTGGGTGCGCCGCTCTTCAGCCATTCACAATTTGCTACACCGGCCCGGCTAGGCTGGTTTTCCACCGAGCGCGGCCGGGTGACAAACCCGGCAACTTTCGGCACTGTCGTGGTGTCTTAACACCCCGCAGTCTCCCCCTTGGCAAGGCGCCTTCGAGCACGTCAATGAAATTCAAAGCCCCCGCATTCCTGATGGCCCTGGCGCTGGTCGCGCCGCTGGCGCTGGCGGCCAAGGCCGATTCGCCGGCATTGCCCGCTGCGGCAACCGCCGATCAGGTGACCACCTCCAAGCTGGTGTACGGCCTGCTGTCCGACAGCCGCTACGCGTACCGCCCGCGTGCGCTGGACGAGGCCACCTCCAAGGACGTGTTCAAGCGCTACCTGGAGACGCTGGACGGCGGCAAGCAGTACTTCACCCAGGCCGACGTGGCGCGCTTCGCGCCGTTCGAAGCCAACATTTCCTCGGCCATCCGTGGCGGCGAGCTGGAGCCGGCGTTCCAGGTGTTCGCGGTCTACAAGCAGCGCGTCGGCGAACGCGTGGCCTATGCGCGCAAGCTGCTCAAGCAGGAGCCGGACTTCACCACCGACGAGCGTTTCGAATACGACCGCAAGAAGGTGCCGTGGGCGGCCAGCAGCGCTGAACTGGATGAGCTGTGGCGCAAGTCGGTCAAGAACGACTGGCTGCGCCTGAAGCTGGCCGGCAAGAAGCCGGACGACATCCGCAAGACGCTGGACAAGCGCTACGCGACGCTGGAGAAGTCGGTCAATGAACTGAAGGGCGAAGACGTCTTCCAGTTCTTCATGAACTCGTACACCAGCGCCGTTGACCCGCACACGGATTACTTCACGCCGCGCACCGCCGAGAACTTCAACCAGGCGATGTCGCTGTCGCTGGAAGGCATTGGTGCGCAGCTGCAGCGCCAGGACGACGTGGTGGTGATCCGCGAGATCATCGCCGGTGGCCCGGCCGCAGTGGATGGCACGCTGAAGCCGGGTGACCGTATCGTCGGCGTCGGCCAGGGCAAGTCCGGCCTGGTCGAGGACGTGATCGGCTGGCGCATCGACGACGTCGTGGCCAAGATCCGCGGCGCCAAGGATACCCAGGTCAAGCTGGAGTTCATCCCGGCTGCTGAGGGCGCCGACGGCAAGCACCACACCCTGGTGCTGACCCGCCAGAAGGTGCGCCTGGCCGAACAGGCCGCCAAGGGCGAGACCATGACCATTCCGGCCGCCAATGGCGAGCCGGCGCGCAAGGTCGGCGTGATCAAGCTGCCGACCTTCTACCAGGACTTCGAAGGCCGTCGCCGCAACGCGGCCGACTACGCCTCGGCCACCCGCGACGTGGCCAAGCTGCTGGCCGGCTTCAAGAACGACAAGCTGGACGGCGTGGTGCTGGACCTGCGCAACAACGGTGGTGGTTCGCTGGATGAAGCCATTGAACTGACCGGTCTGTTCATCGAACAGGGCCCGGTGGTGCAGGTGCGCGAGTCCGGTGGCCGCGTCACCGTCAACAGCGACCGCAACCAGGGCGTGGCATGGGATGGCCCGCTGGCAGTGCTGATCAACCGCGGTTCGGCCTCGGCTTCGGAAATCTTTGCCGGTGCCATCCAGGATTACGGCCGTGGCCTGGTGATCGGTGAGACCAGCTTCGGCAAGGGCACCGTGCAGAACATCGTCGACCTGGACCGTTGGCCGAGTGGCGAGACCCAGCGCTTCGGCCAGGTGAAGCTGACCATCGCCCAGTTCTTCCGCATCAGCGGCAGCAGCACCCAGCACAAGGGTGTGGTGCCGGACCTGGCGTTCCCGGCCAGCGTCGATGCCACCGAGTTCGGCGAGAGCACCTACGACAACGCGCTGCCGTGGACCCGCATCGCTGCCGTGCCGCACACCCAGTACGGCAACTTCGCGCCGCTGCTGCCGAAGCTGGAAACCCGCCATGACGCGCGCATCGCCGCCGACAAGGAATTCCAGTGGTGGAACGAGGACGTGCAGCAGTTCCGCACCGAGGCCGCGAAGAAGTACATCTCGCTCAACGAGGCCACCCGCCGCGCCGAGCGTGAGCGCCAGGACACCCAGCGCAAGGAGCGCCAGGCGATGCGCAAGGAACTGGGCCTGGCCCTGGACCCGCTGGCCGATGACAGCAACGACGACGGCCTGACTGGCAACGAGCGCGACATCGTCAAGGATGCCGCCCGCGAGAAGGCTGCCGAGAAGCGTCCGGACCCGCTGCTGCGCGAGTCGGCCTCGATCCTGGCCGATGCGGTGAACCTGCTGGCCAATGACCGCCCGCTGTCGGCGCAGGTGCTGCCGCAGTCGACCGGCGCTGGTCGCTGGGCGGACTGAGCCGGCGACGGCATGTGATACCCGAGGGGCCGGCATTGCCGGCCCCTTTCTGTCTGGGGACCTCGTTCACGGTAGCGCCGGGCCATGCCCGGCGAGCGAAGTGCCACAAACGACTTAATCCCCTCCGTCCCCTTTTCTGTGCATGAACCGGCAGCAACGGGGTGGCTCGGTCACGCCGGTTTCAACCTGCCGCACACGGCCGCAGGGCTACCCTTGGCGGTACCGTCCTCGCAGGAGTACCCATGCGGGCCTCCCGTCTTTCCAGTGCTGCCGTGGCGCTCGCCAGCGCCCTGATCCTGTCGGCCTGTGGTGGCCGCGCCGCCGACAGTACGTTGCTGCGCGAATCCTTTGATTCCGGCGACACCTTCTCGCGTACCGTCGATGGCCGCCCCGGTGACGCCTGCGAGGCCGCGCGGCGCACCCTGCTCAGCCAGGGCTACGCCATCGCCCGCTCCGACGAAGCGCAGGTGGAAGGCAACAAGAACTTCCAGCCACGCGAGGATGATCACGAGCAGCTGGTGCTGCGCATCTCGTGTGCCCCGCGTGGCAGCCAGACGCTGGTATTCGTCAGCGCGGTGCAGGACCGCTATGCGCTGAAGAAGAGCCCGACGTCGGCCAGCGTGGGCGTGGGTGCATTGGGCTCGGTGTCGCTGCCGTTCGGCAGCAATGACGATTCGCTGGTGAAAGTGGCCAGCAGCACCGTCACCGATGCCGGGTTCTATCAGCGCTTCTTCCAGCGCCTGCAACAGTACCTGCCGGCGGATGCTGGCAAACCCGCACCGCCTGCGCTCGCGCCGCCCGAGCCTGCATCGTCCGAGCCCGCACCGGCCCGCAGCACGGATCAAGGGTGATCGTGCGCGGCACGTTGATGGGCGTGGCACTCCTGCTGATGCCCGCGCTGGGCATTGCGTCCGCAACGCCGGACTGCACGCAGGGCCTGCTGCAGCGGCTGGGATGGCGCTTTGACGAGGTCGCGGCCGGTGCACCACAGGTGCACGGCGGCCCGGTGTGTACACGTGCCTCGCTGGCTGAAGCACAGGCGGCAGGCGATCTGCGCGTGGGGTGGCCGGCCGGAATGTCCGCTGCAGCACGCCAGGCGTTGCTGCAACAGTTGCTGGACGATCCAGCCACGGTCTGCGCCTATGCCTTCGAACTGGGCGCGGCCACGCAACGTGCGGCTTCTGCACTGCAGGGCAACCCCACCTTCCGCTTCTCCGGCCCGCAGCTGGGCTGGATCGGCTTCGGCCTGCAGGGCCCACGCGCGCAAGGCTGGCAGCGCACACGCAGTTTCGGTCGTGGCTTCGTGCCGAGCGCGGGTAACAGTCATGCACTGGAGGCGTTCTACAGCGGTGCCGTGCGTGCCGAATGCGGGGTCGGCCGCCAGGTCGCGCAGCTGGCTACGCAACGAGAGCTTTATGGTGATGCCGCGTTCGATACTGAGTTCGCAGCGGATGAACTGTCGATCGGCACCTTCCTCGCCCTGCACGAGACCGACAGCATCCTGCTCGGTGCCCACGCGGGTGATTTCTTCGCTGATGGCAAGGCGGTGCGCACCTCGGCGATGGGACGGCAGGCCTTCGTTGGCGTGCCCGGCTTCATCGAGCACGTGTACGACAAGGGCACGCTGGACGACCTGAGCAACCAGGCCGAGAACTTCGTCGTGGTCGAGGTGGGCGAGGGCGCCGCGCAGGCACTGGCTGCGCATGGCGGCCTGGCCTGGTACGACCAGCGCAATGCCGAACTCTGGAAACTCGCGCAGGGCATCCCGCGCATCGGCCAGCGCTACTTCGACCGCCTGTTGTTCGAGCGTGATCCCAACCTTCGTGCACGGCTGGAACCGCGCTACCACGACACGCTGGCACGCATGGACCAGCTGCTGGACGATCCGTTCTACCAGCAGTTCGTGATCTATGTGCATCCACGCGGTATACGTCCCATCGGCTACCACATCGCCCGCCTGCTCGATCGCAACCCGCGAACGCCGTTTTCGATCGACCTGGCGGTGCACAATCTGCATACCACGCTCTACCGGCGTTGGCGCGAGGCGCAGCTGCGCCACTGCGCGGCTACCGGCAGGCCAGGCAGCCTGACCCTAGACCCCAACTGAAGGTGAAACAATGGATATTGCAATGATCGGCCTCGGCCGCATGGGCGCCAACATGGCCCAGCGCCTGCATCGCGGCGGCCACCGCGTGGTCGGCTACGACCCGGGCGAGGGTGCCCGCCAGCGCGCTGCCGAGGCCGGCCTGGAAGTGGTTGATTCGCTGGCCGCCGCGGTTGCCGCGCTGCCGGTTCCGCGCGTGGTGTGGCTGATGGTGCCGGCCGGCGAAACCGTCGACCAGACCCTGGGCCAGTTGACCCCGCACCTGGCCGAAGGTGACATCGTCATCGACGGCGGCAACTCCAACTACCAGGACTCGATCCGTCGCGCCAAGGCACTGGCCGAAGACGATCTGGGCTACGTCGACTGCGGCACCAGTGGTGGCGTGTGGGGCCTGCAGGAGGGCTACAGCCTGATGGTCGGTGGCGAAGCGTCGGTGGTGGAGCAGATCGCACCGCTGCTGCGCACGCTGGCACCGGCCGAAGATCGTGGCTGGGGTCGTGTCGGCCCGTCCGGCGCTGGCCACTTCACCAAGATGGTCCACAACGGCATCGAGTACGGAATGATGCAGGCCTACGCCGAAGGCTTCGCGCTGATGGAGCGCAAGCAGGAAATGGAACTGGACCTGGCCCAGGTCGCCGAAGTCTGGCGCCACGGCAGCGTGGTGCGTTCGTGGCTGCTGGACCTGAGCACTGAAGCCCTCAAGCGCAATCCGTCGCTGGATGGCATCGCCCCGTACGTGGAGGATTCCGGCGAAGGCCGCTGGACCGTGGCCGAAGCGATCGCGCTCGATGTGCCGGCACCGGTGATCACCCTGTCGCTGCTGGAACGCCTGCGTTCGCGTGAATCGAATTCGTTCACCGACCGCCTGCTGTCGGCGATGCGCAATGAATTCGGTGGCCACGCCATCAAGAAGTCGTAAGCACTGCGGTGGGGTCGGATCCCTTTCCGCAGGAAAGGGCTCTGACCCCTTGCAGCCAGTCGAGCATGGCTCGACTCTACAAAAGCGTTCTCCGATCGTTTCCACGTCATCCACGCATGGCGTGGATGTGTCGACCAAGGTCGACACCTACCGTCGGGCGCGGGAATCTGTCGAAGGCGGGGTGGGGGGGGGGGGGGGGGGGGGGGGGGCGCCCCCCCCCGCCCCCCCCCCCCCCCCCCCACCGCCTGGTTTTCCCGCCCCCCCCCCCCCCCCCACCCCCCCGCCATCACACGGATAGC
>NZ_JAWIRU010000004.1:0-30475 GCF_036320025.1 Stenotrophomonas sp. SMYL86
CGGGCGCTTGCGAAGCCGTGCTTCGCAAGCAAAGCGCCCTCACCCATGTAAGCTCGGTCGCCGCTTGCTCGTGTGCGCAGTCCTGCGCACACGGCAAGACCGGGGTTGGGCGTCCGGCCCAACCCGCCCCAGGCATGCCTCGGGCCCATGCGGCTCACGCCCCCGCAACCGGACCCACCCCGGCTTCGACAGAATGCCGCGATCTGCCAGAACGGCGTCGTGCACCGCTTTGGTAGGTGTCGACCTTGGTCGACACAGTAGATCCACGCCATGCGTGGATGACTCATTCGATATCTGACAGATGTGTCGACCAAGGTCGACACCTACCAACAGCCGCGGAGATCTGTCAGAGGCGGGGCACTGTGGGTTTGCGGGGTGTGAGCCGCATGGGCCCGAGGCATGCCTCGGGCGGGTTGGGCAGGACGCCCAACCCCGGTCTTGCCGTGTGCGCAGGACTGCGCACACGAGCAAGCGGCGATCAAGGCTACATGGACGTACTTCAGCGTCCCCGCACTCCGACACCGCCCCGCCATCCTACGGAAAGCCCGCTGTTGCTGTTGCTGCTGAGGTTGCCGGCCAGCGGCCGGCACTACCGCGGGTGCAGGGCGCAGCCCTGCCGATACCCTCAACGGCGGCGGCGCTTGCGGTCCACGTACAGGGTCCTGGCGATGCTCAGCACGATGCCGACACCGATACCCACCACGCAGCCCAGCAGCAGATTGTCGGCCCCCAGGCCCACACCCACGCCGACCACGGTGGCGATGACCATTTCGGCGGTGTGGGAAATCGGTTCGGGCTTCGGGGCGGACATGCGGGCTCCAGCGTCAGATCAGTTCTTCGGGATGGGCCAGTGGCCCGGAAACGACGAAGCCGGGTTGCCCCGGCCTCGTCTGGTGTCACGTGCAGCGGGCCGTCAGTGCGATTCGGCCGGGCCTGCGATCGGCGGCAGCGGACGGGCGTCGCCGCCCTTGTCGTTGCCACCATCCTTGTTCGACTTGTTCCAACCGGCCGGCGGCGGCGGATCGCGGCCTTCCATGATGGCGTCGATCTGCGGCGCGTCGATGGTCTCGTACTGCAGCAGCAGCTGGGACATCGCGTGCAGCTTGTCCAGGTTGGCCGTCATCAGCTCGGTGGTGCGTGCGTAAGCCTCGTCGAGGATGTTGCGCACTTCCTCGTCAATGCGGCGCGCGGTGTCGTTGGACACGCTCTTGTGCTGGGTGACCGAACGGCCCAGGAACACCTCGTCGTCCTCTTCGCCATAGGCGATCGGGCCGAGCTGGTCGGACAGGCCCCACTTGGTGACCATGTTGCGGGCCATCTTGGTGGCGCGCTCGATGTCGTTGGAGGCGCCGGTGGTGACCTTGTCGGCACCGAAGATCAGCTCTTCGGCCACGCGGCCACCGTACAGCGAGCACAGCTGCGACTTGATCGCCACGCGGTTCATCGAGTACTTGTCGCCTTCCGGCAGGTACATGGTCACACCCAGCGCGCGGCCGCGCGGAATGATGGTGACCTTGTAGACCGGGTCATGCTCGGGCACCAGACGGCCGACGATGGCGTGCCCGGCTTCGTGGTAGGCCGTGAGGGTCTTCTCCTCCTCGCTCATGGCCATCGAGCGGCGCTCGGCACCCATCAGGATCTTGTCGCGGGCACGGTCGAAGTGGTCCATGCGGACCTCCTTCTCGTTGCCACGCGCGGCGAACAGGGCAGCCTCGTTGCAGAGGTTGGCCAGGTCGGCGCCGGAGAAGCCCGGGGTACCACGCGCGATCACCATCGGCTCGACGTCGTCGGCCAGCGGCAGCTTACGCATGTGCACCTTCAGGATGTGCTCGCGACCCTTCACGTCCGGCAGGCCGACCACGACCTGGCGATCGAAACGGCCCGGGCGCAGCAGCGCCGGATCCAGCACGTCCGGACGGTTGGTCGCAGCGATCACGATCACGCCTTCGCCACCTTCAAAACCGTCCATTTCGACCAGCAGCTGGTTCAGGGTCTGCTCGCGCTCGTCATGACCGCCGCCCAGGCCGGCGCCACGGTGACGACCGACGGCGTCGATTTCGTCGATGAAGATGATGCAGGGGGCGTGCTTCTTGGCCTGCTCGAACATGTCACGCACGCGGCTGGCGCCGACGCCGACGAACATTTCCACGAAGTCCGAACCGGAGATCGAGAAGAACGGCACCTTGGCTTCGCCAGCGATGGCCTTGGCCAGCAGCGTCTTGCCGGTACCCGGCGGGCCCACCATCAGCACGCCGCGCGGAATCTTGCCGCCCAGCTTGGTGAACTTGGACGGGTCGCGCAGGAAGTCGACCAGCTCGCCCACTTCTTCCTTGGCCTCGTCGCAGCCAGCGACATCGGCGAAGGTGACCTTGATCTGGTCTTCGCCCTGCAGCTTGGCGCGCGACTTGCCGAAGGACATCGCGCCCTTGGCACCACCGCCACCGCCCTGCATCTGGCGCATGATGAACAACCAGAAGCCGATGATCAGGATGACCGGCAGGAAATTCATCAGGATCGCGCCGAGGGAAATGCCGCTGGACGGCTCCTCCTGCACGATCTCCACGTTCTTGGTACGCAGCACGTTGATCAGGTCACGATCGAACGGTGCGGTGATGGTGGACGACTGCCCACCGCGGGTGGTGTAGGTCAGCTGGCTGGTGCCGCCGCGCATGTCGCCACCAAAGGCGACCTTCTGCACGTTGCCGCTGTCCACCTGGTCCAGGAACTGCGAGTACGACGCGCCCTGCGCGCCGGCCCCGGAGGACTTCGGCGAGAAGCTCTGGAAGACCACCATCAGCACGACGGCGACGACCACCCATAGCAGGAGGTTCTTGGTCAAGTCGTTCATCCTCATTGGCTCCGGTGTTCCTCTCAGTGCTGGCGTTGCGTTGGGGTCGAACTTGCGTACGTTGCGAGCTTACTTCATGTGGGCGCGTTTTCCCTGACCCAAGGCATACACCTCGGGAGAGCGCTTGCGCGAGGCTTCCGGCTTGCGGATGGAGACCTTGTCGTACCGGCGGCGCATGTCGCGCACGTAGTCGTCAAAGCCCTCGCCCTGGAACAGCTTGATCAGGAATGCGCCACCGGTCTTCAGGTGGTTGTCGGCAAAATCCAGAGCCAGCTCCGCCAGGTGCATCATCCGCGGCTGGTCGACCGCGCCTACACCACTCTTATTGGGGGCCATGTCCGACAGCACAAGGTCTACCGGCTGATCCCCGAGCATGGCTTCAAACTGCGATAGAACGGCTTCTTCCCTGAAGTCACCATGAAGGAACTCCACGCCGGCCAGCGGCGGCATGTCCAGGATATCCAGTGCCAGCACGCGGCCGGTATCGCCGATCTGTCTCCGAACCTGCTGAGACCAGCCGCCCGGAGCCGCGCCGAGGTCGACCACCACCATGTGCGGCTTCAGCAACCGGTCACGTTCCAGCAGCTCTTCGAGCTTGTAGGCCGCGCGCGAGCGCATGCCTTCGGCCTGGGCCTTCTTCACGAAGGGGTCGGAGAAGTGTTCCTTGAGCCAGCGCTGGCTGCTTTTGCTGCGGGTAGCCATTGAAAATAGGGGCTGATGGGGTCCTCATGATACCCTGATCGCCCCATTCAACCGTGTTTTCCTGCATGTCCATCGCCCTGACCGCTTCCCAGACCCGTTTCCTGCGCGGCCAAGCCCACGACCTGAAGGCCCTGCTGCAGACCGGCGGCAAGGGCGTGACCCCGGCCTTCATCGCTGAGCTGAACGAAGTGCTGGAGCGCCACGAGCTGGTCAAGGTGAAGGTCGCTGCCGAAGACCGCGACGCCCGTGACGTGATGATCGGCGAGATCGTCGAAGCCACCGAGAGCGCGTTGGTACAGCGCATCGGCCACGTCGCCGTGCTGTACCGCCCGAGCAAGGAACAGCGCCAGATCGTGCTGCCGCGCGGCTGATCGCCTTACTGCCATGCAGCTGAACCACGAACCGCCCGATTACGCCTACAGCCTGCGCGCCGCCGATGGCCGCTCGGCCAAGGTGAATGACCAGGTGCTGGGCAGCAGTTTCTTCCTGACCCCGGACCAGCTGGTCACGCAATGGCCGGTAGTGAGCGCCACCGCGCTGCAGCTGGCTGACTTGGAGCCGATCCTGGCGCTGAACCCGGCGCTGATCGTGCTCGGCACGGGTGACCGCCAGGTATTCCCGCCGGCAGTGGTGATGGCTGCCTGCCTGTCACGCGGCATCGGCCTGGAAGTGATGAACAATCCGGCCGCCGCGCGCACCTTCAACATCCTGGCGGGCGAAGGCCGCAAGGTCGCGGCCGCTTTCATTCTGGAAGGCTGAGTCGAGGCGTCGGGCGCGCCCCGGCGCTAGCCGCCAGAAGCGGTGCAGCGGAAGGCCGAGAACTGCTTGAGCCGCCCGATCAGGTTGCCGCCCCGGCCCCAGCGGATGTCCATGACCTTCCAGTCCTGGCCCTGCCTTTGCAGCAGGACACGGTCGGTCCAGCGATAGTCGCCTATCGCCATTTCGACGGGTACCCAACTGCCATCGCCGCTCGTCGCGGGCAGCCCCACCTTTACCGTTTCCGGCCGATCCGGCGCCATGAGATACGGGCTCTGGTCCAGCATGTGCGGCTTCTCGTCATGCGCGGCCAGCACCGCACAGGCCCGCTCGTAAGCGCGCTGCGCATCGATGGCTGAGCGCAGCGCATCGCCCAGCAACGGCGGAATGGTCGCTTCGTCCGAAGCCGGCGCCTGGACGGCCGCGTAAAGACGGGTGACCACGTCGCGCGGATCGCTGGCTGCGGAGGCCAGCGGCGCGACGATGAGCAACGCGAGAGTGGAAGCAGGACGGAGCATGGGGCACCGGATCGACTGGGACCGATCAAGAATGCCGGGTATCCCGTCCGCCGTGAAGGTGAGCCTGCGACACACAAGATCGCAAATGACCACACTGCGGTACCCGGGTCGAGCATGGCTCGCCTCTACAGGCCAGGAACGCCGGGCATGGCCCGGCGCTATCGCATCTGACGATCAGCGTGCCGGCAGGTACTGCTGCGGGTCGACCGGCTTGCCGTTGTAGCGAATCTCGAAGTGGACCATGTCGCGGTTCGCACCGGTACGGCCCATTTCGGCGATCTGCTCACCGGCCTTCACGCTCTGGCCTTCATTCACCAGGCGCTTGCGGTTGTGGCCATAGGCCGACAGCCACTGGTCGCTGTGCTTGATGATGATCAGCTCGCCGTAGCCGACCAGGCCGGCGCCGGAATACACCACCACGCCATTGGCGGTGGCCTTGACCGCCTGGCCGCTGGTGCCGGCGATGTCAACGCCCTGCTTGGTCGCATCACCAGCCACGTAGCGGCCAACGATGGCGCCATCAGCCGGCCAGCGCCAGGCGATGTTGCTCTTCACCGGACCGACCGGCGCCGGGGCCGGCGTGGTGCTGCCGCCACTGCTGCCACCGGAACGCGGCGGGGTGACCACCGTGGTGGGCGCGCGGCCGCCGCTGGCACCGGCCGGATACAGCCGGATCACCTGCCCCGGATAGATCGTCGAGGGGTTGTCCAGGCTGTTCCAGGCAATCAGGTCACCCGGGGTGATGTCATGGATGCGGGCCAGCGCATAGATGGTGTCGCCCTTGCGCACCACCACGGTCTGCCCCGGCTTGGGTACCGAGGTCTTCGGCGTGGTCACACCGCCACCGGTGCTGCCACCACCAGGACGAACCACGGTGGCGGTGCCGCAGGCGGCCAGGGTGGAAACCAGCAACGCCAGCGCGCCGATGCGCACTCCCTTGCTCAGACGATCAGGACTCATGCGAACTTCGACCTCCATACAAGCCAGGCGATCAGCACCACCACCAGCGCGGTGGCGATCCAGCCCAGCGGTTCAATCCAGCGACGCAGTGCCGCTTCAGCACGCGCACCACCGATACGGATGACCGCAGCCAGCACGAACACGCGCTTGCCACGACCGATCAGCATGCTCAACAGGTACTGCGGCATCGGTACACCGACGATACCCGATGCCCACGTGAAGACCTTCATCGGGATGGGCATGAATCCGCCCAGCACCAGGAAGGTGAACACTGCCCACGGCGACTCGGCCATCTTCGCCTGCACGGTGGTGATGCCCTGCTCGATGGCCGGCAGCATGCCCAGCGCCTCGAACAGCGGCTTGATCGCCTCGAAGGCGTAATGACCCAGCGCGTAGCCAACCAGTGCGCCGACCATCGAGCCGGCCAGGCTCAGGATGGCGAACCACCAACCGCGCTTGGGCTGGGCCACGCACATCGGCGCCAGCATCACCTCCGGCATCACCGGGAAGATGATCGCCTCGAAGAAGCTCAACACCGTCAGGTAGGTCGGCGCGCGTTCGTGCGCCGCCCACTTCATCGCCCGCTCGTACAGCGGCCCGAAAATCTTCATGCAACCCTGCTCCGTGGATTAGTCGAGCATGCCAGACAGCAGCGGCACGAACGTGACCGGCGCCAGCACGTGTTGTTCGATGCTGCCGTCGGCCTTGCGGTCCAGCTGTACCAGCGACTGCGCCCCGGGGCCACCGACCGGCGCCACCAGGCGGCCGCCCTCGGCCAGTTGCTCGATCAGGGCGTCGACCAGTGCCGGCGCCGCCGCAGTAACCACGATGGCATCGAACGGACCGTGCTCGGCCCAGCCGACGCGACCGTCGTCATGCTTGGTGCGGATGTTCATGCCCAGCGCACGGAAGCGCTTGCGGGCCTGCCGCAGCAGATCACCGATGCGCTCCACGGTGTAGACCTCCAGGCCCAGCGCACCGAGGATGGCGGCCTGGTAACCGGAACCGGTGCCGACTTCCAGCACCCGTTTCGGTGCGACCTGGAGGACCGCCTCGGTCATCCGCGCGACCACCCAGGGCTGCGAGATGGTCTGGCCGTGGCCGATCGGCAGCGCAGTGTCTTCATACGCGCGCGAGGCCAGTGCCTCGTCGATGAACAGATGGCGCGGCACCACCCGGATCGCATTCAAGGTCGGCTCGTCAACGATGCCGGCTTCGCGCAGGCGGTCGACCAGGCGGTCACGCACACGCTGCGAGGTCATGCCGATACCGACGGCTTCCGGTTGCAGGCGCAGGCGTGGACTCATGCCTGCTGGTCCAGCGCGGCACTGAGGCCGCCGACCCAGCTGGCCACTTTCTCCAGTGCCTGGTAGCGGGTCAGGTCCACCTGGATCGGGGTGATCGAGATATGCCCGGTGCGCACCGCATGGAAGTCGGTACCGGGGCCGGAGTCCTGCTCACGGCCGGCCGGGCCGATCCAGTACACCTCGTTGCCGCGCGGGTCTTTCTGCGCGATGCAGCCTTCGGCGCGGTGGCGGTTGCCGAGGCGGGTCACCTCGAAGCCCTTGACCTCGCTCCACGGCAGATCAGGCACGTTGACGTTGAGGATGGTGTCAGCCGGCAACGGATCGGCCTTGAGCCGGGCAACGATCTCCACCGCAGCGCGCGCGGCGGTCTCGAAGTGTTTCGGATCGTGGTTGCGGGTAACCAGCGAGACCGCCACCGCCGGCAGCCCGAGGAAGCGACCTTCCATCGCCGCCGAGACGGTGCCGGAGTAGATCACGTCATCGCCGAGGTTGGCGGCATTGTTGATGCCGGACACGACAATGTCCGGTTCGAACTCGAGCAGCCCGGTCAGCGCCAGGTGCACGCAGTCGGTCGGAGTGCCGGCCACCGAGACGGTGTAATGGTCGATGCGCTTGAGGCGGATCGGCAGGTCCAGGGTCAGCGAATTGCTGGCGCCGGAGCGATCACGGTCGGGCGCGACCACCGTGACCTCGTGTCCGGCCTCGCGCAGCACCGAAGCAAGCATCCGGATGCCTGCGGCGTCGACGCCATCGTCGTTACTGACCAGGATTCGCATCTTCGATTTAACCGCTTGATTTTCCAAGAATTCGATTCCGTCACCGTGCAGTGTGGGCGGGACCGCCGTACTCCCCTGCGGAAGCCGTCGACCCTGCAAGGGCATCGTCTATTGTGCCGCATGCGAGCCGCCGGTCCTACCCTGTCGGCGGTCATGACCGACATCGAACCGTCATAGGCAGAGATGCGCCGGCGGTTTACCCTGTGCGCATGTCGCACCCTGAAGACGAAGATCCGGCCGCATTGTTCCGTGCGGCCATCGGCGAAGTGACGCCGCTGCGCAAGGATGCCGAGCCGGCGCCTGCCGCGCCGCGGCCGAAGCCGCGCGCGCGCATGGCCGAACGTGACGAGGCCGAGGCCGCCGGCGAATTCGCCCGGCTGCTGCGCGACAGCACGCCGCTGGAAGCCGGCGACGTGGCCAGCTATCGCCGCGACAACCTGCCACCACGCCTGTTCCAGCGCCTCAAGCGTGGCCAGTACTCGGTGCAGGACGAGCTGGACCTGCACGGCGCCACTGCGTCGCAGGCGGAGGCGCTGCTGCGCCAGTTCCTGCTGGAGGCGCATGCGCACGACTATGGCTGCGTGCGCATCATCCACGGCAAGGGCCTGCAGTCCGATGGCGGTGCACCGGTGCTGAAGAATCTGGTCGATCGCCTGCTGCGGCTGCGCAACGACGTACTGGCGTTCCATTCGGCGCCGACCGGGCAAGGCGGTACCGGCGCGGTGTTGGTGCTGCTGGCCCGTAGATGAAAAAGGGGACGGAGGGAATTAAGTCGTTTGTGCCACAAACGACTTAATTCCCTCCGTCCCCTTTTTCTGTCAGGCCTGCGAGGCGTCTTCGACGGGGCCGAGTTCGTGCAGTACGGCGGTGGCGTAGCAGCCTGGCGGCAGCGCGAATGACAGCTCCAGCACGTCGTCGGCCAGCCACTGGTGCTGCAGCAGCGCCGGGCGCAGGCGCAATGCGCGGCGCTCCTGCTTCAGCCGTGCGTCTTCCAGGCCGGCCCGCAGTGCCTTTGACTCGTCGTCGTCCAGCGCGGCCAGCTCCAGCTCACGTGCCGCGTCGGCGCTGCGCAGCTCGCCTTCGCCCCACAGCGGTGCGCTGGGATGGATGTCGAAACGCGCCAGTCGCTCGGCCAGCACGTCGGTGTACGGCTCGGGTCCGAACACGCTGCGGCTGCCATCGAGCATCCAGACCTCGCCATCGAGCGGCTGATCCCAGTTGCCCTGCTCCACGCGCGCGGCCAGCACGCGGTTGAACAGCGCCGAACGGGCGGCTGACAACAGCAGTGAACGCTGGTCCTTGCGCA
This sequence comes from Stenotrophomonas sp. SMYL86, assembly GCF_036320025.1. Classification (NCBI taxonomy): domain Bacteria; kingdom Pseudomonadati; phylum Pseudomonadota; class Gammaproteobacteria; order Lysobacterales; family Lysobacteraceae; genus Stenotrophomonas; species Stenotrophomonas sp. SMYL86. Next base: position 9,174 of record NZ_JAWIRU010000004.1, read on the forward strand.
TGCGGCGGCCACCGAACATCGCCAGTGCCGCCGGCACATTGCCGCCGTCGCGGCCAAAGCGCTGTTCGCCGAACCAGTTCGGCAGGCCGCGCTCGGCAATCTGCTGCAGGCGCTCGCTGATCGCCGTGGCATCACCCTGCACCTCGCGCAGCACCAGCTTGAAGCGGTTGCCGGCCAGTGCACCACGCTGCAGCTTGCGGTTGTGCCAGGTGGCTTCGAGCACTTCGATCTCGTCGCTGGCCAGCTCGGCCAGGTCCGGCGCGACGCGCTTGGGCAGGTGCACGCTGAAACGCTGGGTGGTGACCGCATGGCGATCCTTCATGCCGGCGTAGCTCACCGCCATTTCCGGCAGGCCTGCCCACTTGGCCAGCACCTTGGCCACATGCACGGTGTTGGCACCGCGCTTGCGGATGTGCAGCAGCAGGTGTTCGCCTTCACCGGTCGCCTCGAAGGCCGGCAGTTCGTCAACCTGGAAATCGTCCGGCGTGGTGCGGATGCGCGCCGTCAGCAACGGTGCACCAAACGCCAACGGCAGCGGGATCATGCCGCCACCAGCAGTACCACCGCCTGTGCGGCGATGCCTTCGCCACGACCAGTGAAGCCCAGCTTCTCAGACGTGGTGGCCTTGACGCTGACTGCATCCAGCGGCAACTGCAGCAACCCACCGATGCGCTCACGCATCGCCAGCGCATGCGGGCCGACCTTCGGACGCTCGCAGATCACGGTGATGTCGGTGTTGCCGACGCGCCAGCCACGCTCGCGCAGCAGGCTGTCGCAATGGCGAACGAAATCACTGCTGTCGGCGCCCTTCCAGCGGTCGTCACTCGGTGGGAAATGCTGGCCGATATCGCCCAGCGCCAGCGCGCCGAGCATCGCATCACACAGGGCGTGCAGGATCACGTCGCCATCGCTGTGCGCGAGCACGCCGCAGCTGTGCGGCACGTTCACGCCGCCGAGCATGATGTGATCGCCTTCACCGAAGGCATGGACGTCGTAGCCCTGGCCAATGCGGACGGGCGGGAACGGTGCGGTGCTCATGGATGCAACCCTTGCAACAGGGCCGCGCGGACGGTCAGCCGGCGCGGCGGGAAAGTACGAATTCGAACCGGTCCAGATCGGCCGGGGTGGTGACCTTGAAGTTGTCCTCACTGCCTTCCACCAGCAGCGGGCGCTGGCCCTGGCGCTCCATGGCCATGGCCTCGTCGGTGACGTCAATACCGACGGCCGCTGCGTCGGACAGCGCGCGGCTGAGCTGGTGGCGGCGGAACAGCTGCGGCGTCAGTGCGCGCCACAGGCGCTCGCGTGGCTCGGTGCCATCGATGCCGCCGTCGTCGCCAGCGCGCTTGAGGGTGTCGCGCACCGGCGCAGCCAGGATCGCCCCGACCGGGTCGGCACGACCGACTTCAAGCAGACGACCGAGATCGGCCAGCGACAGGTTCGGCCGCGCAGCATCGTGAACCAGCACGAATTCATCGGCACGCACGGTGTCCGGCAGCGCCTGCAACCCGGCCAGCACCGAGGCGGCACGGGTAGCGCCGCCGATGCAGGTCAGCACCGGCTTGCCCGACCACTCATTCCAGCCCGGCCAGTCGGCATCGTCCTGGCCGATCACCACCATCGCTCCGGCCACGGCGGGGTGCGCCAGCAGCGCGTCCAGCGTGTGGGCGAGCAGGATCTGCCCGCCCGCCTGCAGGTACTGCTTGGGCAGCGGCGCACCGAAGCGGGTGCCACGGCCGGCGGCCGGAACAACGACCCAGATCGCCGCGCTCATGGCACGTCTGCCGGGTGTTCGCCCGCCTGGGCAGTGACGCCGGCAGCAGGCTGCGCCGGGTGGACCGGCGCATCCTCGACCACACGGTAGAACTTCTCGCCAGGCTTGATCATGCCCAGCTCGCTGCGCGCGCGTTCCTCGATGGCGGACTGGCCTTCCTTGAGGTCCTTCACTTCGGCAGCGAGCGCGTCGTTGCGCTGCTGCAGACCCTCATTGTCCCGCTCCTGGTTGGCGACCTGGGCTTCGAGCATCATCACTTCACCCGAGTTGCCCGGACCGAACCAGAAGCGGTACTGCAGCCAGCCCAGCAGCAGGGCCAGCACCAGCAGCATCCAGCGCCAGTCGCGCATCGGCTCAGCGCTTCAGCGAAACGAACGCGTCACGACCGGCGTAACGCGCGCCGGCGCCGAGGGCTTCCTCGATGCGCAGCAGCTGGTTGTACTTGGCCACGCGATCGCTGCGGCACAGCGAGCCGGTCTTGATCTGGGTGGCGGTGGTGGCCACCGAGATATCGGCAATGGTGGTGTCTTCGGTTTCGCCCGAACGGTGCGAGACGACGGCGGCATAGCCGGCGCGGTCGGCCATCGCGATCGCTTCCAGGGTTTCGCTGAGCGTGCCGATCTGGTTGACCTTGATCAGGATCGCGTTGGCGGTGCCCGAGTCGATGCCTTCCTGGAAGATCTTCGGGTTGGTCACGAACAGGTCGTCGCCAACCAGCTGCACCTTCTTGCCGATGCGGTCGGTCAGCAGCTTCCAGCCGGCCCAGTCGTTCTCGGCCAGGCCATCTTCAATCGTGATGATCGGGTACTGCGCGGCCCAGTCGGCGAGGAAGTCGACGAACTGCTCGGAGGTCAGGCGCTTGTTCTCGCCGACCAGGTTGTACTTGCCGTTTTCGAAGAATTCGCTGGAGGCGACGTCCAGGCCCAGCAGCACGTCTTCACCGGCGGTGTAGCCAGCCTTGCCGATCGCTTCGAGGATGGTGTCGAGCGCCTCGACGTTGCTGCGGAAGTCCGGTGCGAAGCCGCCTTCGTCGCCGACCGCCGTGCTCAGGCCGTGGCCCTTCAGCACCGACTTCAGCGAATGGAAGATTTCGGTGCCCGCGCGCAGCGCTTCGGAGAACGAGGTGAAGCCGACCGGCAGCACCATGAACTCCTGGAAGTCGACGTTGTTGTCGGCGTGCGCGCCGCCGTTGATGATGTTCATCATCGGCACCGGCAGCGACGGGGTCACACCGGTCTTGGCGGCAAGGTACTGCCACAGCGCCTGCTTGTTCGATGCAGCGGCGGCGTGCGCGGCGGCCATCGAAACACCCAGCAGCGCGTTGGCGCCCAGGCGGCCCTTGTTCTCGGTGCCGTCGAGGTCGATCAGGCGACGGTCGAGGCCGGCCTGGTCGGTGGCTTCGAAGCCCTTCAGCGCATTGGCGATGGTGGTGTTGACGTTGTCGACAGCCTTGCGCACGCCCTTGCCCAGGTAACGGGTCTTGTCGCCGTCACGCAGCTCGACCGCTTCCTTGGTGCCGGTCGAGGCGCCGGAGGGAACCGCGGCACGACCGAACGAACCGTCCTCCAGGATGACTTCGGCTTCCAGCGTGGGGTTGCCACGGCTGTCGAGGATTTCACGGGCGTGGATGCTGCGGATCGTACTCATGGTCGGGCCGGTTACCTGTATGGAGAGGGGGCGACAAAACGAATGCCGCGTGATTATCCCCGGCTGCCCGCCACTTGCCAAATGGCGTGGGCGGCTTCAGCCCCAACTGGACCCGATCACGATCAGGATCATCGACACCAGCATCACCAGCAATGCACCGGCAATCGCTGCCAGGATGGGGCCATGCCGCCGTCGCCAGGCCAGCACCATCGCCACCGGGCTGCCCAGGAAGGACAGCACCATCGTGACCAGCGCGCCCAGCAGCCACCACTGCGTGGCCTGCACGCCGTTGTTTCCATCCCCCGGCGGCCGGAAACCGGACGTGAAGGCCAGCACGCCCACCACCAGGGCGATCCAGGTCAACACGGACAGCCCCAGGGCGATCAGGCCCCAGGGCCAGCCACGCGCCGATGTGGTCGTATTCATCAAAGCAATCCGTAGAACAGGGCGCCCAGCCACAGCGAGAGCAGGATGATCGCCAGGCCAGCCGTGACCTTGCCGCGATTCAGCCGCCAGGCCAGCACAGCGGCAGCGACGCAGCCCACGGCACCGAGCAGCTCCGCCACCAGCAGCGCAATGAAGTACGCCCGCAGATCGAGCGCACTGCTGCCATCACCGGGGGGCCGCACCGACGCAGCGCCGATCAGTACCAGCCCGAACATGCCCACGGTGAACAGCACGGCCAGACCCAGTGCGATCAGGCCCCAGGGCCACTGTTTCCCGTGCCGGCGGTGACGCTGGGCTTCCAGCGCCCCCCGCGGGTCACGACTCACGCGAAGCGCGAGAAGCCGTGCTTCTTGGTCACCGCATCGAGTTCCATCAGGGTCTCGAGCAGCGCTTCCATCTGGTCCAGCGGCCACGCATTGGGGCCATCGGACAGCGCCTTGGACGGGTCCGGATGGGTTTCGGCGAACAGGCCGGAGATGCCCACCGCCACGGCGGCGCGGGCCAGCACCGGCACGTGCTCACGCTGGCCACCGGAACTGGTGCCCTGCCCACCCGGCAGCTGCACCGAATGGGTGGCGTCAAACACCACCGGGCAACCGGTATCGCGCATCACCGCCAGCGAACGCATGTCGCTGACCAGGTTGTTGTAGCCGAAGCTGGCACCGCGCTCGCAGACCATGATCTGCTCGTTGCCGGTGGCCTTGGCCTTTTCCACGACCGGCTTCATGTCCCACGGCGCCAGGAACTGGCCCTTCTTGATGTTGACCGGCTTGCCGGCCGAGCACACCTTGCGGATGAAGTCGGTCTGGCGGACCAGGAACGCCGGGGTCTGCAGCACGTCCACCACCGAGGCCACTTCATCCATCGGGGTGTATTCGTGGACGTCGGTCAGCACCGGCACGCCGATCTGCTTCTTGACCTCGGCCAGGACCTTCAGGCCCTCTTCCATGCCCGGGCCGCGGAACGCGGTGCCCGAGGTGCGGTTGGCCTTGTCGAAGCTGGACTTGAAGATGAAGTTGACGCCGAGCTTGTCGGTGACTTCCTTCAACTTGCCGGCGGTATCGAGCTGCAGCTGCATCGACTCGATCACGCAGGGGCCGGCGATCAGGAACAGGGGCTGGTCCAGCCCGACCTCGAATCCACACAGTTTCATGGCGTTTCCTTGTTGTCCGCGGCACCGGCCGGGCCGGTGCGCTGGGGGTTGAAGCGTGCAAGATGGGGGCCGGCGGCCCCCATCACAAGTCAGGCGCGGGCTTCCTGCAGCAGCTTGCCGCCGGCCTTGCGTTCGCGTGCGGCACGGATGAAACCGATGAACAGCGGGTGGCCGTCACGCGGCGTGGACAGGAATTCCGGGTGCGCCTGGCAGGCCAGGAACCACGGGTGCGCATCGCGCGGCAGCTCCACCACTTCCACCAGGGTGTCATCCATCGACTTGCCGGCGATCACCAGGCCCGCATCCTCCAGCTGGGTGCGGTAGCGGTTGTTGAACTCGTAGCGGTGGCGGTGGCGCTCGGCAACCACGTCCTTGCCGTACAGCTCACGGGCCAGCGTGCCCGGCTTCAGGCGCTGTTCCTGCAGGCCCAGGCGCATGGTGCCACCGAGGTCGCTCTTGTCATCACGCTTTTCGACGTCGCCGGTTGCCGTACGCCATTCGGTGATCAGGCCGATCACCGGGTTCGGCGACTGGCGGTCGTTCTCGGTGCTGTTGGCACCTTCCAGGCCGACCACGTTGCGGGCGTAATCGACGACGGCCGCCTGCATGCCGTAGCAGATGCCGAAGTACGGCACGTGCTGCTCGCGGGCGAACTTCGAGGTCAGCACCTTGCCTTCGAAACCACGGTCACCGAAGCCGCCCGGCACCAGGATGCCGTCGACATCGGCCAGTGCAGCCATGTCGGTGCCTTCCAGGTCCTGTGCTTCCAGCCACTTCAGGTTGACCTTGGTGCGCTGGCGCAGGCCGCCGTGCTTGAGCGCTTCGCCGACCGACTTGTAGGCATCCTGGTGATCGACGTACTTGCCGACCACGGCGATGGTCACTTCGTCCAGCGGATGCAGGGTCGCATCGACCGCGTCTTCCCACATCGACAGATCGACCGGACCGACCTTGTCGGCCAGCTTCAGCTGGTTGACGACGATCTCGTCCAGGCCCTGCGCATGCAGGCCCGACGGAATGCGGTACAGGACGTCCACGTCCGGCACGCTGATCACCGCGCGCTCGGAAACGTTGGTGAACTGGGCGATCTTGCGGCGCTCCGAATCCGGCACAGCCTGTTCCGAACGGCACAGCAGCACGTCCGGCTGGATGCCGATCGAGCGCAGTTCCTTCACCGAGTGCTGGGTCGGCTTGGTCTTCAGCTCACCGGCGGCGCCGATGTACGGCACCAGGGTGAGGTGCATGAACAGCGCCTTCTCCGGGCCACGCTCGGTGCGCACCTGGCGGATCGCTTCCAGGAACGGCAGCGACTCGATATCGCCGACAGTACCGCCGATCTCCACCAGCGCCACGTCGTAGCCTTCGGTGGCTTCGTCGATGCAGCGGCGGATCTCGTCGGTGATGTGCGGAATGACCTGCACGGTCGCGCCCAGGTAGTCGCCGCGGCGTTCCTTGCGGATCACGTTCTCGTAGATACGACCGGTGGTGACCGAGTTCTTGCGGCTCAGGCGGGTGCGCACGAAGCGCTCGTAGTGGCCCAGGTCGAGGTCGGTCTCGGCGCCGTCGTCGGTGACGTAGACCTCACCGTGCTGGAACGGGCTCATGGTGCCCGGGTCGACGTTGATGTACGGGTCGAGCTTCATCATCGTGACCTTCAGGCCACGGGCTTCGAGAATGGCGGCCAGCGACGCGGCGGCAATGCCTTTGCCGAGCGAGGACACCACGCCGCCGGTTACGAAAATCAAGGGAGTCATGGCTGCAAGCATCCTGTCTGGAAATGGAAAACGGCAGCACCACGCGCGCCCGGAGGGCAGGCATGGTGCTCAGAGGGGGTTTTCCGGTTCGCTGTGGCAGCGAGGGAGGTGCGGATCCGTGCGACGGCAGGCGCCGGACGGGGACCACCGTGCGAGGTCGGGGCGACCGTGCCGGTCAAATCGACCGTCACCTGCGACCCGCCATGCTGGAAGCCACGCTTGGCCGCTCCAGCCCATTCGCAAATGGTGGACACGCACTTACTCCCGGAAAGCCATAGTTTACAGATTGATGGCCGCCAACCCAAGAGGCAGATGGCACGCCACTAAAAAGAAACGCCCCGCAAAGCGGGGCGTTCCGGAGCGCAACCCTTATCGCAAGGGCGCCTGGCAGGGGGCGGGATCAGCGCTTCTTGCGCGCTTCCTCTTCCTCTTCCTGCTGCGGGGCCGGCTGGCCCTGCGCCTTCATTTCGGCATTGGCCTGGGCCCGACGCTTGGCCTTGGCATCGGCCTCGGCCTGCGCCTTGTCGGCCTGGTCACCCTGCTGCGGGGCCGGCTGGCCGGCGTTCTGCGCCACCACCAGCGGCACTGCAACGGCGGCAGCGGCCAGGATCGCAATGGTCAGCAACTTCTTCATGAGGTCCTCCTCGCGGTATGGCTTGGATGTTTCGACCCAACGGGGGTCGCCGGTGTTCAGATTCCAGCAGCTGCCATTTTACCCCCTCTGCGTCGCCGAGACTGAACCGCAGGCGTGCAAAATCCCGTGCCAGACCCCACACTTGCCCGTCGCTCCAAGCTTTCGAAGACAGATGAACGCCCGTTATAACGCCGCCGATATTGAAGTCCTGTCCGGCCTTGACCCGGTCAAGCGCCGTCCCGGCATGTATACCGACACCGCGCGCCCGAACCACCTGGCGCAGGAAGTGATCGACAACTCGGTGGACGAGGCCCTTGCCGGCCACGCCCGCTCGATCGAGATCACCCTGTACAAGGACGGCAGCGTGGAGGTCAGCGATGACGGCCGCGGCATGCCGGTGGACATCCACCCGGAAGAGAAGATCCCGGGCGTCGAGCTCATCCTCACCCGCCTGCATGCCGGCGGCAAGTTCAGCAACAACAACTACACCTTCTCCGGCGGCCTGCACGGCGTCGGCGTCAGCGTGGTCAATGCGCTGTCGACCCTGGTGGAAGTGCACATCAAGCGCGAAGGCGCCGAACACCGCATCACCTTCCGCAACGGCGACCGCGCCACCCCGCTGGAAGTGGTCGGCAGCGTCGGCAAGAAGAACACCGGTACCCGCGTGCGCTTCTGGCCGGACCCGAAGTACTTCGACACGCCCAAGTTCGCGGTGCGCGCGCTCAAGCACCTGCTGCGCGCCAAGGCCGTGCTGTGCCCCGGCCTGACCGTGAAGCTGACCGACGAAGCCACCGGTGAAGTTGATACCTGGTACTACGAAGACGGCCTGCGCGATTACCTGAAGCTGGAGCTGGGCGATCGCGAGATGCTGCCGGCCGAGCTGTTCGTCGGCAACCTGAAGAAAGACACCGAGATCGTGGACTGGGCCGTGGCCTGGCTGCCGGAAGGCGAGCTGGTGCAGGAAAGCTACGTCAACCTGATCCCCACTGCCCAGCACGGCACCCACGTCAACGGCCTGCGCACCGGCCTGACCGAGGCGCTGCGCGAGTTCTGCGACTTCCGCAACCTGCTGCCGCGTGGCGTCAAGCTGGCCCCGGAAGACGTGTGGGACCGCGTGTCGTTCGTGCTGTCGCTGAAGATGACCGACCCGCAGTTCAGCGGCCAGACCAAGGAACGCCTGTCCTCGCGCCAGGCCGCCGGCTTCATCGAAGGCGCCGCCCACGATGCGTTCAGCCTGCTGCTGAACCAGAACGTGGAGCTGGGCGAGAAAATCGCGCAGATCGCCATCGAGCGCGCCAGCGCGCGCCTGAAGACCGAAAAGCTGGTCGTCCGCAAGAAAGTCACCCAGGGCCCGGCCCTGCCCGGCAAGCTGGCCGACTGCATCAGCCAGGACCTGTCGCGCACCGAGCTGTTCCTGGTGGAGGGTGACTCGGCAGGCGGCAGCGCCAAGCAGGCGCGTGACAAGGACTTCCAGGCGATCCTGCCGCTGCGCGGCAAGATCCTCAACACCTGGGAAGTGTCCTCCAACAGCGTGCTGGCGTCGGAAGAAGTGCACAACCTGGCCGTGGCCATCGGCTGCGACCCCGGCAAGGACGACATTGCTGGCCTGCGCTACGGCAAGGTCATCATCCTGGCCGACGCGGACTCGGACGGCCTGCACATCGCCACCCTGCTCACCGCGCTGTTCCTCAAGCACTTCCCGGCGCTGGTCGATGCCGGCCACGTGTTCGTGGCGATGCCACCGCTGTTCCGCATCGATGTGGGCAAGCAGGTGTTCTATGCCCTGGACGAAGAAGAGAAGCGCTCGATGCTGGACAAGATCGAACGCGAGAAGATCAAGGGCGCGATCAACGTCACCCGCTTCAAGGGCCTGGGCGAGATGAATCCGCCACAGCTGCGTGAATCCACCATCCACCCCGACACCCGCCGCCTGGTGCAGCTGACCGTGGACGACGGCGAGCAGACCCGTTCGCTGATGGACATGCTGCTGGCCAAGAAGCGCGCCTCCGACCGCAAGGGCTGGCTGGAGAGCAAGGGCGATCTGGCTTCGCTGGAAGTCTGACCCGACGCGGGGCCGGATCCGTTTCCTGCAGGGAAACGGCTCTGGCCCCATCGCCCGGTAATGCCGGTTCATGTGCCCTTGGCATTACGCCCCCATCGGCAAACCCGGCGGCGCCATAATGCGCGTCCATCTGTGTGGACCATCGTATTGGCCAGCCACTCGCTGCTGTTCCCGGGCCTGCCGCTGCACAGCGCGCGCCTGGTCCTGAGCCCGATCCGCCGCGACGATGCGGCCGCCCTGTTCGCGATCCAGTCCGATCCGGACGTGATGCGGTTCTGGAACCACCCGGCGTGGACACGACCGGCCGAAGCGCGCGCGCAGATCGACGATGACCTGGCGGCACAGGCCACCGGCACCCAGCTCAAGCTGGCCGTGCGCGAAACGCTGGACGGCCCGTTGCTGGGCATCTGCGTGGTGTTCGCCCTGGATCGCGATGCCGCTCGTGCCGAGATCGGCTACCTTCTGGCCCCCGACAGGCAAGGCCAGGGCTACATGCACGAAGCGCTGCAGCACCTGCTGGACTACCTGTTCCAGACCCTGCGCCTGCATCGCGTGGAAGCCGAAGTCGACCCGCGCAACCGGCCCTCGGCACACGTGCTTGAACGGCTGGGCTTCCACCTGGAGGGCGTGCTGCGGCAGCGCTGGCGCATCCAGGGCGAACTGTCCGATTCGGCGGTATACGGCCTGCTGGCCGACGACGAACTGCGCACCACCCTGCCCGCTTGACCCAATCTGGCCACTGGCGGCCTCGACGCGCGGCCATGCCTTTGGACACATACGACATGCCCTCCACCGGCCTAGCATCGGAACCCCCTTCCGCTGCCGATCCGGTGCCATGAAGTCCCTGCTGCACACTGCCGCGCTCTGCGTCGGCCTGCTCATCGCCCCAGCCAGCGTGCTGGCCGCGCCCGACGCCGAGGCCACGCCCGATCCGAAAGACGACAAGACCGAAGCGCCCGCGCTGCCCGCCGATGCGTCAGCCCGCCAGAGCATGCGCCTGGTCGGCCGCACCCTGGACTACACCGCCACCGTCGGCACCCTGCCGGTGCGCGATGCCAAGGGCAAGGTGATCGCCGATGTGGTGTTCACCGCCTATACGATGCCGGGCAAGGACCGGCCGGTGACCTTCGCGCTCAATGGCGGCCCGGGTGCATCGTCGGTCTACCTCAACATGGGCGCGATCGGGCCCAAGGTGGTCACCTTTGGTTCGGAGGGTGACAGCGCATCGGCGCCGGCCACCCTGCACGACAACCCCGGCACCTGGCTGGACTTCACCGACCTGGTGTTCATCGACCCGGTCGGCACTGGCTTCAGCCGTGCACGCATCGGCGATGACGAAGCGAAGAAGCAGCTGTACAACCCCAGCGCCGACATCGAATACCTGTCGCGCTCGATCTACGACTGGCTGCTGCGCAACCAGCGCATGGGTGCACGCAAGTACCTGACCGGCGAGAGCTACGGCGGCTACCGCGGCCCGCGCATCACCCACTTCCTGCAGACCCGCCTGGGCGTGGCGATGAACGGCCTGGTGCTGGTGTCGCCGTACCTGAGCCCGACCCTGGAAGACAACGCCGATGTCTCGCCGATGGCGTGGATGCAGACGCTGCCGTCGATCGCTGCAGCGCACCTGGAGCGCCAGGGCAAACTGACCGATGCGGCGATGCGCGACGTGGTGGAATACACCCGCGGCGACTACGCCACTGCGCTGATGAAGGGCCGCAGCGATCCGCAGGCGACCGAGGCGATGCTGCGCCGGGTGACCGAGCTGACCGGGCTGGACCCGCAGTTCGTGCGCCGCGCCGGTGGCCGACTGGAGACGCAGGCCTATCTGCGTGAGGTGTTCCGCGACAAGGGCACGCTGGGCAGCCGCTACGACTCCAACGTGACCGCGTTCGATCCGTTCCCGAATGATCCGGAACAGCGCGCCAACGATCCGCTGCTGGACAGCATCATTGCGCCGACCACCACCGCGATGGTCGACTTCGTGACGCGGGTGGTTGGCTGGAAGGTGGATGCACGCTACCAGGCGCTGAACTACGACGTGAACCGGCTGTGGGACCGCAACGGCGAGCTGCGCCAGGGCGCGGTGACCCAGCTGCGCCAGGCGGTGGCGATCGATCCGCATCTGCAGGTGCTGATCGTGCATGGCTGGAATGATCTGTCGTGCCCGTTCATGGGGTCGATCCTGACAGTGGACCAGATGCCGGCGATGGGCAGCAATCCGGACCGGGTGCAGGTGCGCAGCTATCCGGGCGGGCACATGTTCTACAGCCGGGCGGACAGCCAGGCGGCGTTCCGCAGGGATGTGCAGGCGTTGTTCCAGCGTAACTGAGGGTGGTGGTGGTGGCCGGGCCTGCGGCCCGGCACCCGCTGGGGATCAACTGCCACTGCAACAGCAAGAGCTGGCATTCCGTGGCTTGGCGGGGTGGGATGGGCAGGCGGGGGACGGCAAAAACTGCTCCTGCGTGCCTCGTAGAGCGCCATCCATGGCGCTCTGCGCCCCCGCCTGCCCATCCCACCCCGCCTTCGACAGTTTCCGTGCGCTGTTGGTGGGTGCCGACCGTTGGTCGGCACGGGGGCGGATCCCTGGTTCTGCTCTGGTAGGTGTCGACCTTGGTCGACACGATGTGTCCGGAAGAATTCTCTGCCCATGAAAAAAGCCCGCCGGTATCCGGCGGGCTTTTTCGTGTGCACCTTGGCGCGGCAATCAGGTCCAGCCGAACAGTTCGAACAGCTTCAGGATCAGGTACGCACAACCACCTGCGGCCGGGATGGTCAGGATCCAGGCCCAGACGATGCGTTCGATGACGCCGAACTTCAGCGAGCGCGGGTTCTTGGCGAAGCCGACGCCCATGATCGCGGTGGAGATGCTGTGCGTGGTCGAGACCGGCATGCCGAAGTGGGCGGCCAGGGTCAGGATGGTGGCCGAGCTGGTCTCCGCGGCGAAGCCGTGGATCGGGTGCAGCTTGACCATCTTGTGACCCAGGGTCTTGATGATCTTCCAGCCGCCCGAGGCAGTACCGGCCGCCATCACCACCGCACAGGTCAGCACGATCCACATCGCGATGCCGTCACCGGCGCTGGCGTCCGGGTGCATGAAGGCCAGCCACGACGGCAGGTCATCCAGCGCACCGGTGGCCTCGGCACCGATCAGTGTCATGGCGATGATGCCCATGGTCTTCTGCGCGTCGTTGTGGCCGTGGGCGAAGCCCATGTAGGCCGCCGAGGCGATCTGCGCCTTGCCGAAGAAGGCGTTGACGATGCGCGGGCGGGCCAGACGACCGATGGCACCACCGATCTTGGCCAGCCCGGCGATCAGGCCCCACAGCAGCACCATCACCACGATGCCGAGCAGGAAGCCGGCGATCGGCGAGGTGATCATCGGCACGAACACCTTCCACAGCAGGCCCTTGTTCTGCGCCCAGCTGCCCAGGCGCTCGGACCAGATCAGCGCGTCCCAGTTGTTGTGGGCAGCGGCCAGGCCGGCGCCGCAGAGGCCACCGATCAGGGCGTGCGAGGACGAGGACGGCAGGCCCTTCCACCAGGTGATCAGGTTCCAGATGATGCCGCCCAGCAGGGCGCACAGGATCACCTGCGGGGTGACGTCGACCACGTTGGTGTTGAGCAGGCCCGAAGCGATGGTCAGCGCCACCGCGGTACCGGTCAGTGCACCGATGAGGTTCATGAAGGCGGCCAGCATCACCGCCCAGCCGGGCGAGAGCACCTTGGTCGCCACCACGGTGGCAATGGAGTTGGCGGTGTCGTGGAAGCCGTTGATGAACTCGAAGACGAGCGCGGCCAGGATCACCACCAGGACAAGGGTCAACATGCGGCGGCGTCCGTCAGCTGTTCTTCAACACGATCTGGTACGCCACCACGCCGGCCTCGCGGCAGCGGTCGATGGCCTTTTCCAGGATCTCGAAGAATTCCTTCAGCAGGAACATCTGCAGGTTGTCCAGGCGGCCCGAGTAGATGTCGCGGTACAGCTCGAGCATCAGGCGGTCGGCCTCGTTCTCCAGCGAACGCAGCTTCTCGTTGAGCGCGGTCATCCGGTCCAGGTTCATGTGGCGCAGGTCGGCCACCATCTCCACCACCACGCCGGCAGCCTGTTCCAGCATCGCCGCGCGCGGCGCGAAGTCGATGTGCTCCAGGTGGGTCGTGGCCAGCGAATAGCGATCGGCGAACTTCTCGATCTGCTTCGGAATCTTGTACAGCGCCGAGCCCAGCGCTTCGATGTCTTCGCGCTCGATCGGGGTCATGAAGCTGTCCACCAGTGCCTGGCTGATCTTGTCCGAGGCCGCGCGTTCGCGCAGGCGGGCCAGCTTGAAGGCGTCCAGCGCGGGCTGGCGGTCGGCCTCGCGCAGCATGGAATGCAGCGCCTTGGCGGCGTCGGAAGCCGCGACGGCAGCCTCATCGAGCAGGGTGTAGAACTGTTTGCCGGAACCGAAAATGGTCTGCAGAGAGAACATTGAGAAACCTGTCAGCCGTCGCGGGAAGGACGGCACCAGACGGAATTATGACGGCTAGATGACCATCTCGGGTATCCCTGCCCCCTTCCGGGGCTCTGGAAGCCCCAACCTGAACAGGCGGTTGCCACCCTGCCACGCCCCTTTGCTAAGATGCCAGCGCGCCTTCGGGCGCACCTTATGGACGACGACCCTTACCCCCCTGCGCCGCGCCGGACCCTGTTCCTGAGCGCCAGCCGCCATCGCAAGCACCCGCCCTCCCTGCCACCAACCGGGGACGACGCCCGTGTTTGAAATGATCCTGATTGTCTTCGCGCTTGTTCTGCTGAACGGCTTCTTCGCCATGTCCGAGATGTCGGTCATGACCTCGCGCAAGAGCCGCCTGAAGCAGATGGCCGCCACCTCCAAGCGTGCCGCCAAGGCGCTGGAGCTGTCGGAGAAGCCGGAGAGCTTCCTGTCCACTGTGCAGATCGGCATCACCGTGATCGGCGTGCTGACCGGCTACCTCGGTGGTGAAGCACTGGGTGAAGCCTTCGCCGGCTGGATCCAGGGCCTGATGCCGGGCTTTGCCTACGCCGGCAACGTCGGTACCACGCTGGCGGTCAGCCTGATCACCTTCATCACGCTGATCTTCGGCGAACTGGTGCCCAAGCGCCTGGCACTGACCCGCTCGGAGGCCATTGCCGGCCTGGTGGCGATGCCGATGAGCTGGCTGGCCAAGCTGGCCCTGCCCTTCGTCTGGCTGCTGTCCAAGACCACCCAGCTGGTGCTGCGCCTGTTCGGCCTGGGCAAGGATGAAGTCGCCTCGGTGACCGAAGAAGAGATCCGCATGCTGGTGGCCGAGAGCCACGAGGCCGGTGTGATCGACGCCCACGAGCGCGACATGATGAACCGCGTCATGCGCCTGGGCGACCGCACCGCCGACAGCCTGATGACCCCGCGCAACCGCATCGCCTGGCTGGATACCCAGGCTGGGCTGGAGCGCAACCTGGAAATCATGGCCGAGCACGAGTTCTCGCGCTACCCGGTGCTGCGCGACAACGACATGGACGTGGTCGGCGTGCTTGAACTGAAATCGCTGGCCACACGCATGGCGCGCGGCGACAACGCGCTGTTCCAGACCCTGCGCGAACCGCTGTACGTGTCTGAATCCACCCACGCGATGAAGCTGCTGGAGATCTTCCGCGAGGAACAGCAGTCGATGGCGCTGGTGGTGGACGAGTACGGCGAGATCCAGGGCCTGGTGACCATCAGCGACCTGATGGGCGCCGTGGTCGGCCGCCTGCAGGCAGTGGAAAATGCCGACGAAGATGCGCTGGTGGTGACCCGCGAGGACGGCTCGCTGCTGGTGGACGGCTCGCTGCCGATCGAGGACCTGCGCGAGCTGATCGGCAGCAACGATCTGCCCGATGCCGAGGATGGCGATTACTACACGCTGGCCGGCATGTGCATCCACTACTTCGGCCGCATCCCGCACGCGGGCGAGTACTTCGACTGGGCCGGCTGGCGCTTCGAGGTGGTCGACCTGGATGGTGCGCGGGTGGACAAGCTGCTGCTGCGCACGCTGTCCGACGAGCAGGCCGATGAGCTCACCGCCTGAGGCCGGCCAGGGTCCGGGCGTTGAGCGCCCGGCCTACCGTAACGAGGGCATCCGCACCCTGCTGGAGATGTTCGCCTCCGGCGACCCGGCCGAGCACATGCCGCTCGGCCAGATCCTGTGCAACCTGCAGCAGAGCGCGTTCGGCGTGTTCCTGTTCGTGGCGATCCTGCCATCGTTCATCCCGATCCCGGGCATGGGCGGCGCGGTCAGCGGCCCGCTGGTGATCCTGATCGGCCTGCAGATGCTGTTCTGCCTGCGCCGGCCGTGGCTGCCCGGCTTCATCGCCCGCCGCGGGCCCAAGCGCGGCACCA
The DNA here is from genome assembly GCF_036320025.1 of Stenotrophomonas sp. SMYL86. Lineage (NCBI taxonomy): Bacteria > Pseudomonadati > Pseudomonadota > Gammaproteobacteria > Lysobacterales > Lysobacteraceae > Stenotrophomonas > Stenotrophomonas sp. SMYL86. The sequence continues at coordinate 25,019 of NZ_JAWIRU010000004.1, forward strand.
TGCACCGCTTCCTGGACCGCATCGACCGCCCGCTGCGGCGGTTGGACAAGATGCTGAAACCGCGCCTGCCGCAGCTGCTGACACCGCTGCCGGCGCATGCCTTCAGCGGCCTGCTGCTGGTGTTGCTGGGCCTGCTGCTGTCGTTGCCGATTCCCTTCACCAACTTCCTGTTCGGCTTCCAGCTGCTGCTGTTCTCGCTGGCACTGCTGGAACGCGATGGCGCGCTGATGCTGTTCAACTGGATCGCGGCGCTGGCGGCGATCGCCTTCTTCGGTTTCAGTTCGGGGCAGCTGGTGGGCTATACGGTGGAGCTGTTCCAGCGCTGGTTCTGAGCCGGAATCCGGTAGAGCCCGCCGCTGGCCGGCTGCCACGTTTCCAGGTTTGCCGGCCAGCGGCCGGCACTGCCAATACCGGACATCGGCCATCACCGAAGGTCGATGAATCCGTTGTCGGCCAACGCCGCCGGTTCGTCCTGCACTGCCGACAGCACGAAACTCAGCGCTGTGCCCAGCAGCGTGCCCGGTCCATCCCAGTACTCGGCCGAGTCGGCGCGCACCTGGATCAGGCGCAGGTTCGGGTCGTCCTTGCCGCCCGGGAAGAACAGCTTCATCGCTGGCGACCACAGTTCCTCGATCTTCGCGCGATCATCAACCACGCGCGCGCGCCCGGCCACCGACACATAGGTGTTCTTCGATGGCGAGGCATAGGCCACGTTGACGCGCGGGTCGAGCGCAATCTCGGCCACCTTCGGGCTGTCGGCAGTGATGACGAACCACAGATCACCGTCGAAGGTGACCTGCTGGGTGGCCAGCGGCCGGCTGTAGAGGCGGCCGTCGACGCCGGTGGTGGTGAACATCGCCACCTCCACGTCCTTGATCAGTTCTGCCAGTTGGGCAATGTGTTCGGCGCGGGTGTCGGCCATGTGGGGGCTCCTTCGATATGAGCCCCCATCAGACGCGGTTCGGCCGCAATGGGCCGTGACGCAATTGTTCAGCCCGCGTGGCGGGCGTGCCAGGCCTGCATCGCCAGTTCGAACGAGCGCAGGCGCGCACGGTGGTCATACAGGTTGGCGGTGAGCATCAGCTCGTCCGGCGTGTGGCGCTCGACAAACGCGGCGATGCCTTCCGCCACCTGCTGCGGATCCCCCAGCACGGTGCAGGCCAGTGCCCGCTCCACGCCCACTTTTTCGTGCGGCTCCCAGAAGGACTCAATGTCGTCGATGGGTGCCGGAATCTTGCCCGGTCGGCCACGACGCAGGTTCACGAAGCTCTGCTGCTGGCTGGTGAACAGGCGCCGAGATTCGGCCTCGCTGTCGCTGGCGACAACGTTCAACGCCAACATCGCATGTGGCTGCTTCAGCGTGGCCGAGGGGCGGAATTCGCGGCGGTACACCGCCAGCGCTTCGTCCATCACGTCCGGTGCGAAGTGCGAGGCGAACGCGTATGGCAGGCCCATCGACGCGGCCATGCGCGCACCGAACAGGCTGGAACCGAGGATCCAGGTCGGCACCCGCAGGCCACCACCCGGAACCGCCTGCACCGCCTGCCCGGGCTGTACCGGTTCGAAGTAATGCAGCAGCTCGCGCACGTCCTGCGGGAACTGGTCGGCGCTGTCGAAATAGCGGCGCAGTGCACGCGCGGTCGGCTGATCGGTGCCCGGTGCACGGCCCAGGCCGAGGTCGATGCGGTCCGGATACAGCGAGGCGAGCGTGCCGAACTGCTCGGCCACCTGCAGCGGCGCATGGTTGGGCAGCATGATGCCGCCGGCACCGACGCGGATGCGCTTTGTGCCACCCGCCACGTGACCGATCAGCACGGCGGTGGCCGCGCTGGCGATGCCAGGCATGTTGTGGTGTTCGGCCAGCCAGTAGCGGCGGTAGCCCAGCGCATCGGCGTGCTGGGCCAGTTCCAGCATGTTGGCGAAGGCAGCGGTGGTGTCACTGCCCTCGCAGACCGGGGCCAGGTCAAGGATCGACAACGGGATCATCAGCAGTTTTCCGTCACAGGATCCCCCATGCATGGGGTCGGCCGGGCGCGGCGGCCAGTGACGGTGGCGGGATGCTGATTCCCGTGGGACGGGTTCAGGGCCCGCCGGACCGATCCGGGGTGCCCTGATCCGCGCCAAGCGCGATTGGTAGTGCCGGCCGCTGGCCGGCATACAGGTAGATCGCTTCGCAGCCGGCCAGCGGCCGGCTCTACCAAGGAAGCGTCAGAACGCGCTGGGGCGCGGCTCCGGCAGCGGCTGGTCGACCATCGGCTTCAGCTCGGCATCCAGCGCCACGCGCTCGTCGAACACGAAGCAGCGGCCTTCGTAACCTTCGCCGCCCACCTCCTCGAAGTAGCCGAGGATGCCGCCATCGAGCTGCAGCACGTTGTCCATGCCGTCGTTGACCATCCACAGCGCGGCCTTCTCGCAGCGGATGCCGCCGGTGCAGAAACTGACCACGGTGCTGTCCTTCAGCGCTTCGCGGTGCGGCGCCAATGCCTCGGGCAGGTCGGTGAACTTGTGGATGGGCAGCACCAGCGCATCCTTGAAGGTGCCGTACTCCACTTCCTGCAGATTGCGCGTATCGAGCATGACCACCGGCTTGCCGGCGTCATCATGCCCCTGCCGCAGCCAACGCTGCACCGTAGCCGGATCGACCGCCGGTGCACGCGGATACTCCAGCGGCTGGCCGTCATCACGGCGGAAGCTGATGATCTCGTCCTTCACCTTGGCCTTCAGCCGCGCGAACGGCTGATGCTCGCTCAGGCTGGTCTTGACCCGCATATCGGCAAAACGCGCATCGGCATGCAGCGCCGCATAGAAACTTTCGACCGCCTCCGGCGCACCCGCCAGGAACAGGTTCAGCCCCTCGCCCGCCACCAGGATCGTGCCCCGCAGCGCCGCCGCCTCGGCACGCGCCAGCAGCTGGTCGCACAGGGCCTGGGGGGCGTCGATGACGGCGAAATGGTAGGCAGCGGTATTGGCGATCATCCCGCCATTTTAGCGCCTCCCGCCCGCACGGACAGATTCAGGGGTCAGAGCCCTCTGCGCAGCAGAGGGATCCGACCCCGGCAGGCACCCGGAATCTGTCAGAGGCGTGGCGGTGTGGGCAGGCGGGACCGTTGGCGCCATGGATGGCGCCATCGAGCCCCCATGGACGGGTTTACGGCGTGTCCCGCCTGCCCGCCCCGCCCTGCCCACCACGGATTGCCTGCTGTTGCTGTTGCTGTTGTAGTTGCCCTGGCATCGGCGGGTGCCGGGTGCAACCCGGCCGAAACCCCTTATCCCCGCAACAGCACGAACGGCAGCAGCACCAGCGCCGCCGCACCGGCCATCGCCAGCAGCACCAGCACCACATATACCGGCCGGCGCCGGAACAGGCTGCCGAAGGTCTCCGCCGTCCCCTCGCGCAACGCCTGCTCGCGCTCGGCACGGATGCGCGGCCCGCGTTCGGCCTGGTACTCGGCCATCAGCGCCTTTGCACGCGGATGATCGGCGTCCTCGCGCAGCCACAGGCCGCCGTTGGAAATGCCCCAGGGGCTGGGTTCGGTGCGATACCAGGCGATGCCGTGCTGGTCGAGCAGCGTGCAGACATCGGCGTATTCGTCGTCGCCGACATTGCGCAGATTGAGCAGGAGTTTTGCCATGCCCCCATGATACCCGGCGCCGATGCGCTACCCTTGCCGCCCTCGCCCTGCGCCCTTCCGGAGACGCCCGATGCGCCGCCTGCTGCTTCCCCTGCTGCTGTCCCTCGCCGCCGTTGGCTGCTCGACCGAACCGTCCGGCCCACCGCCGGGTGGCACCCTGACCACCTTCGAGCGCATCGATACCGTCCCGGGCACCGGCACCGAAGCCGTTGCCGGCAACAAGGTCACCGTGCACTACACCGGCTGGATCTACGACAACCGCACCGAAACCAAGCACGGCAAGACCTTCGACAGCTCGGTCAGCCGTGGCGAACCGTTCACCTTTGCGCTCGGCGCCGGCCAGGTCATCCGCGGCTGGGATGAGGGCGTGGCCGGCATGAAGGTCGGCGGCAAGCGCACGCTGATGATCCCGCCGGACTACGGCTACGGCGACCGCCGGGTTGGCCCGATCCCGGCCGGCTCGTCGCTGGTGTTCGATGTCGAGCTGCTCGATGTCAAACCGTAATACCGCAACGCCTCCACGGGTCGCCGTCATCGGCGGCGGCCCGGCCGGCCTGTTCGCCGCCGAGCGCCTGCGCGCCGCTGGGCTGCAGGTGGAACTGTACGAGGCCAAGGGTTCGCCCGGCCGCAAGTTCCTGATCGCCGGCAAGGGCGGGCTCAACCTCACCCATTCCGATCCGCGGCCGCTGTTCGACAGCCGCTACCGCGAGCAGGCCTCTACCGTGGGACGCTGGCTGGACGGCTTCGACGCGCAGGCGCTGCGCGACTGGGCTGCCGGCTTTGGCGTGGAGACCTATGTGGGCAGCTCCGGCCGCGTGTTCCCGGTCGACCGCAAGGCAGCCCCACTGCTGCGCGGCTGGGTGCGCCGCCTGAAAGAACAGGGTGTGCGCCTGCACGCCAACCACCGCTGGATCGGATGGAGCGACGACGGCGCCCTGCGATTTGAAACCGAAGACGGCGCCGTTGAAGTGCATGCCGATGCTACCGTGCTGGCCATGGGCGGCGGCAGCTGGCCGCAGCTGGGCAGCGACGGCGCCTGGGTCTCGCCACTGCAGGCACGTGGCGTGGACATCGCACCGCTGCAGTCGGCCAACTGCGGTTTCGACGTGGACTGGACGCCGTTCTTCGCCGAGCGCAATGCCGGCGCACCGTTGAAGCCGGTGGTCGCGCACTGGCTGGACCTGGCGGGACAACCGCAGTCGCTGCAGGGCGAGTGCGTGGCCAGCGAGTACGGCATCGAAGGCAGCCTGATCTACGCATTGGCCGCAGACCTGCGCGAGACCATCAACCGCGATGGCCACGCGATGCTGTGGCTGGACCTGGTACCGGGCCGCGATGAAGCACGCCTGCTGGCCGACCTGTCACGCCCGCGCAAGGGTCGCAGTTTCGGCGAGCACCTGCGCCGCCAGGCCGGCCTGGATGCAGTGAAAGCCGCACTGGTGTTCGAGATGCTGGGCAAGGAAGCGGGCAACGACCTGCCTGCCGTGGCAGCTACGCTCAAGCGCCTGCCCCTGCGCCTGCTGCGCCCCCGGCCGATGGCCGAGGTGATCAGCACCGCCGGTGGCGTGCGCCTGGATGCGCTGGACGATGGCCTGATGCTGCGGGCAGTGCCCGGCGTGTTCTGTGCCGGCGAGATGCTGGACTGGGAGGCACCGACAGGTGGCTACCTGCTGACCGCGTGCTACGCCAGTGGCCTGCGTGCTGCGGAAGGCGTGATCGGGTGGCTGGCAGCGCGGTGACACCTGCGCTGTAGAGTCGGGGGGGGGGGGGGGGGGGGTGGTGATTGAGGGTGGGGCGGTGGGGGAGGGTGGGGGGGGCCCCAACA
>NZ_JAWIRU010000004.1:30485-156912 GCF_036320025.1 Stenotrophomonas sp. SMYL86
CTGTAGAGTCGAGCCATGCTCGACTGCTTTTGATTCAGGCGATAGAGCAGTCGAGCATGGCTCGACTCTACAAAAACCATCGAGCAAACTCGACGCTACATCACCACGGCCGGCGCATGCTCACTGACGCCAACGCGACGCCACTGGGATGCAGATAGGTCTCTTCGCGCACGCTGATGAACCCGTGCCGTTGATAGAACGGCACGGCGTTGAGCGAGGCCGACAGCACTACCTCACGATCACGATCGGCCATCGCCAGCAGGCGCCGTATCAGCGCCTGGCCGATGCCCTTGCCGCCGTGATCCGGATCGACGAACAACGCATCAACCTCGTTGGCATCGGTATCAAACACGCCGAACCCGAGCAGGACACCCTGCCCGTCCTCGGCCACCACGCAGCCCCCCTGCGACAACAGCCGCGCGTACTGCGACGGTGGCGGCGAGGCAGACCAGGGCGCGATGACCTCGGGAGGGTAATGGCTGCTGCAGGTCTCGCGCACACAGCGCGTGCGCAGGGCCCACAGCCTGGCCACATCATCCATGGTGCCGGTCCTGAACTGCATGACGCCTCCTTGTAGAGCCGAGCCCATGCTCGGCTGTTCTTCGTTCCAACATCGCGATGTCTGATTGAAAGGCAGTCGAGCAAGACTCGACTCTACAGAATCGTTAATCTCGACGCCTGATCGAAAGGCAATCGAGCATGGCTCGACGCTACAGCAACGGTTACCGCGACTTGCTGGCGCGCAGCGCCTGGATCTTCGGCGGCGGCTGGAACGAGTCGCTGCGTGCATCGGCCCAGAACGCATGGAACACCGCATGGTCGGGCACCTTGTGCAGCAGTTCGCCTGGTTCCAGGTAGCGGTACAGCGAGGCCAGCGAACGGATTTCCACCGGTGAGACGCGGCGCAGGATGTGCTCCGGCCCCAGCTCGGCAGGATCGTTCAGGCCCGCCGCACACAGCAGCTCCTTCAGGGCGTGCAGCGTGTGCTCGTGGTAACTGTACACACGGGTGGCCTTGTCCGGTGCATCCAGATGCTTCCAGCGTGCCGGGTCCTGGGTCGCGATGCCGGTCGGGCACTTGTCGGTATGGCAGCTCAGTGATTGGATGCAGCCCAGCGCGAACATGAAGCCTCGGCCGGCATTGCACCAGTCAGCCCCCAGCGCGATGGTCCGCGCGATGTCGAACGCGCTGGTGATCTTGCCGGCCGCACCGATGCGGATGCGATCGCGCAGATCCAGGCCGACCAGGGTGTTGTGCACCAACAGCAGCGCTTCGTGCATCGGCACGCCGACATGGTCGACGAACTCCGCCGGTGCCGCACCCGTGCCACCCTCGGCGCCGTCGACCACGATGAAGTCCGGCAGCAGCCCGGTTTCCTGCATCGCCTTGGCAATGCCGAACCACTCCCATGGATGGCCGATGGCCAGCTTGAAACCGACCGGCTTGCCACCGGACAGCTCGCGCAGGCGTGCAACGAACTGCAGCAGCTCGACCGGCGTCGAGAACGCCGAGTGACGCGACGGCGACACGCAGTCCACACCCATCGGCACGCCACGCGTCACCGAGATCTCGGCGGTCACCTTCGGCGCCGGCAGCACGCCACCGTGGCCGGGCTTGGCGCCCTGCGACAGCTTGATCTCGATCATCTTGACCTGATCATGGGTGGCATTGGCAACGAAGCGTTCCTCGCTGAAACCGCCCTTCTCGTCACGGCAACCGAAGTAGCCCGAGCCGATCTCCCACACCAGGTCGCCGCCCATCTCGCGGTGGTAGGGCGAGATCGAACCTTCGCCGGTGTCATGATAGAAGCCACCGCGGCGTGCGCCTTCGTTCAGCGCGCGGATGGCATTGGCCGACAGCGAACCGAAGCTCATCGCCGAGATGTTGAACACGCTGGCCGAATAAGGCTTGGCACAGTTCGGGCCGATCAACACACGGAAGTCATGCTTGGCGATGGCAGTCGGTGCCAGCGAATGGTTGATCCACTCGTAATCCACCGCATAGGTGCTGCGCAGGGTGCCGAACGGCACCGTGTCCATCTCGTTCTTGGCGCGCTGGTAGATCAGTGCACGCTGCTGGCGCGAGAACGGCACGTCTTCCAGGTCGCTCTGCACGAAGTACTGGCGGATCTCCGGGCCGATCGATTCCAGCCCGTAGCGGAAGTGCGCCATCACCGGATAGTTGCGGCGCAGCGTGCTGCGCTTCTGCAGCAGGTCCCAGGTCCCCAGCGCCACCATCGCGGCAGTCAGGCCGACGCCCCAATACCAGGTCGGCCAGATCGTGGCCAGCCACAGGCATATCGGGAACATCAGGATGGCGAGCAGGTAGACGATATACCGGTGCATGGCTTTCCTCGGTTGCAACTGCCCCCGAGTCTACCGCGCCACCCGCTGCCAAGGCTTACAAGCGATCGTCAACCACGTTGCGCGGCCAGGCCGATTTCACGTCGTAGACCAGGCCTCCCGGCGCCAGCAGGCCCCGGATTGCGGATTCATCCATCGCCTTGAAACGGGCGTGGGCCACCGCCAGCACCACCGCGTCATAACACCCCGCCCCGGGATCGGCCAGCCAATCCAGGCCCTCGCCGGTCAGCGCCGCCGGGCCGACCCAGGGGTCGCTGACCTCCACCTGCGCACCGGCATCGCGCAGGCGTTGCGCCAGCTCCAGCGCGCGGCTGTTGCGCAGGTCCGGGCAATCCTCCTTGAAGGTCACGCCCAGTACCAGGATGCGTGCGTCCGCCGGCGCACGGCCACGCTCGGCCAGCATCGCCAGCACCCGCGCCGCCACGTGCTCGCCGACGCGGTTGTTGACCTGTCGTGCGGTGTGGATCAGGTCCGGGTGATAGCCCACGCTCTCGGACTTGTGCAGCAGATAGTACGGGTCCACGCCGATGCAGTGGCCGCCGACCAGCCCCGGCCGGAACGGCAGGAAATTCCACTTGCTGCCGGCGGCGTCCAGTACGTCCTGGGTATCGATGCCCAGCCTGTCGAAGATCAGGGCCAGCTCGTTGACCAGCGCAATGTTGACGTCGCGCTGGATGTTCTCGACCACCTTGGCCGCTTCGGCCACCCGCATCGACGGTGCCGGGAAGGTACCGGCGGCGATGATGCGCTGGTACAGACCATCAATCACCGCAGCAACTTCCGGTGTCGAGCCGGAAGTGATCTTGCGGATGTCGGCCAGGCGCCGCTGGCGGTCGCCGGGGCTGACCCGTTCCGGGCTGTAGCCGCAATAGAAATCTTCGTTGAAGCACAGGCCGGAGCCCTGCTCCAGCAGCGGCACGCACACTTCCTCGGTGGTACCGGGGTAGACCGTGGACTCGTAGATCACCAGGTCGCCGGCGCGAAGATGACTGGCAATCAGCCGTGTCGCCGAACGCAGGGGCTCCAGGTCGGGCTGCTCGTAAGCATCGATCGGGGTCGGCACGGTGACGATGTAGACGTTGCAGGCATCGAGCAGTGCCGGATCGCTGCCGTACTGCAGCAGCTGCGCACTGGCCAGCTCGTCGGATTCCATTTCCAGCGTGTGGTCCTGGCCGTTGCGCAGCTCGGCGATGCGACCGGCATCGATATCGAAACCCAACGTCGGCCACTGCCGGCCAAACGCCACCGCCAACGGCAGGCCGACGTAGCCCAGGCCGATCACCGCAAACAGGGGTGCGCTGGCCGCCGCTACCGGCGCACTCATCGGCACATCCCGCGCAACGGATGCGATCGCACATACGCTGCCATGGCCTCGGCCAACACACTCATCTGCTGCACCACTCCGGAAAACCTGCGCCAGAAAGGCTACAGCCTACCGGCCCCGGCGCCCTGCCGCCAAGGCGGGCTCAGGACCCCAACGCCACCGCGGCCGGTTCCAGTTCGCCGTCGGCGCCGGTCCAGGCCTGCAGCAGGCGCTCGAATCCACCGCTGCCAAGCAGGAAGCCGGGCCACGCGGCGTCGACGATCTGTGCCAGCAGCTCCGGTTCGATCCGCCGCGTGCCCATCGACCAGCGCGGAAATGCGCGCTGCACTACGGGGGCACGGCACAACACTTTCAGCTGCCCGTGGCTGCGCGCATTGAGGATGCGCTGGAACACCGAATCGATGCCGTCCTCCGGGCCCTCGAGATACTGCAGGAAGCGCGCTCCGTCGAACATCAGCACACCGGTGACACCGGCTACACGATTGAATGCCGTGGCGTCGGCCAGCAGGCGGTCAAGATCGGTTGTCTGCAGATCGGCGCGGGCCTCACTGGCATAGGCAATCGCGTGCAGCGACATCAGGTGGCTCCCCCCCTGGGAACGATGGCAGGGACTATGACATGAATGCGATCGACAGTTAAGCACGCCGCGGCCATGATGCAATCCGGTTGCGGAACCGCAGGTGGGCTACAATCGGCCCCGCGCTGCAGGCCCGGATGGCGAAACTGGTAGACGCATCGGACTTAAAATCTGTTTTGTCAAGTCCTTTCTGCTTGAACTACCGGGCCAGAAGGTCAATAGTGACAACGGTTTGCGAGCATCCAAGATGTCGCTTCATAGCTTGGCTTGACGGTCAGGAGCCAACTAGGCGCCAGTAGATGGAGGTAGGTGTTTCCAGCGCATCGCGCGCTACGCCCGAGTGGTGAAATCGGTAGACACAAGGGACTTGAACAATTTGAGCCTTCGGGGGGAAACGCCCGAAGTGAAGCCCGTCAAATTCGGCGAAAGCCCTGGATGCTTCGGCATCCGAGCCAACGCCGAGCCAAGCCCAAGCTATGCGCTTGGGAAGGTGTAGAGAGCAGACGGCGGGCACCTACGGCTGTAAGGCTATGGTGAAGGCGTGCTCCAGACCACGAACGCCCTGTGTGAGCAGGACGGCGGCGAAAGCCGAAGTGGTAAGAAAATCCCTCGACCTCACGGTCATGCCGGTTCGATTCCGGCCTCGGGCACCAATCCAGAGCCGCCCCTGCTCACGCAGGGGCGGCTTTTCCGTTCTTGGGCTGTGTGCGCTTGAAGCCACGATCCCCGGCCATGAAGGCTTCCAGCATGTGCGGGATCAGCGTCATGGCATCGACCGCCTCGCCATACGCCTGCGCGTGCAACGCGGCGTAGCGGTCGAGGTCGGCTTTCAGGCTGGCCGGGCAGGCAAAGGTCAGCTTGACGCTCTCGGTCTTGGGCAGCGGCCCGAGCCGCAGCTTCTTGGTCGCGCTCATTGCGAAACTCCCCGATTGAAGAACAGCGGCTGGTACGGCCGCAGCACCAGATCCCGGTTGACGATGATGCGAACCGGCAGGCCCGGCCGCGTCGTCAGCGTCGGCTGGATGTTCATGTTGCGCCGGGTCATCTCCTGGCCGACCTGATTGATGCTGTCCTGTGCGCTGTCGCGTCCGGCAATGACGATGCGGTTGCCGTCCTGCCGGTTCTCCGGCGCAGCCAACTCAGCGCCGACGCCCAGCAGCGTCGTCAGCACCGCGCCCGCGATGATGCGATTCCAATGCCAGTCCACGTCGTCCTCCAGGCCGGCGTAGCCGGCCGGGTCGGTGCCGACAAGGTTGTCGAGCGCCAGCGAGGACGTGTCGGGCAGGATGACCCGGTTCCACACCACCTGCACGCGACTCTGCCCGTAGCTGACCTGGCTGTTGTAGCGCCCGAGGATGCGCGATCCTTGCGGGATCAGCAGGAACTTGCCCGTGGCCGAGTCATAGACCGGCTCCGTCACCGTGGCGATCACGTCGCCCGGCAAGTCCGACTTGATACCCGTCACCAGCGCACCGGCGATCACCGTTCCCGCCATCACCTGATACGGCGACGCCGGCAACGCCAGGTTGCCGGAATTGCGGGTTTCCGTAGAACCGGCTTTCAGGAATGCCTCTTTCTGATCTTGCCGGTTCTGCACGGCGGTCGGGTCGGCGGGCTGGGCCGCTGTCGAAGCCGGCCCGGCAGCGAGCGGGTCGAAGGCCGCGAGCGTGCTTGCTGCACCCGGCGCCGCCTGCGCCACCATGGCGGCGGCTTGGCCGCCCGAGCGGAAGAACACCGACGAAGCCGCAGCGGCTTCCGCCTCCTTGCGCAAGGCGTCATTCGGGTCGTGGCCGGGCGCCGAGTAGGCGGCCACGGCCGGCTGCTGCGAGGCCACGATGGCCGGGCCGAGGTCGCCCGGTAGCGGCGGCCCCAGCTCGGGCACCTTCGGCGTCAGCTTCGAGTAGTCGGCCGGCAGGCCATCCAGCCCTTCGGACTTGGACACGCGATCGACGTTGTAAAGCTCGGTCTGCTCGTTGGCCCCGCGCCGCTGCGGCTGCAGCGACCAGATCGTGGCCCCGAGCACGGCGACCGACAGGCCGCCGACGAGGATGGCCAGCGTGCGCCGGTTCAGGCGCGTGACCGGACGCGGCTGGGCGCGCAGCGCCACCGCCTCGGGCGCCATCTTGCCCGCCTGCGGCGTGGCAAGGTCGGGGGTGTCGTCCTGGCCCATGTCAGTTCCTCCGCGTGCCATCCGTGCGCTCGATCCGCACCATGTCGCCCTTGTCGCCACCCAAGCGCAACTCGGCGGCGCCGAAAAGACGATCGACGATGTAGTACGGTGAACGGAAACGGTAATTGACCAGTTGCCCGTCGCCTTGCGCACCGATGACGAACAGCGGCGGCAGCTCGCCTTGTGCGATGCCCGGCGGGAACTGGATATAGACCTTCTCGCCGTCATCGAAGGCGCGCAGTGGTTTCCACGGCGGACTGCTGCCGCTGATCGCGTAGCGGAAGCGCAGGTTCTCCAGCGACAGCCCGGTATCGACAGGCGCGGCGGCGCTGGCCGCCTGCGCCTGGCGCTGCAAGGCCAGCATCCGGTCGCGCGGGTACTCCCAGGACACCGACGCCATCCACGTCTTCTCGGTCGAGGTCAGCTCCAGCAGGTACGTCCGGCGGCTGGTGGTGATGACCAGATTCGTCTTGAGACCCGAGCGGATCGGCTTGACCAGCACGTTCACGCGCAGGTCGGCGCCGTTGCCGCTGGACGTGTCGCCCACGATCCAGCGCACGGTATCGCCAGCGGCCACCGTCACCAGTTCCTCGCCCGGCTGGAGTGCAATCACGGTCACTCGGCCCACGGCCGCATAGACCTGATACAGCGCGCCATCGGTGAAGGGCCACACCTGAATCGCGTTGACATAGCCCTCGCGCGTGGGCGCGATGCGTGCCTCGGCGTTGGCACGCGAGACGCGCACCTTCTCGTCGGCCGGTTCCGGCGCAGGCTTGGCTTCCTCGCCCTCGGGCACTGGCTTCAACTGCGCCGGCATCGGCAACACCTCGGGCACGGTCACAACTTCCACTGGCTGAGGCGGTTCGGGCAGTGGCTGCGCCTGCACCGGCTCATCGAGCGAAATCACCGGCGGCGGCTTGCCCTGCGTGGCGCAGCCTGTGAACAAGATGGTTGATGCAAGCAGGATCACCGGCAAAGCGGATCTACGGAAAAGTGCATTCATGGCTTGGCTCCTTCGGAAGAATCCAGTTCGCGGCTCCACGACAGGCCGTTGACGTAGATGCCCAGGGGGTTCTTGCGCAGGCGTTCTTCGGTGCGCGGCGGCTGGAGCACGATGGACACCACGGCCGTCCACCGCTCCAGCCCAGCCGCGGCGCCATTGACGTAGCGGCGTTCCGTCCAGCGCACGTTGAAAGACGTGTCGCTGGCGCGCACGACGCTGGTGATCTGCACCGTTACCGACTCTTTGCCGATGCGCGCGAACGGATCGTTCACGCGCGCGTAGTCGTTGAGCACGGCCGCGCCCTTGTCGGTGGTGTGGTCGTAGGCGTCCAGCCAGTTCTGCCGCACCACGATCGGGTCGATGGACAGCGACCGAACCAGCGTGACGAAACGCGCGATGTGGTGCGCCGTCTGCGCATCGCTGGGCCGGTACGGCGTAGCGGCTTCGCCCACGGCGCGCACCTGGCCCGCGTTGTCCACCTCCACCACATAGGGCGTGACGATGGACTGCGCCGAGCGCCAGACCAGGCCGCCCGCCATCAGCAGCGCAAGCGCGAGGCAGCCGAAGGCCATGAGGCGCCAGTTTTTCGCCTGCACGCGGGACGAGCCAATGCGCTCGTCCCACACCTGGCCGGCAGCTTGGTACGGAGTGGCAGGCTGCGGCGTGTCGGCGTAGCGCACCTGCGGTCGTTTGAATCGCATGGTCAGTTCTCCTTATGAATCGGAATCGCGCAGGCTCGGCCCCTGGCCGGAGCCGCCGCCATCGCCACCGCGCAGCGCGTGGGCGGTGGTGGTCGCGGCATGAGTGAGTTGCTGGCGGCGGTGCAGCCGCTTGGCCCAAGCGGGCTGTTCTTGCTTCTGCGCGTTGGCGCCGCCCGCTGCGGCTTCGCCTGTGGAGGCCTGGCTGGATGCTCCGGCTCCACCGGATGCCGCACCCGCACCGTCGTCAGTCGGGCCGTTCCACCCGGCACGGAAGGAGCTGGTCATCTTCTGGCCGAAGGCGGATGCGCGGGACGCTGCACCCCGTCCGGCAGACTGCGCGCCGGTCTTGGCGACATTTCCCAAGCCGGCCATCGCGCCTTTCGCGCCACCGCCTGCGGCGGCGGAACCGGCCTGGAACGCCGAGCGTGCGCTGCTGGCCGTCGAGGTGGCAGCACGCGCACCACTGCCGGCGAGCTTGGCCGCGGCAGGCGCCATGCGCGCCCCGGCCATGACCGCGCCGCCTACGCCCGTCGCGGCGGCACCGACAGCAACAGCGGCTCCGGCAGCACCCACCGCAGCGCCGGCCATCGCGCCCGCGCCGAGCTGGGGCGCACCGGAGACGAGGCCCGTGGCGATGCCAGGGCCGAAGATCCCTAGCGCCAGCAAGGTGAGCGAGGCCAGCATGATGACCAGTGCGTGGTCGATGGACGGCTCGGCGGGATGGACTTGGAACTGAGCGAACAGGCCCGAGCCGATGCCCACGATCACGGCCAGCACCAGCACCTTGATGCCGGCGGAAACGACATTGCCCAGCACCTTCTCTGCCAGGAACGAGGTCTTGTTCCACAACGCGAACGGCACCAGCACGAACCCGGCGAGCGTGGTCAGCTTGAACTCAATCAGGGTGATGAAAAGCTGGATCGCCAGCACGAAAAAGCACAGCACCACGACCAGCCACGCGAGGAACATCACCGTGATGGCATCGAGGTTCACGAACACCTCGGGGAAGCCGGCCATCTCGCCGACTTGCTCCAGAATCGGCGCCCCGGCGTCGATGCCGGTCTTGGCGAGCCGGCCCGGCTGCAAGAAGTTTTCCATGGTGATCGCCGAGCCGGTGGCCGTCAGGCCCAGCCCGGCGAAGGATCGGAACACGATGCCGGCCAGCCAGTTGAAGTTGCCGATGATGTAGGCGAAGGCACCGACGTAGAGCACCTTGCGCAGCAGCTTGGCGATCACGTCCTCGCCCTGGCCGGTGGCGTGGCTCATCGCCCAATACAGTCCGGCGATCGTCATGTCGATGACGATCAGCGTGGCGGTGAGGAAGGCCACTTCGCCCTGCAACAGCCCGAAACCCGAGTCGATGTAGGCGGAGAAGATATTGAGGAACTGGTCGATGATGGTCACGTCATTCATGGCGTGCCCTCCGGTTCGGCCGGCGATGCCGGCGCCGTGCCATCGCCCGGTTCATCGAAGCTCGGCGGGATCGGCGGCAGGTCGGCCAGCGTCTGGTATTCATCCGGCCCGGTCTGACCGGAGAAGAAGCGCCGTCGGAAGGCTTCGGCGGCGGCGCGGCAAGCGTCCTCGCCCGTGGCCTGGCGGTCGGCCGCGCATTGCGCGCGCAATGCCTTGAGCCGCACGGGATCGGTGGCCAGGGCATCGGCAAGGTTGTCGGCCGGCTGGTCGCTGCACGCGGCCACCAGTGCCATAAGCAGCGAAACCGACAGGGCGAGGACGCATCGCATGGCGGCCTCCCGTCAGTTACCGTAGAAATCCACGCGCTGCGGCGTGTACGGCGTGCCATCGCCCAGGAAACGCCGCCGCACTTCGCGGGCGCGCTCCGTGGCCGCCGCCTGCCGCGCCAGCTCCAGCGAAGTGGCCCGGTCTTGCGTGATCTGAAGCCGCTGCGACTGGATCGACTGCTTGGCCTGCAAGGCCAGCAACTGGTTCATGGCCTGCATCGCCTGCAGCGCGCCTTCGGCCGACTGGCTCTTGCCCACAAGATCGGCCAGCACGCTTTCGTCTTCGCCCAGGTTCTGCGACACCTGCGCCTGCATCTGCATCGTGGTCTGCAAGCCGTTGAGCGTGTTCCGCCAACGCTCCTGCGCGTCGCGGTACATCTGGTCGCCGCTGACGGTGGCGGCGTACTGCTCGGGATACAGGCGCGCGAACTCCCGATCCAGATTCGTCACGTCATAGGCCAAGCCTCGGGCCTGGGCGATCAGCCGCTCGGTCGTCGCCAGGTTGGCGCGCAACTGGTTCACCACGCTGGACGGCAGGCTGGCGAGGTTGCGCGCCTGGTTCATCAGCATCTGCGCTTCGTTCTGAAGCTGCTGGATCTGGTTGTTGATCTGCTCCAGCGTGCGGATCGCGGTCAGCGTGTTCTGCACGAGGTTCGTGGGATCGACCACGACCCATTGCGCATGGGCGGTGGCGGTGCAAAGCATGGTCGCGATGGCGGCGGCGACAAAACGCTTTTTCATGGCAGGTTCTCCAGGGGTTGGTCAGCGAGGGAACCCGGCGCGAGGCCGGGGAACGAGGGCAGCAGGTCGGCCGCCCAATCGAGGCCGCGATGGCGCAGCCAGGCGCCCGCGAAGCCGGGCACGCCGGCGTCCAGCAGCACGCGGTCTATGTCGCGCTGGTCTTGCGGCGTAGAAGCGCCCGCAAACGCCAGCGTCGCCGGCCCCAGGTCGAGGTCGAACACGCGATTGCCGAGGCGGGACTGGTAGTAGTAGTCGCGTTTGGGCTGCGCGGTGGCGACAATTTCGATCTGCCGGCTGTTGAGGCCGAAGCCCTCGTAGATCGTGCGAATCTGCGGCTCGGTAGCCTGCGGGTTTGGCAGGAAGATGCGGCTAGCGCAGCTTTCGATGATCGCGGGCGCGATGCTCGAATCCTTGATGTCGGCCAGCGACTGCGTGGCGAAGATGACGCTGACGTTCTTCTTGCGCAGCGTCTTGAGCCACTGGCGGATGCGCGCGGCAAACACCGGGTCATCGAGGAACAGCCACGCTTCATCGAGGATCAGCAGCGTGGGAGCGCCATCAAAGCGTTCGTCGAAGCGCGCAAAGAGGTAATGCAGCACGGCCATGACGGCGGCCTTGCTGTGCATCAGCTCCTCCATCTCGAAGCACTGCACGTCGGCCATGCCCAATCGGTCATGGTCGGCGTCCAGCAGCTTGCCGTGCGCGCCGCCCAGCACATAGGGCGCGAGCGCTTGGCGCAGCGCGTTCGATTGCAGCAGCACGGAAAGCCCCGTCATCGTGCGCTGCTCCACCGGCGCGCCTGCGAGGCTTCCCAGCGCCGACCAAATAGCGGCCTTCTCGTCGGGGCCGACTGCGACGCCTTCGTGTAGCAAGCGGCCCTCGATCCATTCGGCCGCCCAGGTGCGGTAGCTCTCGCGGTCGATGCGGGCCAAGGGTTGGAAGGCGATTTCGCCATCCGTGCCAAGGTCGTAATGCTCGCCGCCCAGGCCGAGAATGGTGGCGCGCATCGAGCGGCCCATATCGAACGCGAAGATGCGCGAGCCGCGATAGCGGCGGAACTGCATCGCCAGCGTGGCGAGCAAGACCGACTTGCCCATACCAGTCGGCCCCGCGACCAGCGTGTGGCCCACGTCGCCGATGTGCGTGACCAGCCGGAACGGCGTTGCGCCTTCGGTGCGGGTGACAATCAGGGGCGGCCCGCCCAGGTGGTCGTTCTTCTCCGGTCCGGCCCATACCGCCGACACCGGCATCATGTGCGCCAGGTTCAGCGTCGAGACGATGGGCTGCCGGACATTTGCATAGGCGTTGCCGGGAACGGACGACAGCCACGCATCCACGGCGTTGAGGGTTTCGGGGATGGTGACGAAGCCGCGTCCCTGGATGACGCGCTCCACCATGCGCAGTTTCTCGTCGGCCACCGCAGGGTCGGCATCGAGCACCGTCACCGTGGCGGTGAGGTAGCCGAAGGCGACTTGATCGCTGCCCAGCTCCTGCAGGGCGGCGTCCGCGTCCGCCGCCTTGTTGCTCGCGTCGGTATCGACCAGTGGGCTTTCCTGCTGGAAGATGGTTTCGCGCAGCAGCGCGATCACGTTCTTGCGCTTGGCGAACCACTGGCGGCGCAGGCGTCCCAATTCCCGTTCCGCCTCGGCTTTGTCGAGGCACAGAAACCGCGTACTCCAGCGATACGCAAAGCCCAGGCGGTTGAGGTCGTCCAGAATCCCCGGCCAGGTCGAGGTCGGGAAGCCCCGCACCGACATCACCCGCAGGTGCTGTTCGCCCAGCATGGGCGCCAGGCCACCGACCAGTGCGCAGTCGGTCAGCAGCGCGTCGATGTGGAACGGCACCTCGGGCATGCCGACGCGGTAGCGCCGCGTCGAGATGGTCGCGTGCAGGTAGGTCAGCGTCTGCCCGTCGTCCAGCCACGCGATTTCCGGCATCACGCCATCGAGAAGGTCGAAGACACGATCCGTTTCCGCCATGAAGGCCGCCAGGCGCTCGCGCCAGTCCACGCCTTCGGTGGGCCGGTTCTCGTACAGCATCCCGGCCGCTCGGGCGCGGGATTCCTCGGGAGGCAGGTACACCAGCGTCAGGTGATAGCTGCTCTCGAAGTGGTTGCCCGATTCCTCGAAGGTGGCGCGGCGTTCCTCGTCCACCAGCCACGACAGCGGCTCGGGAAACGCCGAGTGCGGATAGTCAGCAGCGGCCCGGCGCTCGGCTTCGATGAACAGCGCCCAGCCCGATCCCATGCGACGCAGCGCATTGTTCAAGCGCGCCGACGTGGCGATCAGCTCGCCCTGCGTGGCGCTGTCGAGGTCAGGCCCGCGAAAGCGCGTCGTGCGCTGGAAACTGCCGTCCTTGTTCAAGACGACGCCTGGCGCGACCAGCCCGGCCCACGGTAGCCAGTCCGCAAGCAAGGCCGGGCGCTGGCGATATTCGGCAAGGTTCAGCATGGCATCACCTCACACGTCCAGCAGCGGCTTGTGCTTGATGTGCCGCGCGAACACGGCCATGAACTGCGGATCGACGCGCGCACCCCACACCGCCAGCGAATGGCCGACGATCCAGAGCACGACACCGGGAATCCACAGTTGCAGGCCCAGCCCGACAGCGGCGGCGAGCGTGCCGTTCGCAATGGCGACCGTTCGCGGTGCGCCGCCCAGCAGGATCGGCTCGGTGAGCGAGCGATGCAGCGGCACCTCGAAGCCGGCCGCGAAGGTATCCGGGGCACTCATACGACGGCCCCGCCCGAGAAGCTGAAGAACGACAGGAAGAACGAGGACGCGGCGAACGCGATGGACAGGCCAAAGACGATCTGGATCAGCTTGCGGAATCCGCCCGACGTGTCGCCGAACGCTAGCGCGAGGCCTGTGGCAATGATGATGATGACTGCGACGATGCGCGCCACCGGCCCTTGAATCGACTCCAAGATCGACTGCAAGGGGCCTTCCCACGGCATCGAGGAACCGGCGGCCTGCGCGGTTCCGGTCAGGAACAACAGCAGCGCGGCCAGCAGCAGCCCTTGCCCCGCAGGGCGGGCCAGGCAGCGCAGCCGCGCAAGACGCAATGCCGGATTTGCAGAAAAACGGAAAGCAGGAAAAGTCATCTGCGTCATGGCAGTTCTCCAAGTGAGTCAGGGGTTGGGGAAGTCGCCGCAGCGGATGCGGCATCGGGGTTTGGCGACAACTCGGGAAACAGCGTGTCCAGCGCGTCCGCCTCCCAATTCGCCAATCGGTAGCCCACGCCGTCGAAGCCGACGACGCGGGCAATGCTCTCGATGCGGCGTTTGCGCCCACGCCCGGCGATGTGGATCACCACGTTGACCGCCTCGGCGATCAGCGCACGCGGCGGGTTCACGGCCACTTCGAGAATCAGTTGCTCCAGGCGCAGCAGCGCGCCCAGCGCGGAACCTGCGTGGATCGTGGCGATGCCGCCGGGGTGTCCCGTGCCCCACACCTTGATGAGATCCAGCGCCTCGGCGCCGCGCACCTCGCCGACGACTACGCGATCAGGCCGCAGGCGCATGGACGAGCGCACCAGCTCGGTCATGGACACCACGCCTGCGCGCGTGCGCAGCGGAACGTGGTCGCGGGCCGCGCATTGCAGTTCCACCGTGTCTTCGAGCACCAGCACGCGGTCGCCGGTGGCGGCGATTTCGGCGAGCAAAGCATTGGCGAGCGTGGTCTTGCCGCTGCTGGTGGCGCCGGCGATCAGCACGTTCTGCCGCTCGCGCACGGCGCGAACGAGAAAGCCCGCCTGCGCGCTGGTCATCATCCCGTCAATGACGTACCGCTCCAACGGGATCACGCCGATGGCACGCTTGCGCAGCGCAAAGGCCGGCCCCGGCGCTGCCGGCGGCAAGATGCCCTCGAAGCGTTCGCCCGTTTCGGGCAACTCGGCGGACAGCAGCGGCTGGCCGCGATGGACTTCTGCGCCGACGTGGGCCGCGACCAGGCGGATGATTCGCTCGCCGTCCGCCTCGGGCAGTTCCACGCCCATCGGCGCGCGCCCACTGGAAAGCCGATCCACCCAAAGGGTGCGATCAGGATTCAGCATCACCTCCACCACGTCCGGGTCTTCGAGCGCGACGGCGATCAGCGGCCCCATCGCCGTGCGCAGCATCTGGATACGCCGGTCGAGCGATGTGGCGGTCATGGACTGCCCTTCAGTGGAAATGCGGGCGCTCATGACGCACGCTCCCGCGCTTGCGCGGCCGCCGCCGCGTCGTCCATCCGTATCGGGTCGGGGTGCAGTTCCTCCACTACGTCACGCACCAAGCTGCGGCCACGCAGCAGGTGGCGGCCAAGCTGCTCCACGAATTGCTCGAAACGCGCTTTGCCCTGGGCGCGGGCCGCGTCCTGATGGGCTTCGGGAACCGGCGTGCTGACAGTCAGGAAGTAGCGGATGAACAGCGCCAGCGTTTCGATCTGGATGTTCTGGTCGCGCTCCAGGCGCTCGGCCTGCCGCGACAGGCGATCGAGCCGCTTGGCGATGGCTGCCTCGCGCTGGTCGCCAGCATCGGGCGACAGCCACGATGCGAGCGCCGCCGCGACGATGGACGACTTGGACACGCCTTTCTTGGCGGCCAGTTCTTCGAGGCGCTTGGCGTGCTCGGGCTGGATGAACAGGTTGAGGCGGTAGTGGCTCATAGGTCGATTCCGTCGTTGGGGTCGAGGGAAGCCAGCCGGGCCGTGCGCTGCATGGCCGGGTCGAGCTGGCCGGGAAGCGGCAGGTCGTCGTCGTCATCGAGCAGCGCCAGGTCGTTTCCGGCGGGCTGCGGTTCGGGGCTGTATTCGGTGACTTCGGATAGCTCCGGCTGGCGGCGCGGGCCGCCGTCGTCGGCGGTGCAGCCCAAGCCTTCGGCGACGGCACTGGTGGCCACTGCGGGGACAGAGGGGATCGCCAGGCCGCTCCAGTCGTCAGGCCGGGCCGGTGGCACATCGGCGTACTGCCCGGCCGCAAGCGCGGGCGGCGGCAATACGCGGCTCTTGAAATTCGCGTCAGCGTAATAGCGCAGCTTCTTCGCCTTGATCGGTGCCACGCTGGACACCATGACCACTGATTCGTCGGTCGGAAGCTGCATGACTTCGCCCGGTGTCAGCAGCGGGCGGGCCGTTTCCTGCCGCGACACCATCAGATGCCCGAGCCACGGCGCGAGCCGGTGGCCGGCATAGTTGCGCTGCGCGCGCAGTTCGGTGGCGGTGCCCAGCGTTTCGGAGATCCGTTTGGCCGTGCGTTCGTCGTTGGTCGCAAACGTCACGCGGACATGGCAGTTGTCCAGAATTGAATGGTTCTGGCCGTAGGCTTTGTCGATCTGATTCAGGCTCTGCGCGATGAGGAAGCTGCGAATGCCGTAGCCAGCCATGAAGGCAAGCGCCGTCTCGAAGAAGTCCAGGCGGCCCAGCGCCGGGAACTCGTCGAGCATCAGCAGCAGCTTGTGGCGGCGCTCGATGCCGTCGCTGCCGTCGAGCGACTCGGTAAGCCGTCGCCCGATCTGGTTGAGGATCAGGCGAATGAGCGGTTTGGTGCGGGAAATGTCCGAGGGCGGCACTACCAGATACAGCGAGACGGGATGCTCGGATGCGATCAGGTCGGCGATGCGCCAGTCGCAGCGCGAGGTGACTTCGGCCACCGTGGGGTCGCGGTACAGGCCGAGGAACGACATGGCGGTGCTCAACACGCCCGAACGCTCGTTGTCCGACTTGTTCAGCACTTCGCGGGCAGCGGACGCGACAACCGGGTGCGGTGCATCGGCCAGGTGCTTCGTCGTCATCATCTGGTGCAAGGTCAGCTCGAACGGGCTGGCTGGGTCGGAGAGGAAGTTGGCAACGCCGCGCAGCGTCTTGTCCTCGCCCGCATAGAGCACATGCAGAATGGCTCCGACCAGCAGCGCGTGGCTGGTCTTCTCCCAGTGGTTGCGCTTCTCCAGCGCCCCTTCGGGGTCAACGAGAATGTCCGCGATGTTCTGCACGTCGCGCACTTCATGCGCGCCGCGCCGTACTTCCAGCAGCGGGTTGTAGGCTGCCGACTTTGCATCGGTCGGGTTGAACAGCAGGCAATGTGAGAAACGCGAGCGCCAGCCGGCGGTGATCTGCCAGTTCTCGCCTTTAATGTCGTGAATGACGGCGGATGCGGGCCACGAAAGCAGCGTGGGCACCACCAGGCCGACGCCTTTGCCCGAGCGCGTGGGCGCGAAGGTCAGGACGTGTTCCGGGCCTTCGTGGCGCAGGTACTCGTTGCGGTACTTGCCCAGGAACACGCCAACCGGTTGCGTCAGCCCGGCCTTGCGAACGTCATCCGCTTCGGCCCAGCGTGCCGAGCCGTATGTGGTGACAAGGCGCGATTGCCGGGAGCGCCACACCGACATGGCGATGGCGACCACCACCGCCACCAAGCCGCTACCGCCCGCGATGGCCCCGCCAATATCGAAGACATGCGGCGCGTAGGCATCGAAGAAAAACCACCACTCGAACAGCCGCCAGGGGTGATAGACCGGCGTGCCGAAGAAATCAAACCAGGGCGAGCCAAGGCGTAGTTGATAGCCCAGGGCGGCTGCTGTCCATTGCGTTGCACCCCATACGCCGGCGATCACGATGCCGAAGACGGCGGCGATCTGCCCGAACAGCACGCCCTGAGCTTGCATGACTGACCTCCGATTCCTGCGCTATTCCTCGTTCAAGAGCGGCACAAGGACGTGCCGCATAGCGTGAGAATCGGTGCCGGGTCAGTGCCGGTCAAAGACCGTTATCGGAAGCAAGATGATGCAAAAAGCATTGTTTCAGGCTGCAAAGAAACCAGTAAAAACACCGCAGGCGCGAGCGCGCTGCGGCGTGTTGGCAAAGAAGACAGGATTTTTTGCGAAAGACTGCGATCAGAACTTCGGTGGCGTTTCCAATGGCGTGTAGGGTGTCTTGCCGTCGCCATAGAACCGCTTGCGCGTAGCTTCGGCCACACGGTTGCACAACACGTCGCCAAGCGTCGCGCGGTCGGTTTTGCATTGCTGGCGTAGTTCCTTCAACCGTGCCGGGTCGGCAGCCAGTTCCTCCACGGTCGGTACGTTGGCCTGCTTGGGTGTCTCCGACGGGCCGCAGGCCGTTAGCACGGCTACCACAAGCATAGGTGTTATTCGCTTCATAGCTCGAATTCCTCCTGTGATTCGGACTGAGGTGGCGGCACGGGCCTCACACCTTCGGGCAAGTCGATCGCCTGCACCCGTTCGATGAATCGGGACAACACTTCCGAACGCTCGTCTTCGCGTCGCAACAAGTAGGTTGTCAGCATTGGCGAGCGGCCCGCCAAGGGCCGGGCCACAACGCCAGGTTCCCGGTTGGACACGATATGCGGAGCACCAGCCAGCCCCAGGGCGAAGCCGGCCGATACGACCACCATCATCAAGTCGAATGAGGCAACACGTTCGACGATCAGAGGCTCCCGGTCAGAGCGGCGCAGCACACGTTCAACCTGTCGCGCGTAGCCCTCACATGCTTGCGGGTCGCAGAGAACCAGCGGAAAGTGCAGCACTTCGTCCAGCGGGATGCGTCGGTGCTTGAGCAAATGATGGCGTGCTGGCACCGCCACCATCAGCGGGTCATTCCACACGGCTTCGGCGGCGATACCTTCGCCTACTTCATCCGATTGCGCGAAGCCCACGTCGTACAAGTCGTCTTGCAGCCCCTTGATTTGCTGCGACAAGGGCACCTGAAACAGCCGGATATCGACTTCTGGTTCCTCCTGCCGGCAAAGTGCGAGCAAGGTCGGTAGGCGCGGCGGCGTGATGCCATCGGACAGGGCAATACGCAACTGGCCGTGGAAGCCATTGGCCGCAGCCTTCACGCTGTCGCGGGCCTGCTGCAAGGCAGCGAACACGCGCGGAACATGCTCCAAAAACAGCTTGCCAGCCCGCGTCAGGCGCGTGCTGCGGCTGGTTCGGACAAACAACTGTTCGCCCAAGTCTTCCTCCAACTCCTTGATAGTGCGCGACAGCGGTGACTGCTCGATATGCAGTCTCTCGGCCGCGCGGGCGAAGTGGAGTTCTTCAGCGACTGCAATGAAGTAACGCAGATGTCGTAGTTGCATGGCCGCTCACGATTTCTTCGATTCTGCATCGCTGCATTTCGGCAGCGTGGCGGGTTTGTCCATCAAGACGAAAACCAAGACAGCGAGCAGCGCCCCGGATAACGGTGCCAACCAATAGATCCAGTGGTTTTCCCAGTGATGGCTGAATAGCGCAGGCCCAAAACTTCGCGCCGGATTCATGCCTGCGCCTGTGATGTATCCACCGACCAGTGCGCCCAAGAACACCACCGAACCAATGATCAGTGCACTGGTTGTTCGCAGCACGGTCAAAACCAGGAAAAAAGTCAGAATTATCTCCACCGTGAAACCGTTCGCCAGGCTGACGCCGGTGCCGATTCGGGTGGTGCCCGCTTCGATCCGTTGCCCGAAGAGGGCGAACAAAGCGGCCGACGCCAGACAGGCGCCAATGATTTGCGCGATGGTGTAATAGAGCAGGCATCTATACGAACACCTACCAGTAGCGCAGAGCGAAAGTGTCACCACGGGGTTAAGGTGGGCGCCGCTTGACGTCGAAATACCGCCAATGATGCAGGTTACGCTGACCCCAAATGCAAGCGCAACGCCGAGATAACTGACCGCGTCACCTTGCTTGCTCAGTATCGCTGCGCCTGCCCCGATAAAAATCAGCGCGAAAACCCCAATCAATTCGGACAGAAAATATTTCCACTGTGTAGGAAGCATACGAACTCCTCCGTGGACTACCCGTTCTTGTTCAATGCAGCGCCCCTTTTACGCAGCATTCCTATCCTCTTTCGCTTGAAAACGCCGAGATCAGGAAGGCATGATCGGTCGTCCTGATCTCACTTCGTGTTGCCCGCAAAATGGGGGTTCCTAGCATCCGCACCCAGCGGGGCCGCAAACGCCCACATCGGCCAGCGTTGGCACTGACTCGATCAGCGGCGTACCACACTGGAAAAGGCCATAGTGTCGGCGGCCGTCGCCAATCACATCGAACAAGATGCGATAACGACTCTTGCTGATCATGTCGGCCGTATTGCGACATACCGGTACCGCCCGACCGGTATCGAAAGCATGGCCGTTGTCCAGCACGAATCGGTCGGGGGCTTCCGGCAGGTTGCCTTTGTAGATGGCAACCTGCCCGTAATCCTCGCAACGGTCTTCCAAATCCATCTTGAACAGGCGCAAGGTGATCGAGTACAACTTGGCGCCCCCGAGCTTTGCTTCGATGGCGGGATTGGCGATGGTTTTCAGGCTCTTGGCGGTAACTCGCACATCAAGGAAGCCGGCAGCCTGTGCCAAGCGCACGAAGTCCTCGAAATACAGCGCATCACCGATGCACTCGCCGACGATAAGCGGATCGTCTTTCAACTCAGGGGCTAGCCTGCGATCTGAGAAGATATCGGCGAAGTAGATTTCGCCGCCAGGCTTGAGCAGTTTGGCCATGCCTGCCAACACATCGGCCTTGGTCATCGACAGGTTGATCACGCAATTGGAAACGATGACATCTATGCTCTCCGGCAGCAGGTCGAGCTGATCCAAGGCTTCGATATTGCCTTGCAGAAAGCGGACGTTGCTTTCGGTGTGGCCGAAGACCTTGCGGTGGTGCTCCACATAGCTCTGCGCGAAAGCGATCTGTTCGGCTGTGGCGTCCACACCGATGACCTTGCCTCGCTCGCCCACCAGGCTAGACAGCACGAAGCAGTCGCGTCCGCCGCCGCAGCCCAGGTCCAGCACGGTTGCGCCCTCCAGCAGCGGGGGGAAGGGCGCACCACAACCGTAGAAGCGCATCTGCACATCGTCGTGTATTTGCGTCAGGATGGCTTTGATGGCGTCTGACGGCGGCTCGTCCGCTGTGCAGACATTGGTCGCCAAATCTTGCTTATCCGTCAAGGTGTCCCCGTAGTAGTGCTGAACTTCCTCGATCCGCCGTTCCAGGCTTGGAGCTTGATTGTTCATGGACTGTCTTCCTTTGAGTTGAAGGGTTTAAGGTCAGTGGGCAGCCATGCGGCCCAACAAGTCGATGCCGACAGGCTCCTGCGCCTGCAACGGAATCATGGCGAAGCGATGGGCATGCTGGCCGCGCACGTCGGCAATCAGCGGCAGTTCGCGGCTGGCGCGCGTCACCAGGAATGGCGATGCCGGACGAGCGGCTGTCAAGCTGTTGTTGATCACCCTGGCTCAAGGCTCGATCTACGCGCGGTGCATGTCGTGTTGTAGGCTCACCGTTTCCAGCACCAGCGTGGTTTCCGCCTTGATAGGTCGATTGGGCTACCGGGTGGCAGGTGGCGGCTGAGTGGCATCATCGTCCTTGACCTCCTCAATGCGCACCGCGCAACATGCGGACTTCTTGGCGACGGGCATTTGGGTCACTTCCGTCTTGGGCACTTCTTCGATGCGCACCGCGCAGCAAGCCGAGTCCTCCTGCTTGTCAAACAAACGCGCTATAAAGCCTTTTTTCTCGGACATGGTCTTTCTCCTTCAAATGAACAGCAGATTGGCGACGTAACCCACGCTGATGGCAACCGTGAAGATGGTCAGCACGAACACTGCCACCAGTCGGGGCCGGAAGATCGTGTTGAGCAGCGTGACTTCGGGAATGCTGGCACCTGCGCCAGCGATGATCAGCGCCGCTACCGCGCCGATGCTCATGCCTTGGGACTGCAAGGCCATGCCAATCGGAATCAGGGTTTCAGCGCGGATGTATAACGGCACACCGATAGCGGCAGCCACGGGAATCGCGAACGGATTGTCGGCACCTGCCATAGTGGCGATCCACTCACCGGGTACCACGCCATAAATCAGCGCGCCAATGCCCGCGCCGATCAGCAGGTAGGGCAAGGAAGTCTTGAACAAAGCAAAGGCCGCGCTGCCAGCTCGGCGCAGGCGCGATTTGAAGTCGGTCGGCCCTGCAATTTCGCTCTCGCCGACCACACGCACCTTCTTTACGTCGCGCTCCAGGCCAAAGAGTTGCCAGACCGCGCCCACTGCCACCGCCAGCACAAAGGATGCCGCGCCATAGAAGACGGTGAACTTCCAGCCGAACAACGTAACCAGTAAGCCCAGGATCACCGGGTTGAGGATGGGCGAGGAAACTAGAAAGGACATGGTGGCGCCAAATGGCGCACCGGCGTTGAGCAAGCCGACCGTGACCGGAATAGTCGAGCAGGAGCAAAACGGCGTGACTGCCCCCAGCCCGGCACCGACGATGTTGCCACGCAGGCCTCGCCCGGTCAGTAAGCGTTGCACCGTGCTGGCTGGTACATACTCCTGCATCATCGCCACCATGAAACTGACGACGAAGAACAGCGCGATCAACTCGGCGCTGGTCATGGCGAAGAACTGCAGGGTTTCGGTGAGTGTGTTCAGGTTCATCATATATTCCTGTTCAATGCATAGATGATCAATGTTTGTATTCAAAAAAAACCGCCATTACTGACGGGTGATGTACGCAGCCACCTCCATCCAAGCATCTACCGCCACCGTGAAGGCTTCGCGGCCCCTGTCGGTCAACGTGTAGACCTTGCGTCCACGGCCCGCAACCGTTTCGGTATGCGCGGTGACATAGCCGCCCTGCTCGAACTCGCGCAACACCGGGTAGATAGTGCCTTCGGTGGGTGCGCAACAACCTTGGGTCGAGCACTCCACTTCACGTGCGATCTCATAGCCGTGCATGGGCCGCTTTTGCAGCACGCTCAGGATGAAGAACTTGGACAGGCTCATCTTGATGATGCCGCTCCAATACAACCGGTCGGTATAGTCCACCGGTGTGCGCTCTACGGTCTTGAGGGAAGTCGTCGATTTAACCATGAGCGTAACTATATACCTTGTTCATCAAGGTATCAAGCGGCAACCGAAAAATCCCCTCCTGGGGCGGTGCCTGGCCGGATGGAGGGCGCTCGCATGAGTCTGCGACCACAAGTGAAGCATCACGAGCCACGGCACACATGACAAATTCAGTCTTTAGCCTACAGATGGGCCGCGCTGGCGACCGAGTTCCCAGGAGACATGCCCGCCGCGGACTGTGGCAGCCAGGGATTGGCCCAGTCGCTGTTCGATGACGGGCTTCCAAGGCACGAGCGTGAAACCTAAGCCGTCGTCCAACATGGCGAAGCGCCCGCTGGCGAACATGATGGAGCGCCGGTAGATGCCAGCCACACGCTGCCCGTCGGCTACCGGGCGATGCTCCAGGCCAGTTTCCGCTGCTATGTCCTTGGCGGCCTGCGCCAGTTCTCGGTTGCGCAGCGTGCCCAGCAGGTCGCGGGCGAGGATGACGCGCTGGCCGCGTCGTTGGGCCAGCCCCTGTTCTTCGAGGAAGTCGGCACGCTGCTGTATGGCCTGCTTGGCGTCGCCGCCAAAGCCCAGGTCGCCCAGGCCCGAGCCACCGCCGATCAACTGTTGGTCGAGCCAGGTGGCCCCGATCACGCGGGCCTGCCGCTCGATGGGCAGGTGAGATTTCAGCTCCACGGCCACGCCGCCCAGGCGCTGCGCGTCGTACTGGCGGCCACGCTCGGCCAGGTCGTCCGGCACCTTCCATAGCCCTTCGGCGACGCGCTCCACGATGCCGGTCCGGCGCAGGGCTTCCAGCCGCCGGACATGCGCCGCGACAACTTCCTGCGGGTCGCGCCCGTCCTTGGCACGGCCCTGTTCGATTGCCAGGTGGTGATCGGCGCGGTACAGGCCATCGCTCGCCAGCGCGGCGATGTTTTTGTCGGCTGCACGCACGTCGGCCGAACCCTTCACTTCCACCACCGCGCCTGTGGGATAGTTCGCCAGCTCGTCGCGGACATTCAGCGCGACGTAGTGGGCCTTGCCGTCCGTGCCGTCGATGACCAGATAGCCCCGGTCGTGCAGTTCGTCGGCCAGCCCCTTCGCGGCCACGCGGCCAAGGATGGTTCTGCCATCGTCGCCCGGCTCGAACACTGCCAGCTCGCGCGGCTGCCCGCTCATGGCTCGCTGCATCGTGCGGATAATGTCGCCACGCTCGCCCAGGGCACGCAGGGTCTTTTCCGCATCGGCATGAATGGCCCAGGTGCCGGGCTGCGTCTCGTCGGCCAGGCCCAGACGCTGCAAGCGTTGCAGGCGGCCGATCAGCAGCAGGCGTTGGCGTTGCAAGTTCGGCTCCCTGAAGCGTTCGATCTGCACCCGGCCATCCTCGCCGGATTCGCGCTGCAAGGTGCGATCCAGGCTTGTCCACCGCGCCTGTTCCACCTCGCGCCCCAAGGTCTGCTGGATCTCCAACTCGGTGCGCGGCCCCAGCCATTCGGTCGCCAACTCGGCGGCACGATGGCGGAAACCGTGGGCGATGTAGTCGCCCGCGATGATGAGGTCTTTGCCGGTGTCATCGCGCCCGCGCACGACGATGTGCGTGTGCGGGTTGTCGGTGTTCCAGTGGTTGACGGCCACCCAATCGAGGCCCGTGCCCAGATCGGCCTCCATGCGGCCCATGAGGTGCCGCGTGTAGGTGCGCAGGTCTTCCAACTCGGCGCCGTCCTCCGGCGAGAGGATGAAGCGGAAATGGTGCCGGTCGTCGGCGCAGCGTTCATTGAAGGTGTCGAGGTCGGCGGCATCGGTCTGCGGCCCGTAGGCCCGGCCCGGCTCGCCATCGCGGCCCACGCCATCGCGCTCGATGTAGCGCAGGTGCTTGGCAAGCGACTGCGGGCTGGCCTGGCGCTGGTTGACCAGCAGCGTCTTGGTGGTCACGCGCCGCGACATTGGCGTCAGCTTCGCCCCGGCGAAGCGCGCCGCCGTGTGGCCGCGGCCCAGGCGCGAGCCGGGCCGATGCCCGGTTCCTGCGCCCTTGCCAGCTCCCCCAGGACGGCGCACCGAGGACTTGCCGCTACTGGCCTTGCCCGCCTGTTTGAGCACCTTGGAAACGAAGCCCTGACCCCGGTTCTTCGGGGCGCTGGGACGGATGCGGAAGTCATCGTCGCGGCGGTCGCTCATGGTTGTCTCCCCGGAAAGCTACGGCGTGTCCGGTCGTGCGAAGCACGCGGACATGCCAACATCGTTGCGGGCATCGCGTCGCAAGCGGCACGGCGGCGAAGCCGTTGCGTGCCGCGCCACCCCCATGTGCAGACTGGCTTTGCGGGCCGATAGGTGCCGCACCCTTTTGTCTTGCCTTCCGCCTTTGCCCCTCGCTGACGCTCCGGGCAGCGGCGGCCCCGCGGCGCTGCTGCGCGAGCAGCCAGCGCGCCGGCGAACGCGGGCACGGCCGCAGGCCGGGCGCGTTCGAGGCAAGACGCCTGCACGTTGGACGGCTGCGCCGAAGGCAGCGCGAAGTGCGGTGCGAATGCGCCCGCGCTGCACGCGCGACGACACGGCGGCAGCAGCCGGAACGACATGCCCGATGGCACGATGAGAGGCACGGCGACGTGCAGCGAATCGGCGGCCATCATGGGCGTGTCTCCATCCACACCGGATGCGCGACGCCGATCACGGCGGACGCGCTGACCGGGCCGAAATAGCGGCTGTCGAACGAGGCCGGATTCGTCACGCTCAACAGGAACAGCTCGCCCGGTTCGAGGCGGCGGCAAAGCAGCAAGGATGGCAGCGGCCGGCCCAGCCGGTCGGCAGGCAGCGCGGCGGCCACCGGCACGCCGTCGATGCGTACCTGCCCGGCGACGATGCAAACGTGTTGCGGCGCGACCGCGCCTACACGTTTGAGCAACGGCACGCGGGCCGGCAGGTAGCCGCGCTGCGCAGCGAGCGCGGCAGCGTCGGCAGGCAATCGGGTCAGGACGATGCTGTCCACGGACAAAGGACGTGGCAGCGAGGCCGCCCGATGGTCGAGCGGCTGCACGCGATACCAGCCGACCGCCACGCTGTCGGACGGGTTGTAGATCAGGCGCGGCAGCGGCTGCACGAACGCCGCCCAGGCCAAAGCAGCGAGGCCGGCGGCGGTGAAGCCCGCCAGCACGATGCGAGCGCGCAGGCGCGAGCGAGGATGCGGCGCGGGGCCGGTCGTGGAAATCGCGGTCATGGGAATGTCCTCCCGGCCAGCCAGGCGGCGTGCCGTTCTGCGGTGTATTCGGGCAGCGGCAGGCGCGCCGCGAGCCGGTTGGCGAGCGTGCGCCAATACGCGGGCGACACGTCGATGGCGGCGATGCTCTGTGCGTCGATGCCGTCGATGCGTTTCAGCACGGCACGCACCGCGTTTTCGCCTTCGGCGTGCAGCAGCAGGCGTGCGCCCGGCTGCACGCCGGGGATGCGCTGCGCCGCGTCGAGCGGCGTGCAAGCCTGCATCACCATGAGCTGCCAGCGGATCGTGCCGTAGTCGTTGGCCTCCCACCGGATGCGGCACAACATGGCACCCGGCAGGAACACGGCGCAGCGCCGCCAGCGGTTGAGCTGGTGCGTGCGCGCAGGTTCGCCGAAGCGCAGGTAGAGCTTGAAGCGTGGTTCGATGTAGGCCAGCGCCACGCGCGTCAGCGGCGCGCTGGCAGGATGGCCGGAAGGTGCTGCGAGCGCAGCCGTGGCCGCGCCAGCGGCAGGCGAAGCGGATGCGGTCATGGGGTGTTCTCCCTGCGGTGCTCTGGAAACTCACGCTCCAGCAGGCCGCGCAGCAGATCGGCCACGGTCACGCCCTGCGTGAAGGCCGACACCTTGATGCGCGCGCGCAGCGCGGGCGTGATGTCGAGGGTCAGGCGGGCGGTGTAGAGGTCGCCCTTGCCCAGCGCATCGGCGTCGCCTTGGCGAATCCACGCCTCGGCGTGCGGATTCGCGGGCGGACGCGCGCCGATGCCGACGCGCTTTGCGCGTATCGGTGGCTTCGCTGTCATGTCGGCCACCGCAGCAGTTCGTCCACCAAGGCGGTGATTTCACGCGCGGCGGCGCTGTCCGGCGCCGTCTCGCGTGCAAGCCGGCCAGCGGCCACGCTGTCGGCGAACACGATGCGTTGATGCACTTCAGAGCGCAGCGCAGGAAGCGGTTGGTCGGCCAGCGCCTGGCGCGCTTCGCGCCCGATGACGGTGGTACTGATGCGCCGATTGATGATGAAGGCCGCACGCAGCGCAGGCCGAAACACCTGCGCTTCGCGGATCAGCGCCACCATCTCGGCGCTGGCCCACAGGTCGTAGGGGCTGGGTTGCACGGGGATCAGCACGCGCTCGGCCGCCAGCAGCGCGGAGCGCGCCAGTGCCGCGATGCGTGGCGGGCCGTCGATGACGACGTGATCGGCCCGCCTGGCGAGTTCTGGTGCTTCCTGATGCAGCGTTTCGCGTGCCAGGCCCACGGCGCTGAACAACCTTGGCAAACCCTGCTGGCTTCTGCGCTGCGTCCAGTCCAGCGATGAACCCTGCGGGTCGGCGTCCAGCAGGACGACGTGCTGGCCGCGCATCGCAAGCTCGCCGGCGATGTGCGTGGCGAGCGTGGTCTTGCCCACGCCGCCTTTCTGGTTGAGCAGAGCGACGATCATGGCGCGGCCCTCCGTGTTGGAAAGCCGGGCTGTTGCTGCTGCGCTTGTGGCCGCGTGGTGGTTGTCCACCGCAGCAGCGTTTCCCTACTAAAAGTTAGAGAATTTAAGTTAGGGAAGTTAGAGGGACGCGAAACCCAATGCTGGCGCGGGTTTGCGGCCGATCGGCACGCCTGATAGCACGATAGTCTCACGCCTGATAGCACGATACCCCGCACGCCTGATAGCACGACACCATTCACAAGTTTTCCCGGAGTTATCCCCGTGCCGTCTGCGGCACGGGTCGAAAGGTCAGCAACTCCATGCCGTTGTCCGGCATCCGCTCGATGCCCAGGATGTAGCCGGGCAGCGACTGCCGCGCGACCAGCGCGCGCAGGTCGCAGGCGAAGTCGTAGGGCTTGGCGGTGCTGCCGGATTTCTGGTGCAGGTAGCGAAAGTCGAACTGCCAGCCGTATGCCTGCTTGCCACCGTGCTTGCGCACCAGGCGGTACAGCCACCGCTCGATGCCGCCAGTGAGCCGGAAGTACGCCGGGTCGATGGTCAGCACCAGGGCGGCGTCGAGTACGCCCGCATAGAACCAGTCCGGCAGGATCAGCTCGATGCCCAGCGGCGTGCCGCTGGCATCGGCCAGTTCCTTCCATTCGTTGATCCATGAGAAGCGATGCAGGCGCCGGCCTGTCGTCTCGCGGATGGACGTGGCCACCGTGGTCGATTGCAGGCGATCCAGCGCGGCCTTGAGGCGCTGGTAGTCGCGCAGCGACTTGCCGCGCCCGATGTAGCGCAGGATCTCGTAAGGCGTGGCGCGCATCAGCCGCGACGGCCGCAGGCCCGCGTCCTTCGCTTCCACGATCTGCGAGGCCGCCCATATCAGCACGTCCGCATCCCAAATCGTGGCGATGCCGTGCTCGGCTGTTCCCTCCACGCGGATCGTCACGTTGCCCGCACGGAAGTCGATGGGCTTGACCCGCTTGGACTTGGCGAGCGAGAAGAACGGATAGGCCATCAAGTCCTGGCTGTCGCGCGGCGCCATGTCGCCGGGCAAGGCGCGGAACAGGTCGAGCTGTTCGCGCTCCTGCAACGGCCGCTGCCGGGACGGCAGCGCAGTGCTGGACATGGCGATGGCCTGCCGCGCGCCGCCGATCAGCGCGCACGGCTGTCGGCCGAGTGGTGCTCGGCGTATTCGGGATCGGAAGTCGTCTCGAAACTGCGGTCGGCAGCCCAGGCATCGAGGTCGGCCACGGCGTACATGACGCGACGGCCGAACTTGCGAAAGCGCGGGCCGCCGCCGATCACGCGCTGCTTTTCCAGCGTGCGCGGCGACAGGCGCAGGTACTCGGCGGCTTCGTCGTTGGTGAGATAGCGTTGGGGCTGCGCAGCAGCGGTCGAGACAGTGGCGGCAGGCCGCAAGGGAGCGGGACGCATGGTGTGAACCTCCATCGGTTGAAAACGCCGGCTGCACCAGCGCAACCGGGATGGAGGCAGTCTCAGAAAACGAAGCTCTCCTGCTCAGGGTCGTTTTTCTTGGTCTTCAAAACGACCCTTCTCAAGCGGCGGAAGCTGTGCTAGGTGGCGGTAGCCGCCGCGCATCAGCGCATCGCCGCGACGCACCAGGCGGCGCACCTTGGAGCGCAGCCCGCCATCGCTGTACCAATCGGCTGCGGCATCCACGCCGAACAGTCCTTCCGCGACTTCACGCAAGGACGCGCCCGCCAGGGTCGCGTCGAGCGCCTGCAAGCTGTGCAGTTCCAGCAGCGCGGTAGGTGTTGGCCTGGGTTTGGCATCGGCCAGAGCGGCGCCGGGCACCTGTCCGCGTGCAGGCGCGGCAGCGCCGCCGCGATAGGCATAGGCGACAGCCATGCCGTCCTCCAGGCCGGCCGCGAGCGCGAAGCGCAGGCAGTGGCCTGGGCTGCGCGCGATCAGCGCCAGCCCTTTGCCGTCATGCAGCAGTTGCTTGTGGCCGGGGATACGCCAGAACGCGAACGTCGCCGCGTCCAGCGGCGGATCGGCATCTGGGTAGAGCTGCACCACGGCGGCATGGCCGGGCAGCCAGGCCGGATGCGCGTCGCGCGCATCCAGGGCCGGGTCTTCCAGCAGGCGCAAGCCCCAGTGATGCGCCGCCTGCTGGGCTGCTTGTGGCCGACGATGACGGCGCAGCCAGTCGAGCCGGTAGTCGGGATGCCGGCGCAGGTATTCCCAGGCAAGCGCAAGGCCGTCCAGATGCAGCACGTACAGATACGCGGCAGTCGGATACCAAGGCTCGGCGCTGTGATCGACCATGACGCCTCCTCCTGCGAACAGGACTCGCCACCACGGAAGAACTACGCGCTACATCGCCATCGTCAAAAGGTTATGGGTCAAAAAGATGGATCGGGTTGTCAAGACCGATTGGCTCCGATGCGTTGCGGTATTCGTCTCAATGCTGCGGCGGCAGCGCCCCGAGTTGGAGTGCTGCACAGGCCAGCCTGCCGCAGCCCGCGCCAGCCATCATGTCTATTTGGATCAGACTGGTGGGGCTACGCTGCAAGAATGCCGATTGAGACCTGCCCGGCATGACATCAGACTGAAAAAGTCACAGTAGGCTGTGTTCAGTCCGGGATGGCGCCGTCACGCTCGGCCGCGCGGGTGTACTCCGACAGCGTGCGCGTGGGACGGAAATAGAGGTCGCGCATCACGGGCTGCTGGCGCGGCCCAACGATGCCGGCCAGCTCGGACAGCTTGACGGTGCCCTGTGCCGGCATCCCGATCCCCAGGTCGATGAGGCCCCAGGCCGTGTCGCCATCGGCCGGATCGAGTGCGGCCAGCAGCCAGGTCACGTGCGCGTCCGGGGTGAACAGCCGCACCACGGGCACCGGGTCGATGGCCCGGCCAGCGGCGCGGGCCTCGCCGTTGGCGAGCAATTGCGCGCGCTCCGGGGCGGTGGCGAATGGCTGGGGCATGGTCGGCAATCCCACAAATCCAATGATGCACGAATGCGGTTTCACGTCGAAGCGCAGAACCACGAAACCGGATTTGCGCCTTCGTGCGCAAGCACGGATGCGGTTCTATGGCTTTGCCGGAATCCGCCGATACGGATTTCCGTAGAGGCACAAAAACGGAGAGCACCAAATGAACACTATAGATTGTAGCCCTATAGGGCGCAATGGGATGTCATCTTGGTTTTTGAGAGGAAACCATAGGTGGCGGCTGGGAACTCATTGGCGAAGGCGTTGAAGACAGTCAGAAAGGCGCGTGGCTTGAGCCAGGAAGCCTTCTCTGACGTGTCCAGCCGCACCTATATGAGTACCCTCGAACGCGACCTGAAAAGCCCCACCTTGAACAAGCTGGCCGAGCTGTGCGAGGTGATGGAGATCCATCCGCTCACGCTGCTGACGCTGGCCTACGCGGGCGACAGCCCGCGCAAGGCCGACGAGCTGCTGGCGCAGGTGCGCCAAGAGCTGGAGGCGGTGTTGAGCGAACGCGACGCGGCGGAGCCGCGCGCGTGATGCGGTGATGTGCTGCTATTAGCAGCACAGCGCCCCGCCGCGATGGGCGGGGCGCTGCGGCGGTCACGCCGCCTGGGGCTTGCTGCGCGACCAGATCAGGTCGTGCGTGCCGTCCTCACCTTCGATCAGGCGGGCATAGACCGCTGCCGGGAACGAAGGGTCATCGAGGGTCACGGACAGGTACTCGCGCCCAGCCTCGCTGGTCTTCTTCCACGCCGCGCCGATGTCGTGGCTGGCGGCCTGGAGGCGGAAATCGGGGGCGTTCTCGCTGCTGCCCTTGTCGTTGGGAACCAGCTTGACCTTGACGTTGAGCGTCAGGGTGCGAAGCGTGCCGGTGAAGCCGTCTTTGTCGGTGGTGAAGGTGCCGATGTTGGCCATGATGTTTTCTCCTTTCGGTTGAACAAGGTTCGCGCCCATCGCGTCCTTGTTGTGATCCGGCCGGCGGGGGACGGGCTGGCTGCACCGCTTGCGGTCGCAACGCAGTGGAGAGCCGGGAGGCGAAAAGAATTTGGCCCGCGAGGAATGCGCGCAGCGCAGGGGAAATTGTTTTCGCCGGACGGTTGCAGCCATGAAGCCCGAGGCGCAGCCGCGCCACCGCCAGGATTCACAACGAGACAAGGACGCCTTGGGCCGGACCGCTCCGAAAGGAGATGGGGCCGGCTCGGCATCCCCGCACGAAGGCTTCTCCGGCTCGCCCACTGACGCGGGCCAGGTCAACCACCCGACGACAGGCGAGAACGCCCCCGCCGCACCTTGCGGCGCCGCTCTTGAGGCGTGGCGTGGAAGCTCCATAGCGATGCCGGGCGGGTTGTCCGTGAACCGTCCTTCGTGACGTGATGGGCAGGAACCGCCAGCGTTGAGGACGGCACGCACCTGCACAACCTGCCGCAGCGAGCGCCAGCGTGTTCGCCAGCGCCCCGCCCATCGCGGCGGGGCGCTGGCCGGGCCGATCCGGCGCAGCCGGTTCGGCGTCATCGAGGGGCGCCAAGCATCGCGCGGCGGGGATAGCCCGCAGGACTTTCCCCTGGAGGCAAGCGAAGCGCGCAGCGCCGCAGGCGCGAAGGCGTGAGGGATTGAAGCCGAATGGCCGTGACGGCAAAGGCGGCACGGGGCGCAGCCCGAAAGCCCGGCGGCGCAGTGCGCCGACACGCCCAGGCTGTTCTATATTTTCAGGAAGCAATCGAAGACAAGCCCATGACCCTCCAGCTCCGACACGAAACCCCGGACGACATTGCCGCCATCGAGGCCGTGACCATCGCCGCGTTCGCTGATGCACCACACACCAGCCACACCGAGCAATTCATCGTGCGCGCCTTGCGTGCCGCCAACGAACTGACGCTTTCCATCGTGGCCGAAGAACATGGGCGCGTCGTCGGTCACGTCGCGCTGTCGCCAGTAACGATCACCCATGAGCACGGGCGAAAGACCGAGGGCTGGTATGGGTTGGGGCCGATCTCCGTCCTGCCGCCAAGGCAGGGGCAAGGCATCGGTTCGCGCCTGATGGAACAGGCGCTGTCTGAACTGCGGGCTATGCAGGCCGCAGGCTGCGTGCTGCTGGGCGATCCAACGTACTACACGCGCTTTGGCTTCCAGGCCCATGCGGGCTTGCAACTGCCGGGCGTGCTGCCCGGCTATTTCATGGCGCTGGCCCTGCATGGGACAGTGCCGGAAGGCATCGCGCACTACAGCGATGCCTTCAACGCCGCCGCCTGAGCCAGCGCGAAGGCGGCGGCGTTTTAATTCGGCTATTGGGCCTTGAACACCGGGCGCGGCCACTGTCGCACCCGGATTTCGCGTCCACCGCGCCCAGGGCGCGGTGCTGATCGCGGTTATTCCTTCGTCTCGGTGCGCCACCACACAAAGCGAAGCGCCCCGGTCGAGGCCGGGGCGCTTGCCTTCAGCGCGGGTCAAGCGGCCAGCGCCTCGGCGGGTTCATCCGCCATTGCTTCGGCATCCTCCGGGGCTTCCTGCTCCGAGCTTTCCTCCTGCGCGGCATCCTGCGGGCTTGCGGCCTTGAAGATAGCGGGCATCCAGCCCGTGCCATCGGCCAGCCGCTCGGCCTCGCTGGCAATGTCGGCCTTCTTGAGTTTCGCCAGCCGGGTGACGGATTCCGGTGCAAACGCGCCCACGGCATCCAGAATCACAGCCTTGGAAACGTGCTTGAAGTAGCCTTCTGCGGTCGGCTTCCACCATGCGGCCATGTCGAGGCCCACGGCCTGCGCCAGTTCCTCGCCGGGCTGGTGCGGCGTGGCACGGGGCGTCACCACGTCCACCGTGGAAGCCACGCACACGGCCAGCAGCCGCACCAGTTCGTCTTGCGACTTCGCCAGCAGCGCGGCGAACAGTTCGGCGCTGTCCTCCGGCAAGGCTTCGCCGGCTACCTGTTGCAGTTCGCGCAGCGCCACGGCGGCAGGCGATTCCGGCCAGTCCGGGGCCATGCCTTCCAGCCGGTCTTGCGCCGTGAGGCGCACGCCCAGCGGCAGGTCGTGGCCGTAGTGGCTGTCCTGCAAGACGGTCTGCACCATGCCATGCACCAGCGCGGCGAGCGCGACGTGCGGATGCCGGGCGACTTCGATTTGCAGCGCGGCGGTGCGGTGGGCGCTCAACCGCTGCGCCAGCCGGTCGGACAGGCTCGCGGCCTTGGGCTGCTCGGCGTCCTCGCCTTCGTCGTCGTTCCCGGCTTCGCCTTCTGCGCTGCCGAAACCCTGCCGCAAGCGCTCCAGCGTGCGCAGCGCCTTGGCTTCGGCTTCGCGCAGCAGCCCGCGATGAATCACGGCTTCTCCCTCACGGTCGAGCGTGACGATGGCACCGGCCACGGCGCGCACGTCCGGGGCGTAGCCCTGCAAGGCTTCCTCTACGGCTTGCAGTTCCCCGGCGACCTGTTCACGGCGCGGTTCCAGCGCTTCGGTCTTGTCCTCGTCCTCGGCGTCGTAGGCTTCTTCCAGTTCGGCGTCGATCTTGTCGAGGCGGCTTTGCAGCGAGGCAATGCGGCGGGCTTCGCGGGCGGTCGGTTCGCGGCGCTGGCGCGGCGCGTTCTGGAATGCCTGCCGCTCGGCGTAGCTCATGTGCGGCACGGCTTCCACCCACGCCCAACCCTCGGCGCGCACGTTCCCGGCCAGCGCATCCAGCTTGCCGCGCACCAGCGTTTCCAGCAGCGCTGCGTCGGTCAGGTAGGTTCCGGCATCGCCTTCCGCGAACAGGTCGCGGCGGATGCCGCCGCCCGCCGCCGTGTAGGCGTCCAGCCCGACGAAGCGCACCAGCGCGTGCGTGGCGTCGATTTCGCGCTCGGTCAGGCGCTCGCGCAGCTTGGACGGGCTGCGCTGCCATTCCGGCGCACCATAGAACGCGGCTTCCTGCGCGGCGTGGTCGTCGGTGATGGTCAAGGCCATCAACTGTTCCAGCGTCACGCCGCCGGCGCGATAGTCGGTCATCAGGCGCGGCGAGACGTTCGCCAGCTTCAAGCGGCGCTGCACCACCAGCGGGGTCACGCCGAAGTCGGCGGCAATGTCTTCCACCGGGCGACCTTCCTTGACCAGCGCGGCGAAGGCCGCGAACTGGTCGGCGGGGTGCATGGCCTCGCGCTGGACGTTCTCCGCGAGGCTGACGGTGCGGGCGGAAGCATCGGCCACCAGCAGGCACGGCACTTCGTAGTCGGCGGGGATGCGCTTCTTCTTCGCCAGCAGCTTCAAGGCGGTCAGGCGGCGGTCGCCTGCGACGACTTCGTATTGCTCGCCATCGGCGGACAGGATGACGATCAGGTTTTGCAGCAGGCCGATGCGGGCAATGCTCGCGGCCAGTTCGGGGATGGACTGGCGCGGGGTCGTCCGCACGTTGCGCTTGGAACGGCGCGGCAACAATTGCGAGAGGGGAACCAAGATCAGGTTCTTGGTCGGGTCGGCCACTTCCAGCGGCGCGGCGGCTTCGATGGCGACGGCTTCGGTTTTGAGTACGGCGTTCATGGTGATAACTCCTATCGGTTCAGGGATGCAGCAGCGAGAGAAGCGGCAAGGGCTGCTGCCTGCCCCTGCCGCGTGGGGATTCAGGCTTTCAACTGGCGCAGGCCATCGGCCAGCAGCCACAGGGCGCGATTCAGGCGCACGCTTTGGTCGATGCCCTGCACGGGCCGGGTGGTCTGGCGGCGGCCATTCGCGGCGCGGGCGGACAGGCCGCCTTTGGTCAAGTTCTCCTGCGTGCGGTTGAACACGCTCCACAGGTCGCGGCGGTCGTCGTCGCCACGGCGCGGCATCAGGATTTGCGATTCCGTGATGGGCGCGGGCTTGTCCTCGTCGTACTTCAACGCCAGCGCAGCGCGGGCGAACACTTCCGATTCCCCGGCGTTCAGCGTGATGGCGCGCATGGCATCGCGCGATTCCTGCGCCCGGTCGAAGCCATGCAGGACTTCGTAAGCGCCTTCGATGACGTGCCCGGCTACGTCGCCCTTGTGGGGCACGCGCACGTCGGCCACGGTGTCGCCGCAGACAAGGCCATTGCTGCAAACGAAGCGGAACATCCCGGCCAGCATCTGATAGCTGCTGGTGCCGTCATGGGAGTTCAGCAGGATGATTT
This sequence comes from Stenotrophomonas sp. SMYL86, assembly GCF_036320025.1. Lineage (NCBI taxonomy): Bacteria > Pseudomonadati > Pseudomonadota > Gammaproteobacteria > Lysobacterales > Lysobacteraceae > Stenotrophomonas > Stenotrophomonas sp. SMYL86. The sequence goes on from NZ_JAWIRU010000004.1 coordinate 65,596, forward strand.
CGTTGGCCTCGCGCCCGTTGATCTGGCTGGCGTGGCGCAGCCGGATCATGTGCTTGGTGTAGTCGCGGCGGTCGTCGTGGCGCACGCGGGTTTGCGTCACCATGAAAGGCTCGAAGCCTTCACCGCGCAGTTCCTGCAGCACGGTGGCGGTGGGGATGTAGCTGTACCGCTCGGAGCGGCTTTCGTGCGGGGCCTCGGCGAAGATGGACGGGGCCACCCTGCGGATTTGGTCGTCGGACAGCGGGTAATCGCTGCGCAGTGCCGGGGAACGGGAAGCGAAACGGGATGCGAGTTGCATGGTCTTTCTCCTGACAAAAAGAGGTTTGCTGTTCACACCGCACACCGGATTCCTAGATTCGGAGCCCAGCCTTTCGGCTGTTCGGTGCGGTCGGCACGAGGAACCCGGTTGGCCCTGTTGCCACCGTCTTTCCTGAGTTCATCGCCCGCGACGGTCAGGAGCGCGCGGACGGGGGCCGTCAAGGAGGCAAGCGCAGGGTTGGTGCGGCCCGCAGGCGCAGCCGAGGACACGGCCCTGCGCGCCTTGACGGCACACGGCCGCGGGCTACAGTCGCGGACAAGGTGATGAAGTCAGGGGAGACGGCTGGACAAGGCAACGGCCATCCCACACGCCGACCGCACGGCAAGCGAAGCGCGCAGGCCCGAAGCTGGAAGCCGGGCCGGAGGCGTCAGCCGAGCGGAGCGAGGGAACGATGGAAGCCCGTCAGGGGCGAGACGCCGCAGGCGGCTCGATGCGCCACGCGCACGACAGCGCGACCGGCCATGCTTCTTGGCCGGGGACGCACAGCCTTCAAGGCTCGATGCACAAGCTCATGCGCCAGTCATCGGGAAACAGGTTCGACAGCGACTACTGTGGTCTGGCCGATCCGGCGCAGCCGGTTCGGCGGCATCGAGGGGCGCCAAGCATCGCGCGGCGGGGATAGCCCGCAGGGCTTTCCCCTGGAGGCAAGCGAAGCGCGCAGCGCACCAGGCGCGAAGGTATCGGCAACGGGCGCAGCAGAAAAAAAGGTGCGCCGCCCCCGCAGGAACGACGCACCGAAGGCAGCGCGGCGCGATCAGTTCGCCGCCGGCGCCGTCATCGACTGCAACTGGTCGATCACGCCAGGCTCAACGAACACGCAAGCCTGCTCGTCCGCGATCGGCACGTTGAACACCTGCGCGAACACCGTGCGCCGCAGATGGGCCAGGCGGCCCGTGCGATATGCCTGCTCGGGCTTCATGCGGCCACCGGCCTGCGAGCCGCTGCGCTGCGGATCGCATTCGACCAGCGCGACAAAGCCGTCGTCGGACAGTTTCTGATGCTCGGGGCAAAGCCCCCAGCCGGTTGCCGTATGGCGCTCCATGCTCGCGCGCAGGCGCTTGTCCAACAGGACGGCGCCGGTATCGAACGCTGTGCCGCAGACCAAGCAAACGTGCTGTTCGAGGGAAACGTGTGATTTGTCGTGCATGACTGTTCTCCGGTTGCACGGGCGGAATTGCCCGGAACCGTCGCCAGCACGGCGCAGCGCAGCAGTCAGGGGTCAAGGACGGCCACGGGCCGCAAGCGTGCTTGCACGCGCCGCCCTTGACGGCGAGAACGCCGTGATACGGTGAAGGGACACAGCAAGACCGCCCCCAACCCGACACCACCACACCTGTTTTTGGCAAGTGCGTAGCACGCGCAGGCCCGCGAGGGCCGGAGTTGCGCCGCCGGGCGCAGCAAAAAGGGGGCCGAAGCCCCCTCAGTCAAATCAGGCCGCGTTCGGCGAAGGACGTGGTGCTGCCGCCCGCCACGACGATGTGATCCAGCGTGCGGACGTCCACCAACGCCAGCGCCTCCTTGAGTCGCTGGGTCAGCACCTTGTCGGCGCCGCTCGGCTCGGGATTTCCGCTCGGGTGGTTGTGCGAAACGATGACCGCCGCCGCATTGAGCCGCAGCGCCTCCTTGACCAGCTCGCGCGGATACACCGATGCGCTGTCGATGGTGCCGCGGAACATCTCCGCGTACTCGATCAGGCGATGCTGCGTATCGAGGAACAGCACCGCGAACACTTCGTGCTCGAAGCCAGCCAGCTTGGCGCGCAGGTACTCCTTGACTGCCGCCGGCGAACTGAACGAGGCACCACGCTGCATCTTCTGCTCGATGGCGTGGCGCGCGGCCTCCAAAATCTGGTCTGCCGTCGCCAGCAGGTAGCGGCCCTGTGCGTCACGCACCATCAGCGAGGCATCGAACGAGGAAAAGGACAGTTGCGACATGATCGTGCTCCGGTTGCTCGGGCGGAATTGCCCGGAACCGTGGCCAGCACGGCGCAGCGCAAGCAGTCAGGGGTCGCAGACGGCCGCCAGGACGCAAGCGCGCACAAGCGCGCGCCGCCCTTGACGGCGAGAACGCCGTGATACGGTGAAGGGAACAGCAAGACCGCCCACACCCCGCCCACTGCACACAGTCGGCTTTTGGGGCAAGCGGAGCGCGCAGGCCCTCAAGGGCCGGAGGCGTCAGGGATCAAGCCGGATGGCCGCGATTCGGCACGAAGCGCGGGGCGCAGCCCGCGAGCCCGACGGCGGTACGCCGGTACGCCGGTACGCCGGTACGCCGGGACGCCGGGACGCCATGCAGTTCTGCCTACTGATGACTTGCACAATGATTCAATAAATGTTGTATTATCGAATAATGAACGAGACCCAAGCTGTTTCCGCCCTGAGTGCCTTGGCCCATGCCCAGCGTCTGCGCGTGTTCCGCGCCCTGGTCGTCGCCGGCCCCGAGGGTTTGACGCCCAGCATCCTGGCCGACCAGCTCGACGTGGCCCGCAACACCCTGTCCTTCCATCTGAAGGAGCTGGCGCACGCCGGCCTCGTCACGATCGAGCAGCAGGGCCGCAACCTGATCTACCGCGCCGAGTACAGCCGCATGAACGGCCTGATCGGCTACCTGACCGAGCACTGCTGCCAGGGCGGCGTGTGCGAGGTCAGCCCGTCTTCCGCCATCTGCACCACCTGCTGAAAGGACTTCCCATGAAACGCTTTCACGTCCACCTGCACGTCGATGACCTGAACCGCAGCATCGGCTTCTATTCCCAACTGTTCGCCGCGCAGCCAGCCCGTGTCGAAGGCGACTACGCAAAGTGGATGCTCGAAGACCCACCGGTGAACTTCGCCATCTCCACGCGCGGCAGCAAGCCGGGCATCGACCACCTGGGCATCCAGACCGACGACGCCGAGGAACTGGCCGCGCTGAAGGCCCGCGCGCAGGCTGCTGACATGGCGCTGCTCGACGAAGGCACTACGACCTGCTGCTACGCGCGCAGCGAGAAGCACTGGATCACCGACCCGCAGGGCGTGGCCTGGGAGCACTTCCACACGCTGGGCAACATCCCCGTCTTCAACGAAGCACCCCAGCCCGCGCCCGGCACCGTCGCGGCGTGCTGCGCGCCAAGCGATGGTCGCGCCGCAGCGAAGCCCGCTGCATCTTGCTGCTGACGCGAGGCTCGCATGACGACTGAAGTTACCTACAACGCGCTGTTCATCTGCACGGGCAATTCGGCGCGGTCGATCCTCGCCGAAGGCATCCTCAACGCATTGGGCCAGGGGCGCTTCCGCGCCTATTCGGCGGGCAGCCATCCGAAAGGCGAAGTGCATCCATTGGCGCTCGCCACGCTGGAGCGCCTGCACCTGTCGGCGACGGGCTACCGCAGCAAGAGCTGGGACGAGTTCGTGGCGCCGGGTGCGCCGGTGTTCGATTTCATCTTCACCGTCTGCGACAACGCCGCCGGTGAGGCGTGCCCGCTGTGGCCGGGCGAGCCGGTATCGGCCCATTGGGGCGTGCCCGACCCAGCGGCCGTCGAAGGCACGGAGGAACAGCAGCGCAAAGCGTTCACGGACGCCGCGATCACGCTGCGCCGGCGCATCGAGCTGTTCCTGTCGCTGCCCCTGAAAAGTCTCGATGCCATGTCCTTGCAGCGCGAGCTGCGCGACATTGGCCGCCAGTGAGGCCAGCACGATGACCGCAGGAGCCGATACCGCCGGCCGCGCGCCGGCGGCGCCCGCCATGAGCGTCTTCGAGCGCTACCTGACCGTGTGGGTGCTGCTGTGCATCGTCGCGGGCATCGCCCTGGGCCAGCTCGCGCCCGGCGCGTTCCAGGCCGTCGGCCGCATGGAAGTGGCCCAGGTCAATCTGCCGGTCGGCCTGCTGATCTGGATCATGGTGATCCCGATGTTGCTCAAGGTGGACTTCGGCGCACTCGGCCAGGTGCGCCAGCACTGGCGCGGCATCGGCGTGACGCTGTTCGTCAACTGGGCCGTCAAGCCGTTCTCGATGGCGCTGCTGGCCTGGCTGTTCATCCGCCAGGTCTTCGCCGACTGGCTTCCGGCCGACCAGCTCGACAGCTACGTCGCCGGCCTGATCCTGCTGGCCGCCGCACCTTGCACGGCGATGGTGTTCGTCTGGAGCCGGCTGACCGGCGGCGATCCGATGTTCACTCTGTCGCAGGTGGCGCTGAACGACACCATCATGGTCTTCGCCTTTGCGCCCCTCGTCGGGCTGCTGCTCGGGTTGTCGGCCATCATCGTGCCCTGGGACACGCTGCTGACCTCGGTGGTGCTCTACATCGTCATCCCGGTCATCATCGCGCAGGTGTGGCGCCGAGCGCTGCTGCGTCAGGGCCAGGCGGCGTTCGACCGCGCGCTGGCGCGCATCGGTCCACTGTCGATCGCGGCGCTGCTGCTGACGCTGGTGCTGCTGTTCGCCTTCCAGGGCCAAGCCATCCTGCAGCAGCCGCTGGTGATCGCCATGCTGGCGGTGCCGATCCTTATCCAGGTGTTCTTCAATTCCGGCCTGGCCTACTGGCTCAACCGCAAGGTGGGCGAGAAGCACAGCATTGCCGGCCCCTCGGCGCTGATCGGCGCGAGCAACTTCTTCGAGTTGGCCGTGGCAGCGGCCATCAGCCTGTTCGGCTTCCACTCCGGCGCTGCGCTGGCCACCGTGGTCGGCGTGCTGATCGAGGTGCCGGTGATGCTGCTGGTCGTGCGCCTGGTCAACCGATCTCGTGGCTGGTACGAACAGGCCCCGCGCAACGCAGCGAGACATCCGGCATGAGTATCGTCACGATCTATCACAACCCGGATTGCGGCACGTCGCGCAACACGCTGGCACTGATCCGTGCAAGCGGCATCGAGCCCACGATCATCGAGTACCTGAAAGCGCCGCCTGACCGGGAAATCCTGAAGGCACTGATCGCGCGGATGGGCATGCGCGTGCGGGATGTGCTGCGCGTCAAGGGCACGCCCTACAAGGAATTGGGCCTGGACGCCATGCATTGGAGCGACGACCAGTTGATCGACCAGATGCTGGCGCACCCGATCCTCATCAATCGGCCCATCGTGGTGTCTGCGCTGGGTGTGCGGCTGTGCCGTCCTTCGGACATTGTGGTCGAGCTGTTGCCGCAGCGGCAGGCAGGCGAGATCCGCAAAGAGGACGGCACGCTGCTCCTCATAGACGCGCCAATCGCCGGCGGCGATCCCGACCTTGCCCTGGCGCTGCAGGGGGCCGGGCTTCCCACGGATGACTTGACCGAGCCGGGACGCCGATTCTTCGCCTATGTCACGGTGTCAGGGGAGCGCGTGGGCTTTGGTGGCTTCGAGCGCATGGGCCAGAACGTGCTGGTGCGCTCCTTGGTGGTACTGCCGCAAGCGCGCCATCGCGGCATCGGCGGCGGCATGCTCGCGCTGCTGCTGCGCCGCGCCTTCGACGAAGGGGGGCGCGAAGCCTGGTTGCTGACCACGACGGCCGCGCCGTTCTTCGAGCGCGCGGGCTTCAAGCCGATGGAGCGTACAAGCGCACCGGCTTCAGTACTGGCGACGCGGCAGGCTGCGAACTTGTGTCCTGCCAGCGCGGCGTTGCTTAGGCGGTCGATCCATCTGTAGTGCAGAAGGGCGAATTTCCGAGGACACTGTCTCGGATTTCTCGGCGGGCAGCCCGTTCCCCGATTTCCGAGACAGTGCCTCGGAAATCACAGGCCGGGGGTATGCGGCGAAGAACCGCCGCATGTTCTCCAGATTGTCCGGGCTGAACCCGCGACCGAAGCGCACGGTCAGGTCGGCGGACAGCCGGGCAATCAACTGTTCGCCATATCCCGCGCGACGCTTGCCCTGTTGCTCGGCCTCCACGATGCGGCGGCCAATCTCTCAATAGCTGGCCGTCATGCCGTCGTGGATGCCGGCGTAGCCGGCAGGCAGGGGCGGCACCTTTTACTGCTTTGGGCATCCGGGCGCTCATGTCGTGGCCTCCTGGGGCTGGCGCTGCCGCGCCTTCGTGATGGTCTGGCGCCGGGGGTCGCCACCAGCTCGGCCGCCTGGCGCACAGGATTGTCCTCGGTGTGGACGTAGCGCATGAACATAGCCACGGTCTTGTGCGCTGTCAGCGCCATGCCGACCTTGAGCGGCACGCCCGAATTGGCAATGTCCGTCGCCGAGCGGTGGCGGATGCCGTGGGTGCCGACCTTCGGCACACCGGCACGGTCAAGGATGCGCCGCCACGCCTGATAGTAGGAGTGGAGGCTTAACGGCTTCTTGTGATCGAGGATCGCGGGGCAACCGGGCCCAGCACGGCGCAGCGCAAGCTGTCACAGGGTCGAAGACGGCCACGGCCGCAAGCGCCGAAGGCGCGAGGCCCTTGACGGCGAGAACGCCGTGGTACGGTGTAGGGACAGCAAGACCGTCTCCATGCGACGCATGAACTCTGGCAAGCGGAGCGCGCAGGCCTGTCCAGGCCGGAGGCGTCAGCGATGGACGCCCGTAGGGGCGAGACGCCAACGGTGGCTCGATGCGAAGTACGACAGCGCGGCCCATTCGGGGACGCCCCAAAATCGGGTATCTTTAGAAACAACAGATTCCCGTATTGGGTCTCGCTTGGTTAGAACACTGCCATTGCAAGGAACGGCATGCCAGCCCTATATCAACTTGCCCTGCTTGGAACACCAACTGCAGTTCAAATTTCCGAACTTGAAGAAGTCATCGGAAAGGCTGTCGGCATGTTCAATTTGCGGTTGGGGCATGAGATTGGATGGGAGGTTTGTCCCGATGAATTCAATCCAGACCAACAGCGATCGTCTGCTGCGGCATTTTTCGGAGGTCATGAGCCTCCTCTTGCCAATGTGGCAAGACTGCTGGCGCGAGGCATCCCATTGCTCCCGGTCGCCTCTGACGTCAATCGAGTCAGTGCAGAAATCCCCGCATTGCTGCAGCCGCTCAACTGCTTAGCATACGCCGCAGGTGGGCCGCAACGTGTCGCGTCTGCTTTGCTGGAGTGTGCTGGGCTCCTTCCTCGACAGCGCCGGGTGTTCGTAAGCTATCGTCGGGGCGAGGCTAGGGAAGCAGCCTTGCAGCTATTCGATGCGCTGTCTGCTCGGCTATTTGATGTATTTCTCGATACACATGGTATTCCACCTGCAGAAGATTTCCAGACAATGCTATGGCACCGGCTTTGTGACTCGGATGTCCTGCTGATGCTCGACACGCCAGGATATTTTGAAAGCCGTTGGACGAGTGCTGAGTTCGGACGCGCTTTGGCCAAAGGCATCAGCGTCTTGCGGGTCGGTTGGCCTGACACAACGCCTTCTGCGCGCACGGCAACGGCCAGTCGGGCGGAACTGTTACCTGAAGAAGTCGATCCGACGACCGGACGCATCGCAGACGGTGCGGTGGATCGCATTTGTCTTCAACTGGAGGAAGTTCGCAGCCAGAGTCACGCGGTTCGCTCTGTCAACCTCGTAAGCAATCTGCGCAATGCCATTCAAACAATCGGCGGCCAAGTCGTCGGAGTGGGCGCCAATAGAGCTGTATATGTCCAACTGCCCGATGGGCGAAATGTAGTTGTTTATCCAACGGTCGGTGTTCCCACGTCAACTACGCTGCACGATGCGTCTACGAACTCACCGGAACAATCCGTTGCCGTGGTCTACGATCACGTAGGTCTGCATCCCAGGTGGCTGGGCCATCTGGACTGGTTAGGACAGCACATTCACTCCGCTAGGTGGGTTAAAGCCAGCGAGGCGGGTTGGCAATTCGCGGACTGGGAGGCGTAGCCATGAGTGCAATCTTCCTCTCGGCCAGCGTGCCACTTGTAGGGCGTGGCACTTACCACGAAACCGCCGATCCATTTCTTATCCAATGTGCGGTGAGAGAACTGGTCATAGCAGTCATTCGCCAGCACAAGATCGTGTGGGGTGGGCATCCTGCGATTACCCCGATGATTTGGAGCATATGTGAAGACTTGGGGGTCGACTACTCGCAGTCTGTTGTCTTGTATCAGAGCACGTTCTTTGCAGAAATCTTCCCTGAAGAGAACAAGCATTTCCAAAATGTAGTCTTCACCGATGCAGTCCCTAATGACAGGGCGGCAAGCTTGCTTGTCATGCGCGAACAGATGCTCTCACGTGAGGACTTAAGCGCTGCTGTGTTTATTGGTGGAATGGATGGGGTAGAAGCTGAACATGAGCTTTTCAGGCGCTTCCATCCTGCAGCCAAGGTGCTCCCGGTGTCCTCGCCAGGCGGAGCGGCGCTGAATCTCGCCAAGGACCATAGCTATTTCACCGGGGAAGCGCTTGTCGATGTGGACTTTGCTCAGCTCTTCCATGAGCATCTGGCGGTGCCCTTGGCTGGCAAGTAGAGTCAGTTCGTTTCCCGATCCCGTGCTCTAAAAAATCAACCGAGGATTATTCATGCCACGGAAAGTTTTCTACAGCTTTCATTATCAACGCGACAGTTGGCGCGCATCCAAGATACGCAATATTGGGGTTGTAGAGGGTAACCCGTCAGCAAGCGATAATAAATGGGAAGAAGTGAAGCGAGGCGGTGATACCGCGATCAAGCGCTGGATTGACGATCAATTGCAAGGGCGGACATGCACAATTGTTTTGGTTGGTGCGGAAACGGCAAATCGCCCCTGGATTCGATATGAGATTGAGCAGTCATGGAACAGCGGAAAGGGACTCCTGGGGATACGTGTCCACAAGCTCTTGGACCACAACCAGCAACCATCAGTGGCAGGGGCCAATCCGTTCGACTCATTTACCTTGAACGACGGTAGAAAGCTATCCTCCGTCGTCCGCGTCTACGATCCGCCGGGAGGCACCAGTAGCGCGGTCTATACCTCCATCAGCGACAACCTGTCGAGTTGGATCGAAGCAGCGATCGCCGCTCGCTAGAAGTCAGAACATCTCGTCAAAACAACGATCCGGTACTCATTGGTTGCCCATAGAGTTCCGAGATTTGCGTCTGGAACTGTGTCTGTCCTCCGTAGCTAGGGTGCCTCACGCAAATTACCGGTACAGAATCCGTGATGCGATGGGCCGCAGCGGTGGCATCATTGCCGATGGCAACGATGCGAGAAGGCTTCAGCAAGACAATGAGTTGTTGGAGCAGTTCTTCGCCGGCGCGTCTTTCGTGCGCGTTGTGCTGGCGGTTGGTGAATGGATCTCCAGATTCATGCGGATGAAGGGGAAAGACATTCCAGAGGAAGATGCGAGCATCAATGTGTTCTAGCATGCCCCATATGACCGCCGCGGTTCGTTCAGCTACAGCACTTCCTATCGTCGGCCGCTCAGCGATCAGATCGAGATTCCAGCGCTTGGCGTGCTGGCTCATGTGAACGTCGTCAGTCAGGGCTAGCCCAGTGCGGCGCCCTCCGCGATATCCGAGGTCTCTCCCGATCCAGATCGCATCTACAGGCTCCTCTGTTGCACGACGCAACATGGCGGAAAGTGCTGCAGCACGGCGACGCGGCGCATCGCGCCGATCATGGACTTCACATCGATCCGAATACGGATTGAAGCAGTCTTCGAATTGCAGCGAAGCAACTGCCTCAACGAATGGGTGGATCTTCATTTTTCAGACTCAAGTGGCATGTATTTGATGGTGCGTTGTTCTCGGTTTCCAATGATCCAGCCGCCTTGATTTTCCTTAAGCTGTCGGAAGACCGCATACCCTTCCAAGATGGCCTTTTCCCAGAGCTTCAGTGGGCACTTCTCTACCTCGTAACCACTCACGAACTCGCCGATGGTCTTGAGAATTCCGAGTGAGACCTTTTCCTGGTTCTCGAAGAAATTCAATTCTTTGGCTCTTGAGAAAATCCAAGCTGCAACCCCTTCTTCAACGACGATGGCTCGACCGCTGTCCTGCTCTTCATCGAATTTCGGATTGCTCTTTCGTTTGTGTTTGATCAATGCCCGCATCACGGGTGACCAGTGCAGGATCGCCGCATTCGCAAAATGGAAGACGTCGTGGAACCGGTAACCATCGCGGTCGGCAATGTTGTCGGTTAAGGGATCTCCAATGAATACGCCATTCCATTGGAGATAACTCTTACCACTGCCTCGTTGATTGACTCGGATTCTGAATTCTCTGGGTAGCTGTTCCTCGATTCCAAATTTACTGTCGAAATCAAGGTCAACCAGATCATCTGCTTGTGGTTCCAAGAACGCGCCGCGCGCTTTCCGAAGGTTGGCGCGAGCCACTTCCGAAAATGCTAGTTCGGCCGCATGGATTGCATCCAGGTAAGCCCGCGCGAACGCGACCAAATCAGTGCGCGCAGGGGTGCTTCCCATTAGGGCTGCTGCTGACTGCCCCAAACGTGCCAGGGTGGCATCTAACGATGCAGTCGCCGCAATAGGCACTGCGATATAGGCCAATGCACCTTCAGCGATATCACTTGCAGCGCCAACATTCTTAAAATTTCCGTGGTTGGCGGCTTCCCCGAAGATATCCTCAAGAGGGATATTCAGGCGCCTGCAGATTGCAGCCAAGTACCAAAGAGTGTCGCCGAATTCTTCTTCCGCCGCTCTCTTGTAGCCAGGGTATGCTGATTTATCTCGAACGTGCTTTTTGGCCGTGGCCATTATTCCGCCAACTTCTCCATATAGCCCTTGGAGAACCGGATTGAAGTCGTTCGGATTGAGTACGTCTGTGGCTGCAATTCCCGCAGCGTAATCCGAGAGCAAGAGGGAGCCTTCCTTTTTCATCGGTCACCTGCGAAGAGTCAGCCATTCGAATGGGGCGCCTTGGTAGCCGCTCACTGCCAAGTTGCGAATCCATTGCTCAAGATTTCCAACTAATTGCGCATCGTCAAAGGCTGTGAGGCCTATTCCCGTTTTGCATAGAGGGCGACCTTGCTGATCTTGCAATTCATCAGGAAACGCAGGGCCCTCACCCCCGAAATATACGAAATCGTTGCTGATCAAAACCCTGTTGACGCCTGTATCACGGGCCACATGGTCAGGGTTGAGCGAGCCATCGGGGCGGGAGTGAAATGAGTCTCGCTGCTGCCAAGCAACCCCAGCCGCAGCCCTGAAGTAGATGTTGTCCCCGCAACTTTGCTTCCGGCTGCCATTGCGGTACGGCTTCTTGGATTCAAACCGCGGGTCTCGGCCATACTCGTCAAATGTCATTGCTTCGGTGACCCGCATCGCATACACGAGATGCCCACCGCGTCGGACACTTCGATCATTGCTTCCACTACCGACCACCCAATCGCCGATGTCAGCGCTTCTGCGGATACTGGGTTTGCAAGTCGCGAGCGTGCAGTAGCTATAGAAGGGGTTGGGTGCAAAACCACTGTCGTACCGCACTACATAGGAGTGAATACGTGTCATCAGCAGGGATGCCGCTTGAGTGGAACCGGGTCGCAGGCACCGCCGTCAGGCTTTTCCCACGAGTCCTTCCCGTTGATCGCGTCAATGATTGAATCACCGTTCCACCCAACCAAGGCGTCCGCATGTTCTTTCAGCGCATCTGGTAGGTCGCATTCCTTCTCACCATGCTCCCAAACACCAACAATGCGCTTGCCCTGTTTGGCCGCATATTCGATTTCCCAGTTCACCCAATCGCTGTTCTTGGTTTGGGGAGAGACATAGCAAATGAACACCCCAGCCCAATTGATGGCAGGCGCAAGGATCTGCGTCTTTATGTAGTGCTCATCAGTGGCATTGTTGAACTTTCCTGTATGGATCGAGGAATCCCGGACCTCCAGACCTTTCGGAGCCAACAAATCCTTGAGCTTCTGGAGCCCATGATCGTCCTTATGGACATGGCTGATGAATACATTCCTTTTGTCTGCCATCTGTCACCTCCATGGTTTTGCATGTTTTGAAGATCGTAACCGGGTTTGTGGCTGGTGCAGTAGGGGCTACTGGCCAGCTTGCTCGCTTAAAGAATTGCCTGTAGTCCCTTGTCGGCGATGACGTTGAGCAGCTTGAGGGTCGGCCCGGTGGGATGGGTTTCGCCTTGCTCCCACTTGCGCACGGTCGAGGCCGACGTGTGCAAATGAAGAGCAAACACCGGCTGGCTGAACTTCAAGGCTTCGCGCAGACGTTTGATGTCGGCAGCACTGAGTTGCCGCACCGGCGGCGGACAGATCGCGTCGAACTCGCGCATCGTCACCTTGCTGATCGCTCCCGCTTCGTGGAGCGCAGCCAAGTCGCCACGCAGGGATTCAATGATCTTGCTCACAATGCACCTCCAATAACGCGCCCGACCGCAACGCCTTCGACAAAGCCTCCGCGGACAGTTCCAGAAACACCTTACCGGCGAACTGCAGCGCCTTCTTCTCGTCTTGCGTGATGTTCGCCTTGTCGCTCTTGGGGAACCCATGCAGGAACACGTAGCGGCTACCGATCCGGGCCGACAGCAGCGTGCGGTAACCACCGCTCTTGCCGCTGCCGGGGCGTGCAACCCGCTTCTTATAGAGGAAGCCGCCCAAGTCCGCTTCAATCAGACCGCTTTCCATCTCCTGAACCGCTTTGCACAAGGCGGCATCAGGCAGCTTCTCGCTTGCCTGCCACCGCGCAAAGTCCTTTCGCTTGAGAACGCGCTTCATCTTGACCTCCAAACTATACCCGAAACGGGTACACTTTTCCAGACCCCCGCGCGATGCCCGGGCGGGGAGGGTCGCTGGGCAGATTGTCGTGACAGCGATACGACAATCTGGGCCGACAGGGCTGACCGCTGGCCACTGGTCATGTGGTCACCTCTTTCGGCTCCTGGCGCATGCCGATGACCGACTTGCGCCGGCTGGCCACCAATTCGGCCGCCTTACGCACCGGGTCGTCCTCGGTGTGGACGTAGCGCATGAACATCGCCACGGTCTTGTGCGCTGTCAGCGCCATGCCGACCTTGACCGGGATGCCGGAGTTGGCAATGTCGGTCGCTGAGCGGTGGCGGATGCCGTGGGTGCCGACCTTCGGTACGCCGGCGCGATCAAGGATGCGGCGCCATGCCTGGTAGTAGGAATGGGGGCCGAGTGGTTTGTCGTGATCGTTGATGGCTGGACAGATGTAGGGCGATTTGCCATAGCGAGGTGCGTTCGTCAGCAGCCGACGGGCTTCCTCGCTCAACGGCTTCGACATATCGCCCGTCTTGCTGTCCGGCCAGACAACCCGGCCATTGGGCAAGTCGAGCCAATCCCACTGCAACAGCAGGATTTCCGACATGCGGGCCGCGAACTCGAATTGCAGCCGGACAGCCAGCAGGTGGATCGGATGCTCCAGTTCCTCGGCCTCGGCCTTGTCCAGATAGGCGAACAGCTTGACCATCTGTTCGTCGGTGATGAGGCGGGTCGAGCCTTTCTCCGGGTACTTGGGCACGTGGCGGCAGGGATTCGAGCCGTCGGGCCGGTAGCCCCACAGCTCGGCCAGGTTGAACATCTTGCGGACAAGCGACAGCACGCGATTGGCCTGCGTCGGAGACTTCTCCATGCGCTTCATCAGCGCGGTGATGTCGTGGCGCGTGACCTCGTGAACCTTCTTGCTGCCGAAGGCCGGGATGACGAAGCTGTCGATCTGGTACTGGTAGCCGGCCTGCGTGCTGGGCTTGTTGTGCGGCCTGGAGTGGTCGTCCATGAACCGGCCGCACAGCTCCTTGACCGTCGGCGCCTTGCGGGCCTCGGCCTTGTCGAGTCCGGGGTCGCCGCCGCGCCGGACTTCGGCCAGCCAGTCTTGTGCCAGCGATCGGGCCTGTTCGACCGTCAGCTCGCCGAACTGGCCGAGGGCGGGCTTGCGCCGCACGCCGGAGTTCGTGCGGTACTGAACCATAAAGACCTTGCGGCCCGTTGGTGTTATCTTGCACAAGAAGCCCGGAACGAGCGTATCCCGGAGTTCCACGTCGCAGGTTTGCGCCTGCGCCGTGTCAACGACGGACTTGGTGAGTTTGATCTTTGCCATGAGGTGCTCCTGAAAGGCCCCGATTCCAGGGGCCGGCTAGGAGCCAGGCGGAGGGGAACCGGGGCGGTTTGCATCGCGCACCGGGATATGATCGAAGGCATTGGTCTGGCGGAAAACCTGCTACAGCAAGCCTCATCCAAGTCCAGCGTTAGCCCGGTGCGGATGCCATGCTCTGGCTTAAAATCCGCCGGGGGCAACCCCATGCCGGTTCGATTCCGGCTCCGGGCACCACACGCACGCAGCACGTCCCGCTTTCAGATCGCCCGCGAATAACGTGGTTGCTCGTGCGCGGCACGCAGATACGGGTCAAAGCACATCGCCAGCAGCCGCAGCAGCGGTCGCCCGGGTTCACTGGCACGCACCACGCCATCGCGGTATTCGGCCAGGCCGTCTTCCTGCAGCCGCTGTACCGAACGCAGGTCCTCGGCAAAGTACTGCTCGAAATCCAAGCCGTGACGCTGCCCCAGCAGCACGCCATCCACCTCGCCCTGGCACATCAGCTGCTGGATCAGTTCCGCGCGCAACTGGTCGTCGGCACTCAGTGCCACGCCGCGCCAGACCGGCAGCTGGCCCTGGTCCACCGCATCCTCCCACGACGGCAGGTCGCGCGGATTCTGGCTGTAGGTGGCACCGATGTGGCTGATCGCACTCACGCCCAGGCCGAGCAGATCGGTATCGGCGTGGGTGGTATAGCCCATGAAGTTGCGATGCAGCTGGCCGGCGCGTTGTGCGCGCGACAGATCCTCTTCCGGCAACGCAAAGTGATCCATGCCGATGTACTGGTAGCCCGCCGCGGAGAGCTTCTCCACCGCCAGGCCCAGCAGCGCCAGCTTGTCTTCCGGTGACGGCAAGCGGCTTTCGTCGATCTGCTTCTGCGCGCGGAACAGATGCGGCAGATGCGCGTAGCCGTAGACCGCCAGACGGTCCGGGCGCAGCGCCAGCACCAGCTCGAGGGTGCGACCGAAGCCTTCCAGGCTCTGTCCCGGCAACCCATAGATCAGATCGACGTTGACCGAACGCATGCCGCTGTCGCGGCAGGCACGCAGGATGTCCAGCGTCTGTTGCACGCCCTGCACGCGGTTGATCGATTCCTGCACCTGCGGATCGAAATCCTGCACGCCCAGGCTGGCCCGGTTGAACCCCAGCCGCGCCAGCATGGCGACGTCGCGGGTGTCGATGAAGCGCGGATCGAGTTCGATCGAGAAATCGCGCTGCGGCAAATCACTGAAATCGAAGCGCCGGCGCAACCCTTCCACCAGCGTGGTCATCGCTTCGGCATCGAGGAAGTTCGGCGTACCACCACCCAGGTGCAGCTGGATCACCTCGCGGCCGTCATCGAACTGCGGCGCCAGCAGGTCGGCCTCGGCCAGCACGCGTGAGACGTAGCTGTGGCCACGACCGCGATCACGGGTGATCACCCGGTTGCAGCCGCAGTAGAAGCAGGGACTGGAACAGAACGGCACATGCACGTACAGCGACAGCGCACGGGCCAGCTGGTTGCTGTCGGCGATCGCCTGGCGCAGCGCCGGCGCGTCGAAGCCATCATGGAAATGCGGCGCGGTCGGGTACGAGGTGTAGCGCGGGCCCGGCCGGTCGTGCCGGCGCAGAAGATCGGGGTCGAAGGTCCAGGCCAGGCCACCAGCGGCGGGAGAGAACGTGTCCATGCCGCCAGCATCGCGCCGGGCGGCCTGCGCCGCCTTGACCCAGATCAATCCTTGGCAGGGATGCCCAGCACCGGCAGGCCGACCTGCGGCCAGCGCAGCATCTGGTAGCGCTTCCAGAAGGTGTCACCGATGCGCGCGGCCACGTCGTTGGCCAGCTCCTGCATCGGCGGGTTGTTGCATTCGGCGGTGGTGATCCGGAACAGCACCAGCCAGCGGTCGAACAGGTCCTTGTCCAGCTCGATG
Organism: Stenotrophomonas sp. SMYL86; assembly: GCF_036320025.1. Classification (NCBI taxonomy): domain Bacteria; kingdom Pseudomonadati; phylum Pseudomonadota; class Gammaproteobacteria; order Lysobacterales; family Lysobacteraceae; genus Stenotrophomonas; species Stenotrophomonas sp. SMYL86. The sequence continues at coordinate 81,707 of NZ_JAWIRU010000004.1, forward strand.
GCCATGTGCTTGGACATCGGCGAGCCCTTGAACCGGCGGGTGCCGCGCAACATCGCCGACCAGAAGTCGACCAGCTGCGCCAGGTGCTCGGGCCAATCGTGGACGTGCGCGCCGAACACCGGCCCCAGCCGCTCTTCCTCGCGCACGCGCGCATAGAAGTCGTGAACCAGGCGGGTCACTTCCTGCTCGGTGCACAACTCGGGCGAGGCGACGGGGAGGACAGGCGGCGGTGTTGCGTTCATCGGGGTACCCAAAGCGTGCCGGCAGTGTGCCGCACCCGGCCATCACCACCGTTGATCCAGATCAATGTCGGCGCAGTCCGCTGCGCCTAGGCTGGCACGCTTGCAGGAAGCATGCCCTGCGGATGCGGCGCCGACCCTGGCGAAGTATACGCGCCGCCCACTTTTCGATCCGGGACAGCATGAACAGACCTTCTCCCAACCGCCGCCAGCGGCTGATCCAGCAGTGGGGCGCCATCCTCTGGCCCAGCTTCATCGCCGCCGGCGTGGCCAGCGTGGTGTTCTTCGCCTTCGTCGATCCATTGCGCCTGCAGGCCATCAGTTTCCCGGGCACCGCAATCAGCCGCGAACTGGGTTACACGGCGGGATTCTTCATGTTCTGGTCGGTGACGGCACTGTCCAGCGCGGTCACCTGGTACCTGCAGCGGCCCATGCCGAGCGATGACGACGACGAGCTGCCGCTGGGATGAGCACGTCATGTACCCGGACTCCCCGTCCCTGGCACTGGCGCGGCACGCTCAGCGCCGCCCTGCTGGCGCTGTTCTACGCACTGCCGTGGCTGCGCTGGGAGGGCCGCCAGGCGCTGCTGCTGGACATCAACGCGCGGCGATTCGACCTGTTCGGCTGGACCCTGTGGCCCGGCGACGTCGGCGTACTGATCGGCCTGCTGGCGGTGCTGGCCGTCGGCCTGGCGCTGCTTACCCACCTCGCCGGACGCATCTGGTGCGGCCATGCCTGCCCGCAGACGCTGTGGCGGCGCGCCTTCGACTGGATCGCCCGCAGCGCGGCCCGCATGCTGCCGGCACCTGCTGTACGCCCGGTCACCCAGCTGGCCTGGGGACTGCTGTCAGTGTGGACCGGCATTACCTTCGTCGGCCTGTTCAGCCCGATCACCGGCTTGCTGGCCGCCGCGCCAAACGCTGGCTGGAGCGGCTGGGAAACGTTCTGGGTACTGTTCTATGCCGCTGCCACCTGGGGAAACGCCGGTTTCCTGCGCGAGCAGGTCTGCCGTTCGCTGTGCCCGTTCGCACGCATGCAACCACTGCTGACCGATCCGCATACGCCGCGCATGCTGTACGACGCCCGTCGCGGTGAGCCGCGCGGGCCACGTCCATCCGGGCTCGGCGGGGTGCTGGGCCGTGGCCGCGGCCTGCTCGACCCGACCACTGCGCAGGACTACGTATTCCGCGCCGCGCATCCGCTGCTGGCTGGACCGATGCCGACCTTCAGCGCCGACCGTCTGGGTGATTGCACCGATTGCGCGGCCTGCGTCATTGCCTGCCCGATGCAACTGGACATCCGACAGGGACCGCAAGCCGATTGCCTGGCCTGCGGTGCCTGCCTGGAGGCCTGCGCACAACAGCAGCACCGGGCCGGTTTCGGTCCGGCGCTGGTGCGCCACTGCAGTCCGCAGGCAATGGCCGGACAACCGAAGCGTCTGTGGCGACCCCGGACGTTGGCGCTGCTGTCCTTGTTGCTGGCGCTGCTTGCCTGCGGCGCCTGGCGCCTGCTCTGAATCAACGCGACCCGCTGGCGTGCGGCGGCACAAGCTGCGCACGCCGGACGATGCCCAGCTGTTCGATGATCAGCGCCATTTCGTTGGTGACTTCGGTACGCTCGGTCCCCTGCGGGACCAGACGGTCCAGCACCTGCTGGTAGGTATCCCAGAACGCCGGACCGCATCCGTGTTTGTGGTAACTGGCTTCCAGTTCGCGGCGTACCCGTTCAGCCAAGCCATGCATGCCGTATTCCATACGACCTCCGTTGGACTTGTTCTGCATTGTTGACGGTCTACCGACTCACTTGCGTGCTACTGAAAGACTCCCAGGCTTCACGCTTGGTTGACTCCAATTAGTCATAGATTTCACGACAGGTCAATTACATGCGGCGACTTTAGCGATTGAAATTATTAATCGTTCACGAAACTACATACGGGACCCCGGGGCCCCCGGATGGGGTGAAGCCGACAGGCCGCGGAAACCATGGACCGATGACTCCAGTAGATGGCGCCGATTGTGACCCTCAGATCGATCGATCTTGCCTATTTCGCTAAGCATACTTAGCAAATTGCGCTTAGCGTGCTAAATGCGACAAAAGGCGGCGCAAGTCAGATGGATTCGCCCGCCGACGCTTCTGTCGTGGGGAACAGGTTCGGATAGCGCTGATGCAGGATGTACTGCCGCAGGGCCGGAATCGGGAAATCCTTCGGCCATTGCGACACTGCGGAACGGCTGATGCCAAAGAAGCGGGCCAGTTCGGCATCGGTCTGGAATCCCAGCCGGGTGCGCACCTGCCGCTTGCTCCAGAATTCGGTCACGGTCGGTCCTTCTGTTAACCAGACTGATTCTTGCGACAAGGCTTCTTCGCAATCCACGCGTTAAGCTGGCTTGCATAGATGAATACTCTCGGCCAACGACTCGCGGCAGCCATGAAGAAAGCCGGGCACCCACGCCCGGCCGATCTGGCACGCGCCGCCAAATCAACGACAGCAACCATCAGCAACTGGCTCAACGACCACGTGAGCGCCTCGCACGTGAAAGCCGAACAGCTGTTCCGCATCGCCGATGCGGCCAAGCTGGACGCACGCGAGCTGCTGTACGGGGTCAGCGGGCTCGGCGTCGGTGAGCCTGGCAGTGCCTACATCCCCAGCCAGGCCCATCTGGATGTCTGGCAGGACGCCTACGAGCTGGTCAGTCACCTGGTGGCCGAGAACGGGCTGGAGATCGACCATCGCCGCCATGCAGCGTTGGATCTGCTCGCGTTCGAACTGCTGATGGATGGCTTCAGCCGCAGCAAGGTCGCCCGCGTGCTGACGACCTCGATGACGTGAATGCACCGCCGCTGGTAGCATGGACCGCGATGGGGATGGGGCTCCCCCGATAACCGCCTGAGAAGGCTGATGGCTCCTGCCAGGACGAACCCGGTGTTCGTCGACGGCAGGTCGTGCCTGCCCTCGGCGTTCGCCATTGACCCTGCGAACCCGCATTCGAGGCACGCCATGCAAACACTGAACAATTATTTCCTGGTCTTCGTCGGAGGCGGCATCGGTGCCTGCCTGCGCCATGCCTGCAACCTGATCGGCGCGCGGGTGGCCGTCGGCAGTCCCTGGCCCTGGTCGACCTTCCTGATCAACGTCAGCGGCGCCCTGCTGATGGGCGTGGTGGTCGAGGTCTTCGCGATGCGCAATGGCGCCTCGCCGCAGCTGCGTCTGCTGCTGGCCACCGGCATCCTCGGCGGCTACACCACGTTTTCCACCTATGCGCTGGAGATCGGCCTGCTGCTGCAGCGTGGCCAGCATGGGCTGGCGGCTCTGTATGCCGGCGGCTCGGTGGCACTGGGCCTGGCCGGCCTGTTCGGTGGGATGAAGCTGGCCCGGCTGGTGCTCGGCTGACGCTCAGGCCGCACTGGCACGGGCCTGTCCCCGCCATTCCCGCGGCGACTGCCCGGTGTGCGCCTTGAACGCGCGCGACAGCGCCGCTTCGCTGCCGTACCCCACATCGTCGGCAATCCGCTTCAGCGGTCTGCCTTGGCGCAGTGCCTGCTGCGCCAGCCCCACCCGCCAGCCCTGCAGGTACTGGCCCGGCGTGGTGCCCATCGCCTCGCGGAAGCTGGCGGCGAACACGCTGCGTGACATGCCGGCCACTTCGGCCAGGTCTTCCAGCGTCCACGCCTGCGCCGGCGCTTCATGCATCGCCACCAGCGCCAACCGCAGCCGCGGATGACCCAGCCCGGCGAACAGGCCGCCACGCATCTCGCCGCCTTCCATCAGCTGGCGCAGCACCTGGATCATCACCACCTCGAACAGCCGGTTGACCATCGCCGCCCGCCCGCAACGCTGCTCGAACGCTTCTTCGAACAGCAGTTCCAGCGCCGCGTTGCCGCCATACAGATCGGCCAGCGGCAGGCAGATGAAATCAGGCAGCGCGGCACTGATCGGATTGAGCCGGCCGCCCTCGAAATGCAGGTTGGCGCAGGCCATGTCGGCGCCCTGCTGCGGGTCGGTGCTGAAGCGATGCGGCATCGGCCGCGGATACAGCAGCAGGCTCGGCACTTCGACCTGCACGGTCTGCTGCCCGTGGCTGACCTGCACCGGCCCGCGCCGCACCAGGTGCAGCTGACCCGCCTCGTCTTCGCCCTCCAGCGTGTTGATGCCGCACAGCGCGCCGGCATGGAATACCGAGGCGGTCACCGCAAAACGTTCAAGCAGTATGGCGAGACGGTCGACCATGACGGGACTCCGGGTCAAGCGAGGCGAGCTCAATGCGACAGATCGTATCGGAATCGCCACCGAGATGGTCGACTGAACGCCGCCCTCTCTGCGCCCTCAAGCCTCCTGTGAATGACGGATCACCACGAAGCCCTCCTCCTGCGCAGGTGCCACGAAGTGACGGGTGATCTGCTCGAAGGCTTCGTCGCTGGGCTGGAACGGGTGCTCACCGCGCGCGTTGCGGGCATGCAGCCGCGCCTTGCAGATGGCGTCGGCAACATCGAGAAAATGCAGCTGGTGGGCAACACCGGCCGACTCGAACAGTTCGCGGCCCCATGCACGGGCGGCCCGCGTATTGAACGGAACGTCGAGCACGACCGAAACGCCGGCCTGCAGGATCGCGCATACATGCCGCGTCAGCGCTCCGCGCAGCGCGGCCGCGCGCTGCAGGTAATCGGCAACGGAATGGATCTGGTCGGGATACAGCGCGGCCAGCCAGGCGTCCTCGCTGATCAGCACGTGACGTGGCTGCGCCGCCAGCTGCTGCGACAGGGTGGATTTGCCGGCACCGATCTTGCCGCACACCAGGTGCAGGGTCGGCGCATTGTCGGTCGATGAAAGGTGATGCATCTGCGTTCTCCTTGATGGATTCCAGTACCCGGGAGAGCGCCGCATGCAACCCGCCTTCCCGGGCGGGTTGCATGGCCGTGGCGACCGCGCGCTATCCCGCCTTCCCGTGGGGAATGCGGATAATCGACGCGGTGCTGTGCAGGACCATGCCGCCAGCGTAGAGCGCAGCCTGGCCGGCGGGCAATCCCCTGCGGCAGTGCAGCGCGCGCAAGGTTTTGCGGGGATCTATGCTCGGCGCCATTCCCGCATGGAATGACCACGATGCGACCCTTGCTTCGATGCGCCCTCGCCCTCGGCCTTCTGCTGCCTGCGGCATCGCTGCTGGCCGCGCCCCCCACGGCACCACGCATGCTCAGCGGCGAGCTGCAGGGCGCCCCCTGGCGACTGGACGTGCCGGCTGACTGGAACGGCGACCTGGTGATGCTGGCGCACGGCTACGAGCCGGTGGGCGTGCCACGCACTACGCCGATGACCGCCAATGACAGCACCGCAACGCTGCTGTCCGCAGGCTACGCCGTCGCGCAGAGTGCCTACGCCAGCCAGGGCTGGGCAGTGGCCGATGCGATCACCGACATGGAGCGCCTGCGCCAGCACGCGCTGGGCGAACTCAAGCGCGTGCGCCACACCTGGCTGCTCGGATTCTCGATGGGCGGCGCGGTGGCACTCGCCAGCCTCGAACGCTTCCCGCAGCACTACACCGGTGGCGTCTCGCTGTGCGGTGCCAATCTCAGTGGCGAACAGATCGCCGCAGATCTGCTGACCACGCTGGTCGCCTTCGATTACTTCTTCCCCAACGCTGCAGGCCTGCCGGCCACCGGACTGGCTTCGCATGAAGCGGCCGTGCTGCCGCAGGGAGTGCTCTATCAGGGCATCGCCGACGCGCTGCAACGGAATCCCCAGCATGCCGACGTGCTCGCCAAGCGACTGCAGGTCGCTCCGGATGCACTGGCCGGGACAATCAGCCTGCACACGCTGGTCCTGCATGAACTGGCCACGCGCAGCGGCGGCATGCCGGCCGGCAACCTAGGTGTGGTGTACAGCGGATTCGGTGACGACGCCGCGTTCAATGCCGGCGTGCAGCGCATCGCTCCCGTGCCTGCGGCACAGGCCGATGTCCGCGCGAAGCTGGCACTGAGCGGCGCGTTGAAGCGACCGCTGGCGGTCCAGTTCAACAACAACGATCCCACCATCGTGCCGCACATGCAGGCGGTGTATCCGCAGATGGCCGCACAGGCCGGCGCGCGACCATTGCCGCGCGTGCTGCCGCCGGTGGGCGAAGGGCATTGTGGCTTCTCTGAAGCACAGGTTGTCGACGCCTTGAAGGCAATCCAGCGTTGAGCTCAACGTGTCGCAGCGCATCAGGGGCGCGCCATAAGGACTGCTATGGTGGCCGGGCCCATTGACGGGCACACAAAGGACTGACGTGATGATCAAGACGACCTTGAAGACCGTGATGTTCCTTGGCATGGCCGTGACCGGGCTGGCCTTCGCCGCAGGCCCCTGTGAATTCTGCAGCCAGCAGTACGAATATTGTCTGCGCGCAACTTCAGGCCCACTGGCCAAGACACCCGCAGAATGCCTGGCCCAGTACAAGATGTGCCGCGAAATGGATTGCCAGTCCTCCTGACCGGCATCCGGCCGGCTCCTGCGGGAGCCGGCTCAGCCGGCCACGCTGCCAAACGCTTACGATGCAGGGACCCGCGCAGCATCTGCCGCCTCCCCTCCCTGCTGACACAACGCATACGATGGCCTTCTTCGAACGACTGAGCGACACCCGCTACCTGCCGACCGAACACACGGGCGGCGCCTGGAACATCCGCGAACAACACATCGCACCTGCGATCGGGCTGCTGGCGCACCACCTGGAACGCAACGCCGCAGCGCGTGGGCACGGTTTTCTGATCGCGCGCCTGTCCTACGACATCCTCGGCACCATTCCGATCGAAGCGATGGAGGCCGACGTACAGGTGCTGCGCGGTGGTCGCACCATCGAACTGGTCGAAGCCACGCTGCGCCATGACGATCGCCCGGCGCTGCGCGTGCGTGCATGGCTGATGCGCCCGAACGATACGCAGGCCATCGCCGGCACGCCGATCACCGGCATTGCTCCGCCGGAATCAATGCCCGCGTGGGACCCAGGTACGGTCTGGCCAGGCGGTTTCATCAAGAGCGTGGAGATCCGCCGACATGATCAGGGGCCCGGCCGTGCCACCTACTGGGCGCGCGCGAAGCACGCGCTGCTGGACGGCGAGCCGGTCAGTCCGCTGGCCCGTGCCGCCACCCTGTTCGATCTGTCCAATGGCATGGCCGTGCGCGCCGATCCGAAGGAGGTCGCCTTCCCCAACCTCGATCTGACCGCGCACCTGTTCGGCATGCCCGAAGGCGAGTGGCTGGGCTTCGACACGTCGGTGTCGTTTGGCCACCAGGGTCTCGGCTTGACCAGCACCGTGCTGCACGATGCGCGCGGTCCGATCGGCATGCTCGGCCAGGCACTGACCGTACGCCCGTGACCCCAAAGGGCGGCGTCAGCCGCCCAGCGTACCCATGGTAAACGTGTAGCCGGAGCTCATCAGGAATTCGCGCATGCGCATCTCCGCGCGCCGCGGTGAGGCCAGGTTGGCCGGTGCATACAGCGCGTAGACCACGCCCGCGCCTTCGATGGCTTCACGCCGCACGCCACAGTGGCGGGTCTCCGAAGCAATCACCCATCCATCCTTCAGCCGATCCGGTCCGATCGACTGGCCGTTCATCAGGCGGAACGTCAGCCAACGTACTTCCACAGAAGATTTGCTCATTGCCGGCATACCGCCAGCGTGCCGCGATCGTTCATGTCCTTGCTCGCCATTGCAGCTCCCTAAGACTTGGAACTCGACCATAGCGCCTTGCCATGTCGTGGGCGAATGAGACTGGAGGGGCCCTTATGTCGCCAGGCCGAACCGCGTCCACAGCGCTTCGCGCCCCGGCTGCGTCAGGCGCAGTTCGCGTCGACCCTCAACCCGCCGAAGCCAATCGTTCTTCACGAAGCTGTCCAGCATCGCCTCGCCGACCAGTCCAGCCAGATGCGGGCGCCGCTCGGTGCAGTCCAGGCATCCTCGGCAGTAGCGCGCAGGCTTGACCGTCACGGGAAGCCGCAGCAGCTCAGCCAGCGGCTGGCCGAGCTCCTGCAGGAACGCTGCGCCCTCCACACTCACTTGCCAATGCGCCTGGTGCGGGACCAGGTGTCCTGCCTGCAACAAGCGGTCGGTGATCGCCACCGCATGCACACCGGCCAGATGCCGGTAGCAGGAACGCGCCTGGCGCAACGCCGGCATGCTGCGTGATGCCTCAGCGGTGCAGGACGGCGTGCGGTCCGCAACGCGCAGGATGCCCTCCAGCATGTCGGCGACTTCGTGCGAGGCCAGCCGGTGATAGCGATGGCGCCCCTGCGCGACAGCGACCAGCAGGTCGCCCTCGACCAGCCTGCGCAGATGCGTGCTCGCCGTCTGCGGTGTTACCCCAGCCACGCGTGCCAGCTCCGTCGCGGTATACGCACGCCCATCCATCAACTGCAGCAGCATGGATGCGCGCGCCTGGTCGCCAACCAGGGCACCGACGCTGACAAGGGAACCGGAGGTGTGGACCATGCCCGCATTGTGGCACGCCGTTGCAGGCCGACAGTTCGATGCAGGCCGAAGCGTCGGCACCCGCTGCCACGGCACAGTGGCCACCCCGATAGTGCAAGGCCTGCCGTGAAAACCGCTCCGATTCCCCGCCGCCGCATCACCCCTTCGGTCCTGTACCCGGGCACGCCTGTGTTGCTGATGACCACGCTGAACGACGACGGCAGCAGCAACATCAGTCCGTTGTCTTCGTTCTGGGCCCTGGGCAACCGGGTGGTGCTGGGCCTCGGCGTGCAGGGTCAGGGCTATCGCAACCTGCAGCTGCGCAACGAGTGCGTACTGAACTTCCCATCCTCCGCGCAGGCCGCACAGGTCGAGGCCATCGCGCGCGCGACAGGCTGCGATCCGGTGCCCTCTGCCAAACAGGCGATGGGCTACGTGCACGTCCGCGACAAGTTCGCGCTGGGGGGCTTCAGTGCGGTCGCCTCGACACACGTCGCGCCAGAGGCGATTGCCGAGTGCCCGCTGCAGGTGGAAGTCAGCGTGATGGCGATGCACCCGCCCGCCGAAGATGACGGCCAGGGCTTCGTGATCGTCGAAGGACGGATCCGTTGCGTGCATGCGCACGAAGCGATCACCGTGGCTGGCACCCAGCACATCGATGTCGCCCACTGGAAACCGTTGATCTATCTGTTCCGCCACTACCTGAGCGTGGGTGAACCAGTCGGGCGCAACTTCCGCGCGCAGACGCCGGTCCACGATCCGGCGTAGAGCGGGTGATTCAAGGTGCCGGCGATGGTGGGTGGCTGGTCACTGAAATCCAGTACGACACCATGTCCACATAGCGGCCGTCGCGCTTCACCGCGCGCGGCTCGACGCCGGATTCGGTGAAACCCAGCGATTCATACAGCGCGCGCGCGGCGGCGTTGTCCGCCAGCACCGTGAGAGTGAGCGATTCGATGCCTTCCGCGCGCGCAGCCGCGAACGCGGCAAGAAGAAGCTGACGGGCGATACCCTGGCCTCGATGGCCAGCACCCACATGGACACTGTGCACTTCCGCCGTATGCCGTCGCGCCATCCGCACCGGGCGTACGTAACGCAGGAAACCCACCAGCATGCCGTCCACGAACGTGCCGAAGTAGCGCGTGCTGGGATCGCCAAGCTGGGCGCGCATCACGTCCGCCGAGTCATTCTGCGCCTCGGCCAGCGTGGACAGGAACGCCGCAGGCGACTCGCGAAGGGCCTGCAACCGTGCTTGCCAGAGAATATCGGCGTCGTCAGCGCCGAGTTGCCGGAGAAGCATGCGACACACCTGTGAGGTTGCTGATGCACAGGTGCCCAGCCTAGCGCGGGTTCGCCTGATACGGCGTGCATGCAAGAATGAAGACAGCTCCTTCTTCACTCTCCGCCATGACTGAACTTCAGATTCCCCGCGTTGGATGCGGCGCCGTCGTCCGTGATGCCGACGGCCGCATCCTGCTGATCCAGCGCGGACGCGATCCGGAGCGCGGGCACTGGGGCCTGCCCGGCGGCAAAGTCGACTGGATGGAAACGGTGGAGGCTGCCGTGGTCCGCGAAACTCGCGAGGAGACGGCGTTGGAAGTGACGCTGCTGCGCCTGCTGTGCGTGGCCGATCATTTCGAGCCGACACTTGCGCAGCACTGGGTTGCGCCGATCTTCGAGGCTCGGGCACCTGCCGGTGCCGAGGCCTCCATCCAGGAGCCGGGTGTGCAGACAGGGCTGGGCTGGTTCGCGCTGGATGCGCTGCCCCAGCCACTGACCCAGGCCACGGTGCAGGCGCTGGCAAGGCTGTAGCGGATATCGATCCGGACGCAGGTTAGCTGGCATCCAGACAAACAAAAAAGCCCTGACCGGAGTCAGGGCTTTTCAATTGGAGGCCTCAAGCGGAATCGAACCGCTGTAAACGGATTTGCAATCCGGTGCATAGCCACTCTGCCATGAGGCCAACGTACTGCGCGCCAGGAACGGAGCCCTGACAAGACAAAACCCCATGATGGGGCCTGTCGGAACATGGAGCGGGAAACGAGACTCGAACTCGCGACCTCAACCTTGGCAAGGTTGCGCTCTACCAACTGAGCTATTCCCGCGTAAGCCGCCATGGTACCGGAAATCCGGAACACACACCAGCGATTTCACTTTTCTGACTGCGCGTAAAGCCTTGTGGCCCAACGTGCCCCGCCTTGCCGTGGCGGGAGAAAAACAAGGCCCCTACCGGGGCCCTGTAGAATCTGGAGCGGGAAACGAGACTCGAACTCGCGACCTCAACCTTGGCAAGGTTGCGCTCTACCAACTGAGCTATTCCCGCAGATTCCGTTCGACCTGCGTCGAAGGAGCGCTATTGTGTCCAAATTCCTTCACGCCGTCAACAGTCTTCACACGATGCGGTCATGGGCGTCCGCACTGGGGTACGCTGCCCCGCCCAGCCCTGTGCGCCCATGTTCCTTCGCGGCAAGCCCCTGTTGATCGCCCTGCTGCTGCATCTGCTGGTGGCCCTGCTGTACTGGGCACTGATTCCGCTGGGAATGAACTGGTATCGCGACCATTTCGGCTTCACCTCCCATCGCGACATCAGCCTGGGCATCGCGCAGTTCTACCTGTTCTGGATGTTCCTTGGCGCCCAGCCAATGATCGCGGTGCTGCGGCCGCTGTTCGCCAAACTGTTGGTGCTGGCGGTTCCGCTGACGTTCGCGACCTGGACGCTGATGCACAACCACCCGCTGCGCCTGCTGTACTTCACTGTCGGACCTGGCCTGCTGGCGCTGGCCGCGATCGCCACATCGGTGTGCTATGCATCACGCAGCCGCCTGCCCGCCACCATGGACACCGCCGATGCCTAGACGTTACATCCGCCTGTTCTGGTTGCTGGTCGCGCTGACGTGGCTGGCGCTGATCGCCGCACTGGTCAATGCCGGCTTCACCCCGGACTACTGGTTGCTGCACCGCCTGGAAGGCGCCGAGCTGCCCTACCCGACCAGCACTGTCATCGTGTTCGCGTTGCTGGGCACGGTTGAACTGGTCGTGGCCGCCTTGATCGTGCGGCCATGGAAACTGAAGCGACTGTGGCTGCGCCTGTTGATTGCCTTCGTTCTGCTGCTGGCGTGGTCGGTACCGTGGATGCTGTCGGCCATGCATCAACCACCGGTGCACGCCATGCACCTGCTGTGGTTGCTGCTGCTGGACGTGGGACTGCTGCTGGCGCTGTGCGTCGTGTCAGCGGTGAGTGCATGGCGGGCGCTCAGGCGCCGAGGACGTGCGGAGGCGGCCCCACTGAAGCGCTAGGCCTACTTCCGGAACTCCACCCGCACATGCTGGCCGAACCGCGCCTTGGCCGCGCCGTCGAACTCCAGCACGCACTCCACCACCTTGGCCACGCCACGCCCGGCGTCTTCAGGCAGGCGCGCCTGCGCGAACACCGGACTGATGCGCACCACGCGCGCGGGTGGCAGCGTGCCGGTGTTTTCGGCGCCATCGCTGTCCGGCACGACGGTGGCCTTCATGCCCACCTGCACGGCATCGGCATAGGCGGCGCTCAGTTCTGCACGCACCTGCAGCGGACGCGCCGGCAGCAGCGAGATCGCCGGCTTGCCAGCCTGCACGAAGGCGCCGAGGCCCGGCACCTGGCCGACCACGGTGCCGGCTTCCGGCGCGCTCAGCGACATCTGCTGCAATTTCAGTCTGGCGTGCTCCAGCTTGTGCTGGGCCATGTCGACCTGCGCACCGGCCACATCGACATCGGCGCGCACACCTGCCAGCTGCTGCTTGGCCGCATCGGCCTGCTGGTTGGACGACACGCCTTCGCTGGCGCCGGTGGACAGACGGGTGGCGTTGCGCTCCAGTTCGCGCAACTGCGCCTGGCTGCCCTTCAGGCGGTCGTTGGCCAGGGCCAGATCGGCGGTGGCCATCGCCACTTCCTGCTGCAGCAGGGCGCCATCCAGCGACAGCAGCAACTGTCCCTTCTTCACCGTGGCACCCTCCTTCACCGGCGCGGCGGTGATCGAACCATCCACCGGCGGCGCCAGCGCGATCAGGCCACCCTCGACGTCGATGATGCCGCGCGCCACCGCGACCTTGCCGGCGGTGGCAGTGCCGGCTTTACCTGCAGGTGCTTGGGCAGGCGCGTCCTTGGAACAGGCGCCGAGCAGCAGCGCCGCGGACAGTACCAGGCTGAAGGGAAGCAGGTGCAACGTCTTGGTCATGGGGCGGACTCTACAGTTTCGTTCTGGCGGCGGTCATCACGGACCATGCCGTCTTCCATGGCGATCACCCGATCCGCATGCCGGATCAGGCGCGGATCGTGGCTCACGCACAGCACGGTGGCGCCATGCGCACGTGCGTAGCGATGCAGGATGTCGATCACGCGCTGGCCGTTCTCGGCGTCCAGCGCGCTGGTGGGTTCGTCGGCGAAGATCAGCGTCGGCGACTTGGCGAAGGCGCGCGCAACGGCCACGCGCTGCTTCTCACCACCGGACAGCTGCGCCGGTCGCATGTGGCTGCGGTGGCTGAGGCCCACCTCGTCCAATGCCTTGCGGGCCAGCGGTTCGCTTTCGCGATTGCTCATGCCGCGATAGCCCAGCGGCAGCTGCACCTGTTCCAGTGCGGTCAGTGCGGGGAACAGATTGAAGCCCTGGAACACGAAGCCGACATGGTGCAGGCGGAAGCGCTCCACTTCACTGCGCGTCATGTGGCCCACATCCTGCCCGAGCGCGTGCACGCGACCGCCATCGGGCGCAGACAACCCAGACAGCAACGACAGCAGCGTGCTCTTGCCGCAACCCGATGGGCCCGATACCAGGGTCAGTTCACCGGGATAGATGTCCAGTGACAGGCCACGCAGCACCGGCACCTGCACGTCGCCGGACATGAAACCCTTTTCCAGTGCGTCGGCCTGCAGGGTCGGGGCGACGGCGCGTGTAGAAGTCATCGGCCGGTCCTCAACGCAGCAGCAACGATGGATCGGAGCGGACGACACTGCGTACCGCCATGATGCTCGACAGCATGGCCATCACCGCGACCAGCGCCACGCAACCGATGATCACCATCGGTGTCAGCTGCACCGGCACGCGCTGGGTCTGTGCGATCAACAACACCACGGTGCTGAACGCCGCCGCCAGCAACATGCCCACGCCGCCGATCAGCAGCGCCTGCTCGAACACCACCCGCGCCAGCGCATAGCGACCGGCACCGAGTGCATTGAGCGTGGCGTACTCGCGTACCGAACCGGCCACCACCGAAGCAAACGACTGGTTGGTGATCACCGCGCCGACAAAGCAGACGATGACGGCCATGAACAACACTGCGATGCCGGCACCGGTATCGAACAGCCAGTATTGCTGCGAGCGGCTGGCGAACTCCGGTGCCGTCCAGAACTCGACCGGCGTGGCCTGCCCCATCGACGTGGCCAGGCGGTCGCGCACACGGTCGGCCAGGTCCGGCGAACGCAGGCCCGCCACGAAATAGGTGCTGCCCTCGTGCGGATCGGTACCCGCGATGGCGCGCGCGGTATCCAGCGAGGCCAGCACGTTGACGCCACCAAGGCCACGCAGGCCCGGTTGTGCCGCGACCACGCGCACCGCCTTGCCATTGATCCACGCACGGTTGTTCTGCAGGTCCACGCCCAGCGTATCCAGATCGGCGCTATCGACGATCACCGCACCGGGTTCGCGCAGCTGCGCGCGCAGGTCGGCGGGCAGGATGCGCGCGAACATCATCGCGTCGTCCTGGGTGGAGATGCCGGACAGATACACAGACACGTTGCCGGTACCCTGCGCGCTGGAACGCCATTCGCCATCGACCCATTCGTAGGGTTCGACGCGGGTGACCTCGGGGTCCATGCGCAGGTGGCTTTCCACATCCGCGCTGATTGCATGGCCGTAGTTCACGCTCTGGGTGCCGGGAAAGCCGGCCCAGATATCGGAGGATGACGCCTTCACGTAGATCGCGGCGGTACCGAAGATGCCCAGCACCAGCGCCGCCTGCACGATCAACAGCACGCCAGCGAAACACATCGCCAGCACTACCGGCAGGAACCGGCGCCACTCATAGGCCAGGGTCTTTCGGGCCAGCGCAATCATTGCGACGCGTCCTCGGCTTCGACCGGCAGCGGTGCGCCACCGAGGGCGCGGTACAGCGAAGCAAACGCGAGCACGCGTGCGCCCTGCGCACCGATCAGATCAGCCTGCGAGGCGAGCGCGGCACGCTGCGTGTCCAGTCCATCGAACTCGCTGGACAAACCCAGCTGTACCTGACGTGCCTGTCGCTTGACCTGCTGGCCGGCAACATCATTGGCCGCACGCAGCGACTGGATGATGCTGTCCTGGCGCGCCAGGCTGCCCAGCGCGCCCTCCACTTCGCTCACGCCTTCCAGTACCGCCTTGCGGTAACCGAGCAGTGCAGCATCCAGCTGCTTTTCGTCGGCATGGAAACGTGCACGGCGCTGGCCCCAATCCCACAGCGGGATATCGACGTACGGGCCGATCGACGGACTGGAATCGGAGTTGGAGCGGGCGTTCTGGGTGAGGTTGTAGGCGTACAGGATCGAGCCACCAAGACTGACCCGCGGATACATCGCGGCACGTGCGGAGCCCTTGCTGGCCGCGGCCTGCATCACTTCAGATTCGGCCAGCAGAATCTGCGGGCGGTGGCGCAGCAGATCGGCCGGTACCTGCTGCAGCGAGAACGTGCCCAGCTTCGGCGGCGAGCGATAGGCGCGCCAAGCCGGATCCGGGCCATCACGGCCCAGCAACAATGCCAGCGCACGGGCGGCGTTGTCGGCGTTTTCCCGGGCTTGTGCGATGGCGGCGTGGGTGGCGGCCTGGCGTGCACGCAGGCGATCAAGTTCGCCGGGCTCATCCAGGCGCAGGCGCTGGCGGACCAGGGCCAGGTGCTCGCCGCGGTCATCCACCGATTGCTGGCGGGCCAGCAGGTCCTGCTGGGCCTGTGCAACGGTCAGGTCCAGATAGCTGCGCACCACGTCGGCAATCACCGCCACCTGCGCGGCATTGCGCAGCGCCTCGGCATTGCCGGCCGAAGCCTGCGCGCTCAACTGCGCGCTCTCGGCGGCACCGAACAGGCCCAGGTCCCAGATCGCTTCGATGCCGGCATGGAAGTAGGTATCGACGGCGGCGGCGTCCTGCACCTGCTTGGCGCTGGCCGAGATTTCCGGCAGGAAACGCGAGTCGGAAGTGCCGGCGACGATCCGAACGGCCTGCAGGCGCAGCGTAGCCTGCTGCAGGTCCAGATTGCCGGCGATGGCCTGGTCGACCAGGCCATCCAGTGCCGGGTCGGACAGCACTTTCCACCACTGTCTGGCATCCACTGCCACGCCCTGGCCCTGCGGCACCTGGGTCCAGGTGCTGGGCGTGCGGTCAGGCAGGTCCGGAACAGGCACCGACATGCAACCGGCCAGGGCCAGGCTTGCCAACAACGCACCAGGGCGCAGCACTGCATGCAGGGAGAGTCGGTGCCCGGCCTTGGGCACTGCCACTGAAGTGATACGCCTGACCACCAGCCCGCCAACGTGTAGAAGGAGCATGAAGGCTACCGTGCGATTGTGGAGCGAACATGGAGAAATCGTCCAAAAAAGGTCACAGCACGCGTGCGGTTCAGGCAACGCCGACCCAGTCTTTCACTACGCTTTCAATGCGTTCCCGGCACGGAACACTGGACGACTTTCACAGCGTATTGCACATTGCGGCATTGTCTTGCTTCGATGCTGCCCGACCGTGAAACGCCCCCGCCGCTGGCTGCTGATTGGCTCGATCACGACAGCGACTGTCGGTGTGATCGTGCTCGTCCTGACCACCCCACTGGTCTCGAACGCCACGCTGCTACTGATGGAGCGCAGCAACTTCATTCCCGCCGAATCCTCGATCTTCACGTTCGAGCCGTATGCCATCAACCAGGGCTCGTCGAACTACTGGTTGTACGGGAAGGACCGGACCTACTACTACCACTTCACCTACGAAGATGACGCTCCCTACGTCTACTTCCCGCAGGACAACCGCTGCCCCGGTTTCCACCGGCAGGATGCCCGGACCTGGTGCAGCGCCCTGCCCGGCAAGGCACGCTAGCGCGGCGGTGGTGCAACCGGTGTGACAAACGAAAAACGCCCCCTTGCGGGAGCGTTTTTCTTGAATCTGGAGCGGGAAACGAGACTCGAACTCGCGACCTCAACCTTGGCAAGGTTGCGCTCTACCAACTGAGCTATTCCCGCAGATTTCGTTCGACCTGCGTCGAAGGAGCGCTATTGTGTCGATATTGCTGCACGGCGTCAACAGGAATTTTCGCGTGCATTGTGGGGCGGCGTTCAGGCCCCCAGGACCGATACCTCAGGTTCGCAGGCCACGGCGATGGAAGTAGACCTGCTCGGCGATGCGCCGCGTGGTCGCCGTGTGCAGCAGTGCGTTGAGCGGCCAGTCGGCCTGCAGATGATCCATCGCCCAGCGCAGCAGGCGCTTGCCATGGAATGCCGGCGCCACCTGCCGCGCCACCCGTTCCGCTTCCGGCCCCTGGCCACGCAGATGACGGGCAATCGCCTCGCCGACCGCCCAGCCGTGCCGCCACGAGGAGTGGATGCCCCCGGCGGACAATGGCGAGACGATGCCCGCCGCGTCGCCGGTCAGGATCAGCCGTTGGCCAGTGATCGGCCCATCCGGCCGGCCGCAAGGCACCAGGCCGGCACGGGTAGCCGAGGGGCGCGCCGAAGGCGGAATGCCGACCACATCGCGCACGTGCTCAAGGAAGCCATCAATATCAGGCGGGCGTACCTGATTCGGGTCATGGCGCAGCGCCAATCCCACCTGCAGGCCGGTAGGATTCTGCACGACCCAGCCGATGTAGCCCGGTGCAAAGCGCTTGCTGACGAAGCAATGCAATGCATCGCCCTGCGGTAGTTGCAGGCCGGCGAACTCGCGTTCGACACCGTAGAGATTGTCGCGCACCTGGCCGAGGCCAGTGCGCCGGGCAACGCGTGAGCGCGCGCCATCGGCGCCGACCAGGTAGGCGCACCGCCCTCCCCCTTCCACCAGCCAGCCGTCACCACTGCGATGTGCGTCGGTGAAGGACTGCTGCAGGCGAAGGTCGACACCGTTCGCGCGCAGCTCGCTGACCAGCCAGCGCATCAGGTTCGGCGTATCGGTGGTGAGGAAGTAATAGCCCGGTGCTGCCAGCAGCACGCTCCTCAGGTTCGGCGCATACAGACGCACATTGGCAACGCGTTGCACCAGGTATTCGGGCATGCGCCCCAGCCAGGTCTGCTCCATCGCTTCCTTCACCACGATGCCGGTGGTGTGCAGGCGTTCGCCGGGGTCGGCCCTGCGTTCGAGTACGCACACGCGCAGTCCATATTGGACAGCAGCCAACGCGCAGGCGGCACCGGCGAAACTGGCGCCGACGATGACCACGTCGTGGTCGTAGGCGGAGGATTGATGAGGCATCGCGGCGTCACCCTTGGAACGAAGGATGCAGCATCCAACCTTCATGTGGTGGGGCGATGGGGCGACGGTGAAGTGGCAATGAAGCGCGTTGGACGCAAACGAAAAACGCCCCCTTTCGGGAGCGTTTTTCTTGAATCTGGAGCGGGAAACGAGACTCGAACTCGCGACCTCAACCTTGGCAAGGTTGCGCTCTACCAACTGAGCTATTCCCGCTTGGGAGGCGAAATTTTACCTATTCCAAGGATGGCGTCAAGCGCTTTTTCAGGGTCTGCGAGGCACCTTGCATTGCGTATCCACGCATGGCGTGGATCTACTATGGCATCCCCGCAAACCGATGGATCCGCATCATCCGTGGATGCGGCATTTCCAGTTGATCCACGCCATGCGCGGATAGACGCACCGATGGGGTCAGAGCCCTTTCCTGCGGAAAGGGATCCGACCCCGGGGGCTCAGTTGCCCAGCTTCTTCTGCCGCGCACGCTCGCGCGCCGCGCGCTCGTCATCACGCAGGCTCGGCCAGGCGGCGTGCAGGTACTGCAGGCCCGACCACAGGGTCAGCACCGCGGCGATCGCCAGGGTCCAGTCGCCGATGTGGAACACCGGCCAGCCCATCCAGATGTCTTCCACCGGCACGTTCGGTGCCACCGAATACAGCAGGCAGAGCAGCGCGACCATCTGCGCGGTGGTCTTGACCTTGCCGATCATCGCCACGCGCACCTTGGCGCGCTGGCCGAGTTCGGCCATCCATTCGCGCAGCGCCGATACCGCAATTTCACGGCCGACGATGACTGCCGCCCAGAACGCCATCCACGGCGTCGGGTGACCCTGCACGATCAGGAACAGCGCCACCGCCACCATCAGCTTGTCCGCGACCGGGTCGAGGAAGGCGCCGAAGGCCGATTCCAGCTGGTAGCGGCGTGCGATCCAGCCATCGAGCCAGTCGGTGATCGCGGCCAGGCCGAAGATCGCCGCCGAAGCGAAGTTGGTCCAGGTGTAGGGCAGGTAGAACACCAGCACCAGCACCGGGATCATCACGATCCGCAACAACGTCAGCCAGGTGGGCAGGGTCAACTTCATGCTTGCGTGCTTCTCTCTCTACTCGGCCGCATCAGGCGTGGCCAACCCGTGCAGGTTAGCGTAGATACGTGCCGCGAGGGCGTCATTGATGCCTTCCACCTTGGCGATTTCCGCTTCGCCAGCGGCTTTCAGGCCCACCAGGCCGCCGAAATGCTTGAGCAGGCTGGCGCGGCGGCGCGGCCCGATACCAGGGATGTCCTCCAGCTTGCTGGTCATCCGCGCCTTCTGGCGGCGGCCGCGGTGGCCGGTGATGGCGAAGCGGTGCGCCTCATCGCGCACCTGCTGGATGAACTGCAGCGCCGGATTGGCCGCGCCCGGGCGCAGCTCGCGGCCATCGGGCATCACCAGCGCTTCGTGGCCGGCGCGGCGTTCCACGCCCTTGGCCACGCCCACCAGCAACACGCCTTCCACGCCCAGGTCGGCCAGCGCGGCCTGGGCCTGGGCCAACTGGCCGGCGCCGCCGTCGATCAGCAGCACGTCCGGCAGCACGCCCTGCTCTTCCACTGCACGGCGGAAGCGGCGATCGATGGCCTGGCGCATGGCGGCGTAGTCGTCGCCCGGCTCGATGCCGCTGATATTGAAGCGGCGGTACTGCGCGCGCACCGGACCGGCGGCGTCGAACACCACGCATGAGGCCACGGTGGCCTCACCCATGGTATGGCTGATATCGAAACATTCAACACGCTTGACCGGCTCGGCCAGGCCCAGCATGTCGCGCAGCGCGTCGCTGCGCGCGTGCTGCGCGTTGCGGCTGTTGAGTTCGGTCGCCAGGGTCAGCTGCGCGTTGCGGCTGGCCAGTTCCACATAGCCGGCGCGTTCGCCGCGCACGTTCCACTTCAGCTGCACCTTGCGCTCGGCCGAGGCCGACAGCGCGGCCACCAGCAGGTCGGCATCGGGAATCTCGCGATCCAGCAGGATCTCGCGCGGCGGCTCGAATTCGATGTAGTACTGCGAGACGAACGCGGCCAGCACTTCCTCCGGGCTATCTTCACCGTTGGTGCGTGGGAAGAACGGGCGGGTACCGAGGTTGCGGCCATCGCGGAAAGCCAACAGCAGCACGCAGGCCTGCGAACCCTGCATGGCCACCGCCAGCACGTCCAGATCGGCGGCACGGCCATCCACGTACTGGCGGGTCTGCATGCTGCGCAGCGAGGAGATCAGGTCGCGCAGGCGCGCGGCCTGCTCGAACTCCAGTGCCTCGCTGGCGGCCTGCATCTGCTCGCCCAGTTCGCGGGTCAGCTCGTCGCTCTTGCCTTCCAGGAACAGTGCGGCGCGACGCACCGATTCGGCGTAGTCCGGCGCCGGCACCAGCTCCACGCAGGGCGCGCTGCAGCGACCGATCTGGTACTGCAGGCACGGCCGCGAGCGGTTGCGGAACACGCTGTCCTCGCAGCTGCGCAGCTTGAACAGCTTGTGCATCAGGTTCAGCGTTTCGCGCACGGCGGTAACGCCGGGATACGGCCCGAAGTAGCGGCCGGGAATGGCGCGCGGACCGCGATGCAGCGCGATGCGCGGCCAGTTCTCTCGGGTCAGCAGCACGTGCGGATAGGTCTTGTCGTCGCGCAACGAGACGTTGTAACGCGGCGACAGTGATTTGATCAGCTGGTTTTCCAGCAGCAGCGCCTCGGCTTCCGAGCGCGTCACGGTCACGTCCATGCGCGCGATCTGCGAGATCATCGACATGATCCGCGCGTTCTTCGGGCT
The DNA here is from genome assembly GCF_036320025.1 of Stenotrophomonas sp. SMYL86. Lineage (NCBI taxonomy): Bacteria > Pseudomonadati > Pseudomonadota > Gammaproteobacteria > Lysobacterales > Lysobacteraceae > Stenotrophomonas > Stenotrophomonas sp. SMYL86. The sequence goes on from NZ_JAWIRU010000004.1 coordinate 102,617, forward strand.
GCCGTTGAAATAGCTGCCGACACGGTTGCGCAGCGCGCGCGCCTTGCCCACGTACAGCAACGTGTCGTCGGCGGCGTACATGCGGTACACGCCAGGGGCGGTACTGAGCTGGGCCGCGAAGGCCTTGCCGTCGAAGGCCGGGGCGGGAACGTCTGTCATTCGCTGATCGGGACTTCGCTGAGCACGCCGCTATCCGGGTCGAATCGCAGCACGGCATGGGCGTCGGTCTCGGCGATCCACACCGCACCGGCGCCTACCGCCAACCCCGCCGGGCCATGCAGGCGTCGTGGCAACGGCTGGGTGGTCAGTTCGCCACCGCCCAGGCGCAGCGTGCGCAGGCGGCCGTTGCCGGTATCGGCAATCCACAACAGCGGCGCATCCGGGCTGAGCGCGATCGCCTGTGGGAACTGCAGGCTGGCGTCCGAACGCGGACCGTCTTCGCTGCCGAAGCGCCACGGCCCCTGCCCGACCAGGGTCTGCACCAGGTCGCCGCGCAGCTGCAGTGCACGCACTGAAGATCCCAACGCATCAGCCACGTACAGCACCTGCTGCACCACGGCCAACGCGGTGGGTTGGGCGAAGGCGGCCAGATGCCCGCTGCCATCACGCTCGTCGATGGAACCACTGCCCGCGCGCCATTGCAGGCTGCGCTGGCCCAGGTGGTAGCTCCAGATGCGGTTGTCGCCGGCCATGGCGATGTGCAGCTGATTGTCGGCGATGGCCAGGCCGACCGGATGGTCCAGCGCAACCTGCCGCGCCTGCGCGACCGGCCCTTCCATCGGTGCACCGGGACGACCGTTGCCGCACAGCGTGTCGACGATCCCGGTCAGCAGGTTGATACGACGCACCGCGTGGTTGCCTGTGTCGGCGACGTACAGCGAATCGCGCTCCAGCACCAGCGCCTGCGGGCGGTGGAACGCGGCTTCGGCGAGGTTGCCGTCCATGAAATCGGCGGTGCCCAGCCCGAACTGGCGAAGGATGCGACCACCATGGCTGCATTCGAGGATGCGGTGATGGCCGCTGTCGGCGATGTACAGGCGTTCGGTACTGACTGCCAGGCCCAGCGGGAAGCGCAGCGCCTGGCGGGGTTCCGGGTGCAGTTCGCTGCCGCCACGCGGCGGCGCCGACGGTGCGCCTTCGCACAGCGCGTTCAAGGCACGCTCCAGCTCACCGGGTGCCCCCTGCCCGACCAACCGTTGTTGCTCGCGCCCCTGCGCATCCAGCAGCACCAGGGTCGGCCAGGCGGTGATGCCGAAGCGGCGCCAGCCATCCCAGTCGGCATCGAGCAGGACCGGCATTGTCAGGCCCTGGCGACGCAGCAGCTTCAATGCGGCGCCGGCCTCGCGTTCGAAATCGAAGCGCGGCACCTGCAGCACCAGCGGCTGCAGCTTGCCGGGGTGGCGCGACAGCCATTGGCCGAACTCGGCCAGGCGTTGCGCGCTCCAGGCGGAAGCGGCGTTGACGAACAACAGCGCCACCGGCCGACCGCGCAGTTCGGTCAGGGTGCAGGGGGTGGCGTTGAGCCAGGTGGCGAACTCGGGCAGGTCCGGGACGGGCTGGACGTTCATGGCCCGATTATGCCGGAGTCGGCGTCATGCAACAGTCGTGCCACGGCACGTTTTGCAGCATCGTCGACCAATGTCCAGACCTGTTCGAAATGCTCACTGCCGCCGGTGTACGGGTCCGGGATCGCACCCCTGCCCTGCCCGCCGGACCACGGCAGGTACAGCGCCAGGCGTTCGCGCTGGGCGGGTGTGGCCAGGCGACCCGCATCGCGCAGGTTGGCCTCATCGGCGCACAGGATCCAGTCGAAGCGGTCGAAATCCGCGACCTGCAGCTGGCGCGCGCGCAGGCCGCCGATGTCCACGCCATGCCCGGCCGCGCAGGCGATCGCTCGCCGGTCCGGTGGCTCGCCCACATGCCAGTCGCCGGTGCCGGCCGAATCGACCTGCACCCGACCAGCCAGCGGCGAGGCGTCCAGGCGCGCGCGCAGCGCACCTTCGGCCATCGGCGAACGGCAGATGTTGCCGAGGCAGACGACCAGCAGCTTCATCGGGCAGCCAGCGTCTGCAGCAATGCTTCGGCGCGTTCCAGGTCCTCGGGCGTGTCGATGCCCGGCGGGAACGGTTCGGGCGAGATCGCCACGCTGATCGGGAAACCCGCTTCCAGCACGCGCAGCTGTTCCAGCGATTCGATCTGCTCCAGCTGGCCCGGCGGCAACGCCGCAAACTGCTGCAGGAAACCGGCGCGATAGCCGTAGATGCCGATGTGGCGCAGCCAGTTGTGACCGGCCGGCAGCGTGTCACGGCTGCGTGCAAAGCCATCGCGGTGCCAGGCGATCGGGGCGCGGCTGAAGTACATCGCCTCGTTGCGCACGTTGCGCACGAGCTTCACCACGTTCGGGTCGAACAGGGTATGCGCGTCTTCGACGGTCGTGGCGAGGGTCGACATCGGCGCATTGCCTTCAACCAGTGCCTGGGCCACCGCGCGGATACCCGCCGCCGGCGCGAACGGCTCGTCGCCCTGCAGGTTGACCACGACAGTGTCATCGGCCCAGCCGGCGATGCGCGCGCACTCGGCCAGGCGGTCGGTACCGGAGGCATGCGAGGTGGCGGTCATCGCCACCTTCACTTCGGCCAGCCCGGACAGTGCGTCGGCAATGCGTTGATCGTCGGTAGCGACCCAGACCTCGCCGGCACCGGCCTGCAGCGCGCGACGCGCCACGTGCAGCACCAGCGGCTCACCGCCCAGCGGGCGCAGCGGCTTGCCCGGCAGCCGCGAGGCGGCATAGCGGGCCGGGATGGCGACGACGAATTCGGTCATGGGGCGGTACTCGGCAGGCTCGTTACAACGGGAATGCGGCCGGCGGCGCATGAATGCAAGCGCCGCCGCGCCACTCAGTTCGGTCGCAGCTTGTCCAGGCGGTCGGTCAGCGCCACCCAGAATGCGGCAGGCAGCTCGGCGCGCAGCGGGACCGCGTAGTGCCAGTCATTGCCGAACGCGCGGCATTTCACCGCGTCCTTCTCGGTCATCAGCACCGGCAGCTGGCTGCCAAAGGACAGGTCCTGCGGCTGATAGGCCTGATGGTCAGCGAAGGCGTGCGGCACGACGCCGATGCCACGCGCGCGCAGCATGTCGAAGAAGCGCTGCGGGTGGGCGATGCCGGCCACGGCGTGCACGCGCTGGCCCTTGAAATACGACAGCGGACGGGCACGGCCACCGGCCAGCGGTTGTGCGCTGTCGATGTGCAGGGCCATCGGCCACTGGCCGAAGCCACAGGCCTGCGTCGCGGTCTCTTCGTCGGCCTGACCCAGATTCACTACACGGAAGTCGCATTCGCTGGCACGGCTGACCGGTTCGCGCAGCGGCCCGGCCGGGATCATCCGGCCATTGCCGTAGCGGCGCTGCGCATCGACCACCTCGATCTCGATGTCGCGTGCCAGCCGGTAGTGCTGCAGGCCGTCGTCGCAGACGATCACATCGCAGCCGGCCTCGATCAGCGCCTTGCCGGCTGCAACACGATCACTGTCCACGCGCACCGGCACGCCGGTCTTCCAGGCAATCAGCACCGGCTCGTCACCGCCCTTGGCGGTCGGCGTATCGGCCTTGACCCACAGCGGCTTGTCGGCATCTTCGCGGCCGTAGCCACGACTGGCCACGCCCGGCTTCCAACCGGCGGCACGCAGGCGCTCCACCAGCGCGATGGTCAGCGGCGTCTTGCCAGTTCCACCGGCGGTGATGTTGCCAACCACGATGACCGGCACCGGCAGCGTGTAGCGCTTGCGCCAGCCACGCCGATAGGCGCGCCGGCGCAGCGCGGTGACGCCGGCATACAGCGGCGCCAGCAGGCGCATCGCCCACGGAACCGGGGTGCCGTCGTACCAGTACGGCGGGGTCTGGGTACCCTTGCCGGCCATCAGTCCTGCCTTTCGCGGAACTGCATGCTGTGCAGATGCTGGTACAGGCCACCCATGGTGAGCAGCTCCTTGTGGGTACCGCGCTCGACGATGCGACCGTGGTCCATCACCAGCACCTGGTCTGCATGCTCGATGGTCGACAGGCGATGCGCGATGACCAGCGTGGTGCGCTCGGGCATCAATCGTTGCAGCGCGTCCTGCACCAGGCGCTCCGATTCGTTGTCCAGCGCTGCGGTGGCTTCATCGAGGATCAGGATCGGCGCGTCGCGCAGGATCGCACGGGCGATCGCCAGGCGCTGGCGCTGGCCACCGGACAGCAGCGCGCCGTTCTCGCCCACCGGGGTCTGCAGCTGCTGCGGCATGCGTGCGATGAACTCCCAGGCATTCGCGGCTTCAGCTGCCGCTCGGATCTGTTCATCCGTCGCGTCCATGCCATAGGCGATGTTGGCGCCGATGGTGTCGTCGAACAACATGACCTTCTGCCCGACCATCGCCACCTGGCGACGCAGGTCGGCCAGCGGATAGTCGTCCAGTGCCACCCCGTCGAGGGTGATGCGCCCGCCGCTGGGTTCGTAGAAGCGCGGCACCAGCCGGATCAGGCTGGTCTTGCCGCTGCCGGATCGACCAACGATGGCGGTGACCGTACCCGGCTTGGCCACGAAGCTGATGTCGTCCAGGGCGATGCCACTGTCTTCGCGGTAACGCAGCATGACGTGCTCGAAGGCCAGTTCGCCACGCACGCGCTGCACCGTGTTGCGGCCTTCGTCGCGCTCGACCGGCATGTCGAGGATGTCGAACAGGCGCTCGGCGGCGGACACACCGCGGGAGATCGAGGACTGCACGCTGGTCAGGCGGCGCAGTGACGGGATGATCGCCGTCATCGAGATCATCAGGCCCATGAACTGGCCGGCATTGAGGCGCCCTGCCAGTGCTTCGCGGGTCGACACCCAGACGATCACCGCCAGCGCCAGCGCGGCCAGGAACTGGACCACGCTGGAGGCACCGGCACGGGTGATTTCCACCTTCATGTTCAGCGCCAGCATGCGGTTGGCCAGGCGCGAGTAGCGCGACATCTCATGCTGCTGGGTGCCGTGCACCTTCACTTCCTGCTGGGCCGCCAGTGACTGCTCGGCGGTCTGCGCCATCGTGCCCATGCCGTCCTGGATACCGCGGCTGATGCGCCGGTAGCGCTTGCCCACGTAAGACACGATCACGCCGATCATCGGCACCACCACCAGCATGGCCACGGTCACCTTGACGCTCATCTGCAGCATCACCGCCAGCATGGCGATGATGGTCAGGGTGTCGGCAACCACGGTCTTGAGCGCATCGGCGCTGGCCTGGGTAACCTGCTCGGTATCGAAGTTGAGGCGGCTGACCATCACCGGTGTCGATTCGGTATCGAAATGCGAGGACGGCAGGTGCAGGTACTTGGCCAGCACCTGTTCACGCAGGTCGCGCACCACGCTGCGACCGGTCTTGGCCAGCGCGTAGTCGCTCACCCAGGTGGCGGCGCTGCGCATCAGGAACAGGCCAAGGATGGTCAGCGGCAGGATCACCGCCATTTTCGGTTCGGGATTGACGAAGCCACGGTTGACCAGCGGCTCCATCAGCTTGGTGAAGTGGTAGCCGGCTACCGACTCCACCGCCATGGCGATGACGGCGGCGACCATCATGCCCCAGTAGGCACGGGTGTATCCCAGCAGACGTTTGTAGATCGGCCACACCGGCGCGTGTTTGGAACTCATGGACGCACCTCGGGTGCTGTTGCAATGGCAATACGGCGGAAGCCGAGCTGACCCAGCGCATCCTGCGCGGTCACCACGGCCTGATAGGGCGTGCGGGCATCGGCACGCAACAGCACCGGCTGGGTACGGTCGCTGCCGGCAACGGCCGCGATGGTCTGCTTGACCGACTCGACGTCGCTGCGCAGCACTTCCTGGTCATTGATGAAGTAGCGGCCTTCGGCGTTGATCAGCACGCTCAACGAGCGCGGCGGCTCATTGCTGGGCTGCTGGCTGGCCGTAGGCAGCTCCACCTGGAGTGTCGAGCGCGCATCGAAGGTGGTGGTGACCACGAAGAAGATGATCAGCACCAGGATGACGTCGATCAGTGGCACCAGGTCGATATGCGGCTCATCCTGGGATCGGTCGTTGCCGATACGCATCGATCAGGCCTTCGCCGTGGCCGCGCCGGCCGGGCGCGTGGCAGCGGCAGGGTTCATCACGCCGGGGCGGCCATCCAGCGTATCCAGCAGCGCGCTGGCTTCCTGCTCCATCTCTACCACATAACCATGGATGCGGCCCTTGAAGTAGCGGTGGAACATCAGTGCTGGAATGGCAACGATCATGCCGGTGGCGGTGCACACCAGCGCCTTGCCGATACCACCGGCCAGCTGGTTCACATCACCCACGCCATGGTCGAGGATGCCCAGGAACATCTGGATCATGCCGATCACCGTGCCCAGCAGGCCCAGCAGCGGCCCGGCCGATGCGATGGTGCCCAGCGCGTTGAGGAAACGCTCCATGCGGTGCACCAGGTGGCGGCCGGTGTCTTCGATGCGCTCGCGGATCTGGTCGCGCGGGCGGTTGCGTGCTTCCAGCGCTGCGGCCAGCAGCGCGCCCAGCGGCGAGTTCGCGCGCAGGGTCTGCAGGTGGGCCGGGTCGAGCTTGCCGCGTGCCGCCCAGTTGCGCACTTCCTGGCCGAGGCCGGGCGGCAGCACTTCAGTACGTCGCAGGGACCAGAAACGCTCCAGGATGATCGCCAAAGCCAGTACGCCCAACAGCAGCAGCGGCACCATCGGCCAGCCACCGGCCTTGACCAGTTCCCACACGTTTCAACCCTCCGGCCCAACGGCCGCTTGTTCGATCGGCGATAGGATAGCAGCCGACCGCGCCCGCCCAGCGGCATCCCACCACCGGGATGCGTGGATGCGCTGTTCACGCAGCTGCAGCCCTTGTGCGCCAAGCCATATGCGGATCGCCCCGGAATCGGCCGTGGCCAGCACCTCGGCCCCTTGCGCCTGCCAGCGCTGGACCACGTCCTGGCGGGGGTGCCCGAAGCGGTTGCGGTGCCCGGCCGAGACCACCGCCAGCCGTGGCGCCACGGCCTCGACCCACGGCGCGCTGGAACTGCCGCCGCTGCCATGGTGCGGCACCAGCACCACATCCGCCTTCAGCGCTGCCGGGTATGCCTTCAGCAGCGCCTGCTCGGCCGGGCGGCCGATATCGCCAGGCAGCAGGACCACGCCGTGACGGCTGGCGACGCGCAGCACGCAGCTGTCTTCATTCTCGGCCTGGCGGCTGCCCGGCGCCGGGTGCAGGACCTGGAAATCAACCCCGTCCCACTGCCAGCGCATCCCCTGCTGGCAGGGCGCGGCGCCGGCGATGGTGCTGCCCGGTGGCGCCAGCAGCTGCAGCCCGGGCAGCTGCCTTCGCAGGCTCGGCAGGCTGCCGGTGTGATCAAGATGGTCATGGCTGAGCATCGCCTGCTGCGGCGGCCCCTGTCCGAGCGCGCGCAGGGCCGGGACCAGAATGCGTTCGTTGCCGTCGCCGCCGGTCGGCGGCCCCACGTCGTACCAGAGTGCGTGCCTCGCCGTACGCACCAGCACCGCGGTGCCCTGCCCTACGTCGTGCACCAGCAGCTCCAGTTCGCCTTCAGCCGGTGCATGCCGGGCGGGCCACAGAAGCGGCAGGCACAGCAGCAGGCCTGCCAGGCCACCGCCAGCGCCGCGTGGCAGCAGCCACCAGAACACCCCCGCCACTGCCGCCGGCACCGCCCAGCGCGGTGCCTCGGCCAGCCACCATATCGCCTGCGGGTGCAGCGCCAGTGGCTGCAGGGCCTGCCAGCTGAGCTCGAACAGCCAGGCGGCGGCGCGCCATGCCCAGCGCCCGGCGCCATCATGCAACGCGTGCAGGCCGGTACCCAGCAGCGACAACGGCACCACCAGCAGGGTCCACCACGGAATGATCGGCAGATTGACCAGCGGCCCCAAGCGCGCGGTGCCGCCGAACAGGGCTACGCACAGCGGCAACAGGCCGAGGCTGGCCACGCCCTGGGCGGCCAGAAAGCCGCGCAGGCCCCCACCGACGCCGTCCGGCCCGGTTCGTGGCAGGCACCACAGCAGCCACAGCACGCCCCCGAAACTGAGCCAGAAGCCGGCCGACAGCACCGACAGCGGCGCCGGCAGCAGCATCACCATCGCGGCCAGGGCCAGTCCCTGCCCCGCACCCACCGGGCGACGCCCGGCACGGGCCAGTGCCACCAGCCCGATCATCAGCGCCGCACGCACTGTTGGAAGCGCGCCGCCGGCGGCCACGGCATAGACGGCTGCGGCCAGCGCCGCACCCCATGCCGCCGCCTGCGGCCGAGGCCAGAACCGTCCCAGCACCGGGCACAGCCACCACGACACGCGGCACAGCAGTACGCCAAAGCCAGCCACCACGCCAACGTGGAAACCGGAAATGGCGACCAGATGGGTCAGGCCCAGCGCGCGCAGGTGCTCCCAGTCGGCATCGGACAGGCCGCGCGTGTCGCCCAGTGCCAGGGCCTGCACGAACCGCGCGGCAGGATGTGCCACCTGCGTTGCGATGGCGTCACTGCTGCGCTCGCGCCAGGCCGGCAGGCCCTGTGCAGGCGCGCGCTCACGCGCAGCGCCGGGGTCGCGCACCGTGCCATTGCCGGAAATACCGCGCAGCAATGCATGGCGTTCGCCGTCGAAGCCGCCAGGATTGATCCGCGAGCGTGGCGCGCGCACGCGCAACGACAACTGCCAATGTGATCCCGCACGAACCGCGTGGCGCCCGCCCTCCGCCTGGTGCGCTGGCGATCCGCGCCACGGGTCGTTCCAGGTGACCTGCAGGCGCTTGCCACGCAGCACTGGCAGCGCATCGGCCTCATCCACGTGCAGCACGAAACGCGTGTAGCCGGGCCCTCTCCGTGGAAGATCGGCCACCCGCCCCCGCACCTGCACATCCTGCGGCGGCGCACCGGGTGGAAGCTGGCCGTGCAGGGCCCACTGCCCGTGCACTGTTGCCCATGCCAGGCCGAGCAGGACTGCAGCCCACGCGCGGCCGCGCCAGCGCAGCAGCCAGCCCGCGACGCCGGCAACGGCCATCGGCGCGCTCAGCCACAACGGCAGCAGTGCCGGCATCTGCACGCAGGCCAGCGCGCCCAGCACCAGGCCGGCGGCGCAGCCGGGGCCAAACAGTGCCGGAGCGGATCGTTCGGGAACCATTCCAGCAGCCTGCCGAGGGACGTAGCAGGTTGCCTATCGGGGATTTCCCCGCGTGGCTGTCAGCGCCGGACGGTGCCGCGATGGAAGTTGACCCGGAAGCTGGCACCACCGCCGGCAGCTTCGCCGACACTGACTGAACCGCCGTGATGCTGCACGATTTCCTTCACCAGATGCAGGCCCAGGCCACTACCGCTACCCGCTGCGCGCAGACGATGGAACGGCTCGAAGATCGCTTCACGGTCGCCCACCGGAATACCGGCGCCCTGGTCGCTGACCTCCAGCAGGCCACGTGCATCCAGGCGCACGCAGATGGTGCCGCGTCCGCCGCCGTGGACGATGGCGTTGTGCACCAGGTTGGCGATCACCCGCCCCAGCGCCAGGCTGTCGCCATGGATCCACACTGGCATCTCGGGCGCATCCACTTCGAAGCCGTAACCGGCCCCCACCACCAGCGGCGCCAGATCGGCGGCCGCTTCGCGCACCAGCAACGCCAGATCCAGCCGCTGCAGTGCGCCGACATTACGATCAAGTCGCTGCAGGTCAAGCAGGTGCTCGGCAACGTTACCGAGCCGCGCCACGTCGGTCAGCAGCTGCGACTTCAGCTCGCCCTGCGGCAACTGCGACAGGCGCGCCTGCACCACTGCAATCGGCACCCGCAGTTCGTGCGCGGCATCGGCGAGGAACTTGTCACGCGCGGCATACCCCTGCTGCACCTTGTCGATCGCGTCGTTGAAGGCTTCCACCAGCGGTGCGACCTCGGTCGACACCAGCTGCGCATCCAGACGCGCCCCCGGCTGGCCGATATCCAGCTCCTTGGCCTGTTGTGCGGAGCGGCGCACGCCGCGCATCGCGCGGTGGATCACGGTCGGCATGACCAGCAGCGTGATCACGATCAGCGGCAGGAAAAACCACAGCCCGATCAGGCGCAGCACCATCAGCGCACCGTCCAGCAACCCGCCCTTCGGCGCCCCACCCACCATCACCGTGATGCGGCGACCATCTTCCTTGCGGATCATCACCCGCGCCACGTCCAGGTACGGCGGCACCAGCGAGCCGAGTTCGGTGGCACCCAGCGTCGGCAGGCGCGCGAGCAGCGGGGCGTGGATCGCCGGAATCGTGCCGCGCTCCAGCCAGACACCCTTGTCGTCGACCGCCGCGAACCAGAGGTTGCCCCCGGCTTCGGCGTCGAGCTTGTTCCAGCGCGCCTGGTCCAGCACCAACCGCCCGCCTTCACTATGCACGGCCTTGGCCACGGCTTCAGCCATGAACATGTCCATGCCCCAGGTGTCCTTGTCGCCCCAGGTCAGGATCAGCGCAACAACGGCGAACAGCACGGTGAAGGCCTGCGCCAGGAACAACCGCCAGGCCAACCCCAGCGTGATGGAACGGATCGGACGTGTCGGACGCGCCATCTCAGGCCTCCGCCAGCAGGTAGCCGACGCCCCGGATCACATGGATTTCAACGCCCGCCCCGGCCTGCTGCAGCGCCTTGCGCAGCTTGGAAATGTGCGCATCGAGCGCATTGGACTGGATCTCATCGTCGAAGCCGTACACCGCGGCCTCCAGTGCCGTGCGGGTGACCGTGCGCCCCTGGCGCATCGCCAGTGCCTGCAGTACCAGCACCTGGCGCCGCGGCAGCGCCAGCGGTTGGCCCTCCACCTGTGCCTGCAGCGATTCGAAGTCGAATTCCAGCCGGCCCAGATGCAGGCTCGGTGTCACCATGGCAGAGGGCCGCCGCGAGACAGCACGGATCCGCGCCATCAGCTCCTCGATCGCCACCGGCTTCACCAGGTAGTCGTCGGCACCGACGTCCAGCCCCTCGACCTTGTCCGACAGCGTGCCCTTGGCGGTCAGCATGATCACCGCCAGGTTGGGGCGCAGCGCCCGCGCAGTGGCAACGAAACCAGCGCCATCGCCATCGGGCAGCTGCCGGTCGAGCAGCATCAACTGGTGCACCGGTTCGCGCAGTGCGATGGCCGCCTCCGCCAGGCTGCCGACCACATCGGCCACCACGCCCTGCCGCTCCAGCCCCGATTGCAGGGCACGGGACAGATCAGGATCGTCTTCGACCAGGAGGATGCGCATCAGAGGCTCGGCTACCGGAAACGGTGCCGATCATAGTGCCTGGCGCCAGGTTTGGGCGTCTTCGTGTGCCAGTTGCGAAGGCGCAATGTTCTGACAATGTTGTGCCCGCACCATGCACAGCCATCCCCCGCAAAGTGGTTGATCGATGCCGTCGCTGTCCCCGACCCTGCTGCGCCCGTTGCTGTTCTCCGCTGCCATCGGCCTGCCGTTGATCACCCACGCCGCCGACCGGAACCCGGGCGTGCAGGCCGGTATCAGTGCCGGCGCGACCTCGGGGGCGTACGCCCACTACGACGTCAAGCCGCTGGTCGTACCGTCCATTGCCTGGCAGGGCGAGCGCTTCTTCGCCAGCCCGGGCTCGATGGGCATGTACCTGTACAAGCGCGAGGGCCTGCGCCTTTCGGCGGCAGTCACGCCCTACACGCTGCGCTTCAAGACCGACGACGTGAACGACCCGCAGCTGCGCCGCCTGCACAGCCGGCAGATGTCGGCCATGGCTGGCATCAACGGTGAGTACAGCGCCGACTGGGGCATCGTCGAGGCCAGCGTGATGCGCGAGGTCACCGGGCACGGAGGTGGCATGGAGTCGCGCCTGCACTACAGCTATCCGATCCAGGCCGGTCGCTTCACCTGGGTGCCCAAGGTCGGCGTGGTGCACTCCAGTGCGCGCCTGCTCGACTACTACTACGGCATCACCGACGAAGAAGCGCTGCGCTCGGGACTTGCCGCCTACAACCCGGGCAGCGCGACATCACCGAGCCTGCAGATCGCAGTCAGCACGCCCTTGGGCACGAAGTGGCGCGCGACCGGCGTCGTCGCCAACCAGTGGTTCGGCGATGCAGTAAAGGACAGCCCGATGGCCCGTCGCGGTACGCAGACGTCGGCCTTCGTTTCCCTGATGCGCTCGTTCTGATCGAGCGCCCGCAACGGACAAGGACCCCCCATGGCCTCCGTCTCCCCTGCTGCTGAAGCGCACGCGATCCTGCGTGCCCCCGACCTGGACAGCGCCGAGCGCGTCTACCTGGGGCTGCTGCCCGACCTGGAACACGTGAACGCGCTGACGCGCCGCGCACTGGGCCTTTCGCGTGCTGCCGATGCGGCACGCGGCTACGCGTTGTCGATGACGCTGGTGGGATTGCGCCTGCAGGAACTGGAGATGGGCGAAGCGACCGCAAAGGAACATCGCCAGGCCACGCTGCGCAGCCTGCGCCAGGCCTTCAGCGCCTGAGCGCAGGCCTGCGACGCCGCCGGTGCCGCAGGCAGCGGGAAGACTCAGCGGAACGTGGTCCACGCCAGCACTGCCGCCAGCAGGGCCACCCAGATCACCGCCTTGAAGGTACCCTCCAGCATGTTGCCGCCGAACAGCAGTTCGATGATGGGATTGGGCCGGGAAACCGGAACGTGATCACTCATGCGGCAGCTCCTTGCAGTGACGGCGCGATTGCGCGGTAGACCGGAGTCTACGCCTGCACGGCCCGGATTCATCGCCCCCCGGCCGTCTTTGGCGGTTCAATTCCGGCCTTCGTCGCAGGCCGGCTGCAGCACCCCACATGTCATGCCAGCCTGCGTGCACTTTCCCGCTGGAGCACCGTGCCATGCCGATGCTTGCCCTGATGCTGCTGCTCTCCAGCCTGTTCGGCGCTGGCAACGGGCCCACTGAAGAGGCCCTTCGCAGCCAGATCCTGCTTGCCGAAACCCAGCAGCCGGACGTCGTACGACAGGATTGCGGTTCGCCCTCCCTGCTGCTTTACCGGCTGCGCCAGGACCGGGTCCTGAGGCTGGCCAACCAGCCCCTGCAACACGAACCCGGCGTTGCCCAGCCCACGCGTGGTGCGACGGTTCGCGTCGCCCAGCTCTGGGAGCGCGTGGACGGTCACTGGAAGCTGCAGCGGATGATCAGCGTCGAAGACCTGGTCGTGCAACGCTGACCATGTGGAACCGTGATCGATGCCTGAAACGAGAAAAGCCGGCACAAGGCCGGCTTCCGTCGTGATCCACCGCTGCACCGGCAATGCCGGGAGCCAGGTGGTGGGCGGTACAGGGTTCGAACCTGTGACCCCTACCATGTCAAGGTAGTGCTCTACCGCTGAGCTAACCGCCCATCTTGTTCTTGCCGCCCGAAAGCTGGCCTTGCTACGTAAAAACCCGGCGCCAGGGCCGGGCTTTGCAGTTCACGACAGCCCCCTTCCAGGGACTTCGTGGTGGGCGGTACAGGGTTCGAACCTGTGACCCCTACCATGTCAAGGTAGTGCTCTACCGCTGAGCTAACCGCCCGATTTTGCTTCTGAACGTCCGCGATTGCGTCGGTGCAGGCCGCGTATATTACGGATGCCGGCCGTGAAGCGCAACACTTTTGTGAAGAAGATGCTGCACTGCCGCGTTCAGCCCAGACTCGCTTCCTTCAGCTGCCGGATCTGGTCACGCACGCGGGCGGCATCCTCGAATTCCAGGTTCTTGGCGTGCTGGTACATCTGCTGCTCCAGCGCCTTGAGACGGGACGCCAGCTGGGCCGGGCTGAGGGATCGATAGTCACTCCCCTCCTCGGCAACGCCGGGCCTGCCCTTGCCCTTGCCCTTCTTTGCTTCCTTCTCGGCCGCATCGGAGCGCGCGCCTTCCAGCACGTCGGTGATCGGACGCGCCACCGAGCGCGGCACGATGCCGTGCTGCTCGTTGTACTCGACCTGCTTGGCGCGACGGCGGTCGGTCTCGTCGATCGCCGCCTGCATCGAGCGGGTGATCTTGTCCGCATACAGGATCGCCTTGCCACGCACGTTGCGGGCGGCACGGCCGATGGTCTGGATCAGCGAGCCGGTCGAGCGCAGGAAGCCCTCCTTGTCGGCATCCAGGATCGCCACCAGAGACACCTCGGGCATGTCCAGGCCCTCGCGCAGCAGGTTGATGCCCACCAGCACATCGAACTTGCCCAGGCGCAGGTCGCGGATGATCTCCACGCGCTCGACCGTGTCCACGTCCGAGTGCAGGTAACGCACGCGGATGCCGTGCTCGGTCAGGTACTCGGTGAGATTCTCGGCCATGCGCTTGGTCAGCGTCGTGACCAGCACACGGTCACCGGCCTTGATGCGCGCGTTGGCCTCGCTCATCAGGTCGTCAACCTGGGTGCCGACCGGGCGGATCTCCACCACCGGGTCGATCAGCCCGGTGGGGCGTACGACCAGTTCGGTGATCTCGTCACCGGCCTCGCGGTACTCATAGGGGCCTGGCGTGGCCGACACATAGATGCTGCGGGGGCAGCGCTCTTCCCACTCCTCGAAGCGCAGCGGCCGGTTGTCCAGCGCCGAGGGCAGCCGGAACCCGAACTCGACCAGCGTCTCCTTGCGCGAACGGTCGCCCTTGAACATGGCACCGATCTGCGGAATGGTCACGTGCGATTCGTCGATCACCAGCAGCGCGTCGGCCGGCAGGTAGTCGAACAACGTCGGCGGCGGTTCGCCGACGTTCTTGCCGGTCAGGTGCCGGGAGTAGTTCTCGATGCCGTTGCAGTAGCCGACCTCGGCCATCATTTCCAGATCGAACTGGGTGCGCTGCGCCAGGCGCTGCGCCTCCACCAGCTTGTTCTGCGCGTACAGCTGCTCCAGGCGCTCCTTCAGCTCGACCTTGATCGTCTCGATCGCCGCCAGCACACGCTCGCGCGTGGTGGCGTAATGGGTCTTCGGGTAGACCGTGAAGCGCTGCATGTTGCGCAGCGTCTCGCCGGTGAGCGGATCGAACAACGTGATCTTCTCGACCTCGCCATCAAACAGCTCCAGGCGCAGCGCCTCGCTGTCCGACTCGGCCGGGAACACGTCGATGACTTCACCACGCACGCGGAAGGTACCGCGCTGCAGCTCGTACTCGTTGCGCGTGTACTGCAGCTGGGTGAGGTGGTTGATCAGGTCGCGCTGGTCGATGCGCTCGCCCTTGGACAGGATCAGGCGCAGCGACAGGTAGTCTTCCGGCGCGCCCAGGCCGTAGATCGCCGACACTGTCGCCACCACGATCGCGTCCGGGCGCGACAGCAGGGTCTTGGTCGCCGCCAGCCGCATCTGCTCGATGTGCTCGTTGATCGAACTGTCCTTCTCGATGAAGGTGTCCGACGATGGCACGTAGGCTTCCGGCTGGTAGTAGTCGTAGTAGCTGACGAAGTACTCCACCGCGTTGTGCGGGAAGAACGCCTTGAACTCACCATACAGCTGCGCCGCCAGCGTCTTGTTCGGCGCCATGATCAGCGTCGGCTTCTGCACGTTTTGGATGACGTTGGCGATGGTGTAGGTCTTGCCCGAGCCGGTCACGCCCAGCAGCGTCTGCTTGGCGATGCCCGCTTCGAAGTTGCTGGTCAGCTTCGCGATGGCATCAGGCTGGTCGCCCGCCGGCGAATACGGCGAGACGAGTTCAAAACGGTCGCTCATGGTGGTGCCAGTTCCCGGGAGTGGTGAGTATACGGGGCATGGAGTGACGGCCCGCTGAGGGGTTTCCGGGCAGGTGAGCGCGGCGGTGCCTGATGGTGAATGCCCCGGCGTACGTCGAGGCTGGAGGCATGTCCCATCGTCTTCGCCCTGCCCGGCTCCACCGCGGGCTCCATCTGATCGAGCTGCTGGTCGCCGTCATGGTGCTGTCGGTCCTGCTGGCGTTGGCCTGGGGCCCTTGGCAACGCACGCTGCGGCACTTCCAGGCGGAAGCGCTGCGCGCCGAACTGGTCGCCAGCCTGTCGATGGCGCGCAGCGCCGCCATCACCGAACGCCGCCGCGTGACGGTCTGCGGATCGTCGGACGGCATGATGTGTGACCAGGCATGGAGCCAGGGCTGGCGGGTGCAGGTCGAACCGGCCAACAGCGCGACCGCCGCCGCAAGGGAACTGCGCGTGCACGGGACACGCCAGCGTCTTGTCGACCTGCGCACCAGCGATCATCGGCCCGACGTGCGGTTCCGGCCCGACGGCCGCAATGCCGGTACCAACCAGTCCATCGTGTTGTGCGTGGATGGACAGGAGCACAGCCGCGTCATCATCAGCGTCCCCGGACGGGTCAGGAGCCAGCGCCCGCGCAGGTCCACCCCCTGCTGATACCTGCAATGCCATCGTGGAAACGAAAAAAGCCGCGATTTCTCGCGGCTTTTTCGAATCTGGCGCCCGAAGTTGGACTCGAACCAACGACCCCCTGATTAACAGTCAAGTGCTCTAACCGGCTGAGCTATTCGGGCGGGGTGCGCATTTTAGCCAGCGTTTGCAGGGGAGTGCAAGCCCTTTTTCCACGTGCGATGCCCAACCGTTACCAGCACTCCGCATTGGTCTTCTTGTCCGGCGTCTTGCGTCCGGCCTGATCCAGTGTCAGCGTGCCGCACACATCCTTGTCCTGGCCGGTTTCCGGCACCGCCTGCAGCGTGTAGGTGCTGGCCGTGGCCTTGCCGTTCAGGGACAGCGTGTAGCGCTTGTTGCCCTGTCGCGGTGACTGGTTGAACGGCAGCGAGAAACCGTCATAGCTGTTCTGCACCGTATGGTAGCGCTCGAGCAACTGTGCGATCTCGACCAGATCGGCCTTGGCCAGGGCCCGGTTCGTCTTCAGCACGTGCCGCTGATAGGACGGCAGGGCCACGGCCGCCAGGACGGCGATCACCGCCACGGTGATCATCAGCTCGATCAGGGTGAAACCAGCTGCAAAACGACGGGTTGAGGATGCGTGCATGGGCGATCTCATGTTCATGGTCATCAGCGGATCTGGCGCCAGGACTGGCGACCGCAGGCCCGCTGGCCGTATGCAGTATCCGCGCCCGGAGTGTTCAGCGCCACGATGCACCGGTCAATCGAACCATCGACCGAGCACTTCGGGTCGCTGGGATCGCAGCCCTTCAATGTCGTACTGTTGACGTTGGTGCCCAGTACGGGCGCCCCGGAAGCAACGTCACCACCACGGGTCAGCGCGCCGGCACCACAGTTCGCGCCGCACAGCGCATTGCCACCAACCTCATCGGTAAGGCCCCCCATCGCCGGCTGTCCTGTCAGCATGTTCAGTCGGTAGCGCCAGTTGACACCACCGCCCGTACCGCAGACCGCCTGCCCGGGCACGTAGGTTGTGAACATCACATTGCCGCCCTGCAGGGTCGGATAGCCGAAGAAGCGCTCACCTTCCACGCCTGTACCGACCACCAGGTCCACATACCAGCCTCGCTTGGACGCGTAGTCCACGGCGTAGCCGGAGATGTCACGGAAGCCGGTTCCGTTGGCACTGATGGTTTGTCCGACCAGCACGTCGCGGCCGCTGATCGCACTGGAAAGATCGTCCCATATGCCGTACAGCGTCTGCACCGGCGAATTGCGGGTGACCGCGTTGTCGTCGGCAGTGAAGTAGCGGCCGGTACCAAAGAACAGGCTGACGCCACCGCCCGGGCCGGCCGACACTTC
The DNA here is from genome assembly GCF_036320025.1 of Stenotrophomonas sp. SMYL86. Taxonomy (NCBI): domain Bacteria; kingdom Pseudomonadati; phylum Pseudomonadota; class Gammaproteobacteria; order Lysobacterales; family Lysobacteraceae; genus Stenotrophomonas; species Stenotrophomonas sp. SMYL86. Next base: position 120,249 of record NZ_JAWIRU010000004.1, read on the forward strand.
GATCGATCCGGTGATCGGCTGCGCGACGGCGCTGCGAACAGCGGTGAACAATGGTGTTCCACTGAGCGAGACATTCCAAGCGGCGGGATCGCCACCGGTCAGATCGAAGCGCCAGATGTTGCCCTGCATGTCACCACCATACACCGTGTCGGCCAGTCCACTGCTGTTGTGCAATGCCACGGCGGTGACGTGATTGAGGCCGTTGGCAATCGCGTACTTGGTGCCGGTCGGATAAAGCCGCTTGAGCACCTGGCCGTTCTGGATGTCGACCACGTACAGCACTGGCCGACCGGTACTGGAATTGACTCCATTGCCGAACAGGGCGACAAATCGCGGCGGGCCGTCCGGATCAGTGCCAGCGACAGGCACCACGACTGGCTTGCCGAAGGCAAAACCCATGTCCGATTCGGTCTTGCCGGATATCTCCCATAACACCTTGCTGGTATCGAAGCTGGTGGGCGTGCCGATATCCAGACCGAACACCGAACCATTGCCGACCGAGGTCGCCGAAGGGCCGCGCGAGGCACCACCGCCGCCGGTCGAACCAACCAGCACGGTATGCCATGCATCACCGTAGTAGACGTCAGACGAAGTTAGCCCGCCATCCACATAGTAGCGATGCCCATACGTGGGGTTGGCCAGTTCAGCCATGTGCTGCAGCGATGCCGACGGAATGAAGGCGAACTGCTCACTGCCAGCTGCCGTACCCGTACTGGCGTTGAAGCCATGTAGCATTCCGTCATTGGCGCCGACATAGACCATCGAAGGCATGCCTCCTGAGGCCGTCTTCGCGGTCAGATACGCGCGATAACGCGTACCCAGGGTGGTCTTCCAGCCCACTCCACCCTGCGCCTGCCACGCGGTGTAGCCGTAATCGTCCTTATTGGAGACAATCTCGACACCTGAGTTGACGATGTCACCGAGCAGTACGCTGCGGGGACGGAAACCGCTGACCGGGGACCCACGCAGGTAGCTGACCAGGTCGGCCACTGTGTGCGAGCCGAACCAGTTGGGGATGGTGTTGAGCCCCAGGTTGCCCAGCTTCTCGGCGCGATCCCTCCCCGGCACGTTGTCAGCGGTGAAATCGGCTGCCGCAGCGGCCACCAACTGGTTGGATTTGTTCACGTAGGTCGGTGCGGTCGACATCACGATCGTCCGCCCGGAGGCGCTCATCTTGCTTGACGCGCGCCACAGCTCCGCGCCGATGCCACCCGTTGCGGTGACCTGACTTGCAATGAGGTCACCTGTCCAGTCATTGGAGCCCGATGGCACGGTGTAGTGCGCGGCGACAGTGAAGGATCCCGCGTTCACTCGCGCGCCGGTCGCGCTGCCGCCCACCGGCGCCTCGCCTGCAGCGGCACTGTCGAAGATTGATTCCAGTGCCGACTTGAGCTTGGCCGGATTACGCGCCAGGAAATAATTGTCCGGCACGCCAGGCACCTTGCTGTCCCACTTCTTGCCAGCAGGCACGCCGTACTTGGCGGCGTACCACAACGGGCTTTCCAACTGATTGGCCTGGCCACTCCCCAGGCGGTAACGCAAGACAATGGCGCCTGTCCATTCTGCCGGCGGAGCGGAACTGGTCGTCAGTACCGAACCGTTCTTATCGCCAGGCCGCAGCACCAGACGTTGCACGTTGTCGGCCGCATTCGAACCCACGATCGTGTAACCGGTCAGCATCGCGTTGCCGGCATAGGCGGAGAGATTCTCAATGCGGACCAGCACCTCATCGCTGCCCACCGTATTGCGTACGGCATTGTTGCTGCACTCTGCACTGCTGGAACGCCAGCAGATGTTGCGGAAGTTGGTGTTGTCGCCGTCGCTGCAGGTAGCGCCCACGCAGTAGCTGAGCATGGAGACCACGTCGTTGTCGTGGTCATTGCCCCACAACGAGTCCTCCCATACCAGCGAGAAACTGCCAGCCTTGCCGTCTGCACGGTAAGTACGTCCGTAGACGAAATTCGGCGAGACCGTCGACTGTTTGGTGCCGATGCCGACAGAACCGAGGAAGCAACTGCGCCAGCCATTGCTGGTGATTTTTGCCGAACCGGTGTTGTTGGCCTGGCACAGTGGGGCCAGGGTGATCTTGCCGTTGCCCACCGGAATCTCAAACTTGGGCAGGCTCTCAGCCATCGCCACGGTATAGGTGGTCGCCGTGAGCTTGTAGGTATCCGGCTTGTCCTGCACACGCGGACGCAGATCCGTCTCGGCAGCGGCCTTGGCCAGGCCGGCCATCAGGTAGCTGCCTTCTGTGGACGGGACATCCGGACAGATGCCGCGCACCAGCGACAGGCCCGTAACCTTGGCCGCACGGCAGATATCCTCGTGGGTATTGATCGAAGCATAGCGCTCGGTCAGGCCAACACGACCGGCCATGTAACTGCCGCCAGTGATGCCCTCAAGGTTGCCGATCGCATCCGTTGCCGACGTCGCAGTCGCCAGGCCATTAATCGACCCGATGTTGTCGCTATCGAACGACGGCAGGCCTGAGGACATCACCAGGATGTTACAGGTGGCGCAGTATGAATTGCCGCCATCGTTCGGGGAACGGTAAGGGTCCTTCCAGGCAACCGAATTGGGCAGACCGCTCAGGTCTCCGGACGCACTGTAGATGCCCTTGGTTTCACCCTTGATGTAGCGCACAGCTTCGGCATACATCTCAGCCAGAGGATTGCCCCACGCACTGCATTTCTTCGAAGCATTGCCCGGATCGGTCAGATTGCCTCTGTCACCGAAGCCCTGTCGGTTGAGGATGCTGTAGTCGTTACAGTCATTCCAGTTATTGCTCCAGTTCCACTGGTCGATACGGAAGTTGGAGATGGTGTTGATGATGCCTTCCGCACCACCGGACAAGCTGTTGCAGAACTGACCGTTGGACAGGTTGATTTCGTCGCCGGCCGCACAGAAGCCGGTGCCGTTACCTGCGATCTTTCCGATGTTCCGCCGCACTACGCCACCATCGCGCGGATTGACATAGGTGCCCGTGACCAGACCGAAGCGAAGACGGCCGCTTTCGCCATACGACTGCAGCAGGCCAGCCGGTTTCAGGTAGTCCCTGGTGCCATCGTTGTACTTGCGGCAGAACGCCTCCGGGAAAGCTCCGCTGCCACTGGCGCAGACCTCAACCCGGACATTGAAGTTGGTGGCAGAGCCAGGTGAATCGGCCTTGCCTTCATCGCTTCGGCCAGTGATGCACTGGCGGCTGGCGGTGGCCGCCCACTCGCCCCAGTTGCCCGACGCAGCGCGCATCAGCGGTGCACCACCGGATTCGATGGTAGCGTTGCAGAAGGACATGGTGGTCTTGTACGGGGTGAAACTGTTGATATCGCTACCGCTGTAAACCTTCACCCACGCGTGCAGATCATTGGGGATCTGCGCGCGCTCCAGCACGGTGCTGGCGGCGCTGTCGGTGATGCGATGACCGCCGTACAGCACGTAGCGCATCACGTCCAGGCGGCTCATCGTTGCCCAGTTCAGGAAATTGCCGGACCAGTTTCCACCGCAGCTGTGCTTCCAGGTGCCGCTGGCCTGTGCACTGGCCTTGAACTGGCCGCTGGCATAGGTGTAGCAGAGGTTGGAATCGAAGTAGCCGGAGTAATCGAACTTGTCCTGGTAAGTGGTGTCGAGGGTGCCATCCTCGTCCAGGTCGCTGTAATCGCTGTAAGCCTTGTTGAACAGCTGCTCGTCGCGCGACATCACCATCATCATCAGCGGCGGCTGGGTCTTCTTGCTATACAGCGGCTCCTGCGCGATGTCGTAGTCACCGAGCGCAGCAAACAGCGGGTAGACCAACGCACCCACGCCAGCCAGCACGGCAACAGCAGCGCCCGCGCGCAGCCAGGGAGTCGAGACGATGCGGGAGAAGCGGCGCGAAGTGTTCATGGAATGAAGATCGTGTCGATGACAGCGCTGGAAGAAGGATTGGCCGGATCATCACTGGCCAGGACGGTGATCTGGTAGATGTTCTCGGTCTCTTCGTTCTTGCGGCGCCCGAGCCCCAAAGGTCCGACCGGCACGCATTTATCCAGACGACGGGTGTTGATCGCCGTTGCCGCGGTCTTGCCATCGGCCCAGGTTGCCGGATCGAACACCGGGCTGCACTCCTCCTGGTTGGCCTCGAAGATCTTGCCGCTGTTGATGGCGGCCTGGATCGCCGCTTCCTGCACACGCACATCGGATTCGGCGTTCTGGAAGGCCTGATTGGAGCGCAGGTAGTTGGCCGCCATGCGCTCCTGCATGCTGGTGACCTGCATGCCTGCAATACCGATCAGCGCCAGCAGGATCAACATGATCAAGGCGACGTACAGCACGGCTCCGTGCTGGTGGCGGGACGATGCGAACGAAGGAATGCGTCGACGAGGATGCATGGTGGCCTCAGTTGCCAAAGAGGCGGTTGCGAAGGGCGATGGTGGTTTGATAGACGGCGCGCATGCGGCCGTCCGTGGGTGCGGTGTACGTCACACCCATCGACGTCAGAACGGCCTTCTGGTCAGCCTGAGGGGCCGCCGACGGGTCGGGACTCACCATCACCAGCCCCATCTGCACCGCCCCCACGCGACGCCAAGCGTTTGCGGCAGGATTGGCCGACGCCTCCACTGTTTCCGCGGTGCCTTGACGATCGATAAAACCGGTCGGATACACGCTGGTCAGTCCGCGATCCTGGCCATACAACAGCTGCATGTTCTCCACACCCTCGACCAGCGCCTCCGGCGCGCCAGCAACCAGTGCGCCGTTGGGGACCGCACTGAAGCGGACACGATACAACGAGGAGCGGGCGCTAGCCGCATCGTAGCCGACGTAGTAGAGCGCACTCTCGGCACGGTGCAGCATTGCCTGGCCAGCAGTGACCGGCCGGGTGAAGTTGCCGGTGTTGTTCGGCGCGGCTCCGAAGGTGATGGTGCCAGCAGCTTTGTCCACAGCGCGCGCCTGGAAGATGGTGGCGCTCGCACAGTCGGCTGCACCGTACAGGCCCGGATCAGAGAGGCCGCTCTGCAGTACGGCCAGCCGCGCCTTGTCGAAGCTGAAGACCGGCTGCCCGGTAGTGCCTGCGCTGGCGGTGACCGGCACGCCATCCGGCATCAGGTAGCGCAACGCAACGATGTCGCTGCCATTGACACGATTGGTCATCGCCGCCGCGAATTCAGCGGGGAGTGCCGGTTTGTAGTCTGTACCCCCGGTTGCTGGTGTGGCGGTCAAGGTCAGCGCGTCACCCGGCGCAGTCGCAGTAGCCTCGTAGCCTTGGATGGAGGTCTGGAAGTCCAGTGCCGGATGCGGTGCGGCGGCGAACGTGGTGAACAGAGAGGCGTTGTCGGGCGAGTTCCGCGCCTGATCGTTGACACAACCAAAATGTCCGGCCATGCGCAGCTCGCGTTGCAACATATCCATCGCGAAACGGCTGTTTTCCTGTACCCGCGCCAGCCCGTCGGACAACTGGTAGGCCGCACGTGACGCGGCAAACACCTGGACCACACCAAGCATGACGATCACGCCAATGGTCAGCGCGATCATCAGTTCGACCATGGACAAGCCGGCCATGTACCGGCCAGAAGACGGTGCGCGCATCAGAGGCCACTCCTGGCAGTGAACGTGGTGTCGCCAGCATCCGCATTCCAGCGCTCATCCCCCCAGCTCACACTGACCGAGTACTGGTTGCCGTTGCGCGCCACCTTGCCGGTAGCTCCCTCCCCGAGCGCTTTGCCGAGACGACAGCGCCAATCCAGGGTGAAGGCATCCCTGCTGATATCCTTGCCGGTAGGAGGAACGCAGTTCTTGGCCGCCGTCGTTGCTGTGTAGTCACCGACGTAAGCCGGAGCCATTGATCTGTTCACCCGCAGCTGATCCAGCATCTCGTAGGTCAGATTGGTCGCCTGGGTACGGTAGTTGGCACTCTGGACGAAGCGTACGTTCATGGTCTGCATCAGCGCGAAACCGAGCAGGCCAACGCCAAGCACGAGAATGGCGATCAGCACTTCGATCAGGCTGAAGCCCCCTTGCACGCCGCGCGGGGAACGGGATCGGGACGCACTCACTTGCAATCCTCCTTCAACAGCCGGACCTGTCCGGTCGGCGAAATGCGTAACGTTCGTTGCAGCGGTTGCTTGCCGCAGGTGTCCGGGCGCAGGGTCAGGTCCAGCGACGCATTGGCGCGGTTGCGGCCACGCGGGTCAAAACCCACGGACAGATCCGGCGTCCCGATCGTAGTCAGCCCAGGTCGGCCGGCGCTGTAGCGGAGCACGGTCTCCCCAGCGCTCAGCGCACCATCCCCATTGGTGTCCGCCCAGACCAGCCAGCCGTCAGCCCAGCTTTTGCCATCACATGTACTGCCCGCAGACGACGCACAGACACCCGCACCACGACGATTCTTTACCGCCTCGCTGCGAGCCAATGCCAGTGAAGCGATCAACTCGTTGCTCGCGGTAGCGATGCGATTGGATCGCAGGGTGCTCTGGAAACTGGGAAAGGCGATCGTGGCGAGCACGGCCAGGACCATGATCGTGACCATCAACTCAACCAGCGTAAAGCCGTTTTGCCGGCGCAAAGACATTGGACGCTCCCCAGCGTGTTGATGGCCACGATGGGCCATCGCCCTGCCACCGGCAAGCGGCGGCAGGATGAACGGTCAATCCAGGGCGACGGGCGTCAACGCCTTGACGGCCCGCCCTCCCCTGCCTGTCCCGGCGCGATCCCCATCGCGCCGGCGCAGGCTCAGGCCAGCACCTGGTAGCAGGGCTGGTATTCGCCGGAGATCTTCATCCGGCGCTGTTCGACGAAGGCGCGCAGCAGCGCGTCCAGGGCCTGCATCATGTCCGGGTCACCGTGGATCTGGAACGGCCCGAACTGCTCGATGCGGCGCATGCCGTCTTCCTTCACGTTGCCGGCAACGATGCCCGAGAACGCCCGGCGCAGGTCGGCCGCCAGCGCGTGCGGGGCACGTCCGTGGTGCAGGTCCAGCGCGGCCATTGCCTCGTGGGTCGGCACGAACGGCTGCTGGTACTCCCACGGAATCTCGATCGACCAGTTGAAGAAGAACGAGTCCTTCTGTGCCAGGCGGTGCTCACGCACGCGCTTGATGCCGTTGGCCATCTTCTTTGCCACCGCCACCGGGTCGCCGATGACGATCTCGTAGCGCTCGGCGGCTGCATCGCCCAGGGTCAGGCGGATGAAGCGATCGATCTGCTCGAAGTACGGCGCTGCCACCGTCGGGCCGGTCAGGATCAGCGGGAACGGCAGGTCCTTGTTTTCCTCGCGCAGCAGGATGCCGAGCAGGTACAGGATTTCCTCGGCGGTGCCGACGCCACCGGCGAACACGATGATGCCGTGGCCGATGCGGACGAAGGCCTCAAGGCGCTTCTCGATGTCCGGCATGATCACAAGGTGGTTGACGATCGGGTTCGGCGACTCGGCCGCGATGATGCCCGGCTCGGTCAGGCCGATGTAGCGCGTCACGGTGCGGCGCTGCTTGGCGTGGGCAATGGTGGCGCCCTTCATCGGGCCCTTCATCGCGCCTGGACCGCAGCCGGTGCAGATGTCCAGGCCGCGCAGGCCCAGCTCATAACCCACCTGCTTGGTGTACAGGTACTCGTCGCGCGAGATCGAATGGCCACCCCAGCACACGACCAGGTTCGGGTCGCCCGGGTTGAGGATGCGCGCATTGCGCAGCAGGCCGAACACCGCGTTTGTGATGCCCTCGGACGACTCCAGCTCGGCCGCGTAGGCCGGGCCCATCTCGATGGCCATGTAGGCCAGGTCACGCACCACGGCGAACAGCAGTTCGGCGACGCCGCGGATGATCTCGCCATCGACGAAGGCCATCGCCGGTGCATTGACCAGGTCGATGCGCACGCCGCGATCCTGCTGCGCCACCTGGATGTCGAAATCGGGATACAGATCGCGCGCCGCGCGCGGATCGTCAGAGGCGCTTCCGCTGGTCAGCACGGCCAGCGCGCAGCGGCGCAGCAGCTCGTGCATACCGCCGGCAGACGCATCGCGCAGGCGGGCCACCTCGGCCCGCGACAGCACATCCAGCCCACCGCGCGGGTAGATCCGCGCATCCTGCACCGGCAGTGCACGGGCTGATTTTTCGTTCGTGGTCATGTCCAATTTTTCGCTTCCTTCAAGGTTTCCGACTGTACTGCCGCCCCCTTAAAAAGCAAAACGGCCGGGAAGCCCGACCGTTGGATGTGTGCTTCCCGCGTTCGCCTTTCCGGGACCGCATCGGCGGCGTTGGCACCGCGCACATTTCCGGATGCTACGCCGATGCCAGATGACCTGCAAGGACTTTCGCATGAACGGAAAACGGCCGGGTTTCCCCGGCCGTTTTCACTTACTGCTTCAGGCTCTGATGGATCAGAACTTGTACTTCACGGTCAGCTGCATCGACCAGCGCGACACGGCGGTGTTGCCCTTGTCGTTGTTGTTTTCCTGGACCGAGGAATCATCCGCACCGGTGAACGAGTACACGTACTTGCCGGTGGCCGGATCGATACCTGCGAAGTTGCCCACGCGACGGGTGGCGTAGAAGCCGTAGTCGTCGATCAGGCCCCACTTCTTGTTGAGCAGGTTGCCGACATTCATGATGTCCAGCGCGATTTCACCCTTGTGGGTCTTCGCGAAGCCCGGGAACTCCTGGCTGATGCGGACATCGAAGCTGTTGACCCACTTGGCGCGGTGCTGGTTGGCCGGCACCGTGCTGCCACGGTAAGCATCGAGTTCCGGATTCTGCGCCAGCCAGTCGAAGAACTTCTGCTCCATGGTTGCACCACCCACGAAGATCACGTCGCCCGGGCCCTTCGGCACGTAGAACAGGTCGTTGCCGATTGCGCTGTCGCCGTTGGCATCGTTGTAGAACACGTAGCTGTACGGACGGCCCGAACGGCCTTCATAGAACAGACCGACGCGGGTGGCGTTGTCACCGAAGAAGTTGTGCTTCCACTCCAGGGTACCGGTGATACGGTCCTTGATCGCATAGCGCGAGTTGTACGCGATGTTCTCGTTGGCGTTCAGGATCTGGGTGTTGTTCCAGTTCGAGGTGTTCTGCGAGCTGGTCAGCGGGCTCACTTCCTTCGACTGGGTGTAGGTGTAACCCAGCGACCAGCCCCAGTTCTCGGTCAGCGGCTTGGCCAGCGAGAAGGTCGCCTGGCTGCCACGACCCTTGTCGGTATTGCGCAGGAGCAGCACGTCGCCGATGTTGTTCGGGCGGTAGTTGCGGTTCAGCACGCCATTGGTGCCGTTCTCCATGCCCAGGTTGTCGCCGCTGCGGCTGTCGATCTTGCTGTTGGCCTGGTTCAGACCCTTGTCGTTCCAGTAGATCTCACGACCATCCTGTGCCGACACGTAGGTCGGGCCATTGCCCTTGCCATTGGTCAGGTCCAGGCGCTCGAAGTACAGGCCATCCTTGACCTTGGTGAACAGCAGTTCGGCCGACGCCACGATGCCATACCACGGCAGTTCGTGATCGAAGGCCAGGTTGGCCTTCCATACCGACGGCAGGCGGGTGCCCGGGTTGATGATGTCGACGTTCTGGCGGGCGATGATCTTCGACGGATCCGGGATGAACGGATTGTCGGCATCGACGCTGAAGCCACCCGGATTGCCGCTGACGTTGTACTCAACGTAGTTCAGGCCGGTGTTCTGGTACGCACCTGCCAGCCACACGTTCGGGGCTGCACCGCCGAACAGGCCTACGCCACCGCGCAGCTGGGTCGGGCGATCGCTGTCGAAGGTGTAGTTGAAGCCAACACGCGGCTGGATCAGGCTCTTGTCCACCAGCTTGGTGTTGTTGTAGCCATACAGCGCCTGGATATCGGTGTTGTACTTGGTCTGGCTGGTGAAGTCCGGGATGTCCACGCGGACACCGAACATCAGGCTCAGGTTGTAGTTGATCGCCCAGGTATCCTGGATGAACAGACCGGTGTTCTTCAGGTGGAACTTGGCCGGAATGTCATCCAGGCTACCGCCCGGACGCGGAACGCGCAGCTGGTAACCGTTCGCGGTGCCCTTCAGGAACGAGGCCAGGTCACGGAAGTCATACGCGCCGTACAGGTTGCGGCCGTAGAAGTTCATCAGATCGTTGTCGGTGTAATCGAAACCGAACTTGATGGTGTGGTCACCGACGTACCAGGTGCCGGCACCGAAGGCGCTCAGTTCCTTCGACTCGACCAGGTTGGTGTGGGTGTTCTGCTCGGTACCCAGGTACAGCGAGTTGCTGCCGAAGCGGACGCGCATCTGCGGCAGGTGCGAAGCCGCAACGCGGTTGGACGAGTAGTCCTTGTGCGAAACCTTGAACTCGGTCGAGAAGTTCTCGGACCAGTCGCTGAACAGTTCACCCATCCAGGTTTCGTATTCGGTCGGCTGGGTGTACCAGAAGTCGCTCAGCGACAGCGCGCTGCTGCTGACCTGCGGGAAGCGGACGACGTCCTGCTTCATCTTGTTGTAGCGCAGGGCTGCACGATGGTTCTCGTTGATGTTCCAGTCCAGCTTGACCGCGTACTCTTCGATCTCGGTCTTGTTGTTCAGGGCGCTGACGCTACCCACCGGATGACCCAGTTCCGCCATGCGCTTCTGCACGGCCGAGATGTCGGCGTCGCTGATGCCACCCTTCGCCGGATCCTTGTTGTACGGGCTTTCGCTCAGGCTGACGCCGCCACCGCTACGCTCGTACTTTTCGTAGTTGGTGAAGAAGAACAGCTTGTCCTTGACGATCGGGCCGCCGAAGGTCATGCCGTAGGTCTTCTCGTCCTTGAAGCCGTTGAAGTCCGTACGATCACCTTCCAGACGCGAACGGACCATGTCCTTGTCGCGGTACGAACCGTACACGGTGCCGTGGAATTCATTGGTACCCGACTTGGTCACGGCGTTGATCACCGCACCCGTACCACCAGCAATGGTGGTGTCGTAGTTGGCCAGGTCGATGTTGATTTCCTGGATGGCGTCCATCGACACCGGCTGACGCTCGGTCGGCAGGTTGTTGGAGCCCAGGCCGAACGGATCGGAGGCGCTGATGCCGTCGATGCGGATGGCGTTGTAGCGGGTGTTCTGGCCACCGGCCGAGATCGCACCGTCAGCCTTGCTGACCTGCGAGATGCGCGGGTCCAGGCGGATATAGTCCTGGATGTTGCGGTTGGCCGACGGCAGCGCGTCCATCGTTTCGCGGGTCACGTTGGTGCCGGTACCCATCTTGGTGGCGCTGAACAGGTCCAGGCCGCCGGCGGTGGCGACAACGTTCACGGCGTCCAGGTTGGTGGCGGCCAGGTCGCCGCCGAGGCTGGCGTTGACCGTGTTGACCTGGTTCAGGTTCAGGAAGACACCTTCTTCGGTCTTGGTGCCCTCACCGGACTTGGTGATGGTGATGGTGTACGGGCCACCCACGCGCAGGCCGCGCGCGTTGTAACGACCCGACGCGTCGGTGGTGGCACGCGAAACGGTGCCCGACTCGGTGTGGGTGATAGTGACTTCAGCGCCAGCGACAGGCTGGCCTGCAGAGGACATCACCTGGCCGCCGACACCGGCAGAGGTGCTCTGGGCGAAGGCGGGAGCGGCGGCGAGCGCAGCCACGAGACCAAGGGTGAGCTTGGACATCCGGAGTGGGTGGGTCATTTTTCGGTAGCCTCGATGCGAGTTGGCGATGGCGGAAAAAAAGCGCATCCAAACAGCCCTGCGGGTGGCTGGTCGGACATTTATCTGGGGTTCCCTACCGCTTGGCTGAAGGAAGCCACAACGGTTAACACTAGATTAACACGCTACGCCATCAATGTGACGGTTGTGCGACAAACGGCACCGGATCGCAACGCAATCGTGACGGGTTCTTCACTCCGCCTTTCCCCGGCGCTCACTCGGCCGGGGACGCCCCGCTGGCATCGAGAATCCGGCCGCGCCAGGTGGCGCCAGCACCGGACAACAGGGTCACGGCCGCAGCTGCGGCGGCCTCCGGGCCTTGGGCGGCCGGGTCCTGGTCTACGGAATACGCCCGGGCCCGCAGGGCTGTGCGCAGTGGGCCGGGGTACAGGCCACTGACCCGTACCGGGCTGCGGCCGAGTTCGTCGTGCAGGCTGGCGATCAGGCCACGCAGGCCATGCTGGGCCACACCGTAACCGCCCCAGTAAGCCTGCCCGACCCGGTCAGGGGCATCGACCGCAAACACCAGCGCCGCATCTTCGCGCTGCCGCAGCAGTGGCAGGCAGGCCTGGGCCAGCCAGGCCGGCGCGGTCAAGGTAACGTGCACCGCGCGGGCGAAACTGGCCGGGTCGGCCAGCTCGAACGGGGTCAGGCCCGGGAAGTGGGCGGCACAGACCAGCAGGCCGTCCAGCCGCCCCAGCTCGCGCTGCAGGGCCTGGGCCAGCTCGGCATAGTCGTCGGGGCCTGCGCCTTCCAGGTCCAACGGGTACAGCAGGGGTTCCGGGCCGACAGCCTGCACCTGGGCGTAGACACGGTCCAGGCGCCGCGGCTTGCGGCCCAGCAGGACCACGGTGGCCCCAGCGGCTGCAGCAGCCACTGCCGCAGCACTGCCCAGCCCACCACCGGCACCGGCGACCAGTACCACGCGATCCTGCAACGGGCGGCCATCGAGCGCCCCGTCGGTCGGTGACGTCGATGGCCAGGCACTCATCCCTGGGTCGCCTCTTCGACGATGCGCTTGAGCTCGCCGGCTTCGAACAGCTCCAGCACGATGTCACAGCCGCCAATCAACTCACCGTTGATGAACAGCTGCGGGAAGGTCGGCAGGTTGGAAAAGCGCGGCAGGTTGGCGCGGATCTCGGGCTCTTCCAGCACGTTGACGGTGCGCAGGGTGACCGCGCCGGCCGCCATCAATGCCTGTACGGCGCGGCTGGAGAAGCCGCACATCGGGTATTGCGGGGTGCCCTTCATGAACAGCACGAGCGGGTAACGATCGACCTCGGCCTGGATTTGCTGCATTACCGCCACAACCACACTCCTTGCTTCGCCGGACAAACCGACCGTGATGGTCGGCTAGACTGCCCACGGTAGCCGCCATTGTAAGCGGATGGAACCGGCTGCCGCCGCCCCCTGGCCACGAACCTGTCCATGCCTGTCGAATTGCCTGCCCTGCCCTACCTCTCCGGCTCCCTGCAGCCGCACCTATCCGCACAGACCGTGGAACTGCATCACGGCCGCCACCATCGCGCCTATGTGGATGCGGTCAATGCCGGCATCCTCGGCACCGAGTGGGAGGAAGCGTCGCTGGAGGAGATCGTCCGCCATGCCCAGGGCATGCTGTTCGATGCCGCCGCCCAGGCCTGGAACCATGGCTTCTACTGGCAGTGCCTGCGCCCGCGCGGCGGCGGTGAGCCGCAGGGGCGGCTGGGCGAACTGGTCAAGCGCCAGTTCGGCGACGTGCAGCGCCTGCGCGAGGAATTCAACCGCACCGCACTGGGCCTGTTCGGCTCGGGCTGGGTGTGGCTGGTGCAGCATCCGGGCGGGCAGCTGGGCCTGCAGGCCACCCGAAACGCCGGCACGCCATTGACCGGCGAAAGCACCCCACTGCTGTGCTGCGACGTCTGGGAGCACGCCTACTACACGGACTACCAGAATGATCGCGCGCGCTACCTGGACGCGTTCTGGCAGATGGTCAACTGGGAATTCGCCGAAAGCCAGCTGCGCTGAGGCAGCGGCTCCGCCACGGGGTAGTGCCGGCCGCTGGCCGGCATCCCCATACGCGCACGACCATACCCGATCCGCCCGCCAGCGGCCGGCACTACCGGGAAACAGTACGGAGCTTCACGCGCTCTCGTGCGCGGCCACCGCGTCCATCACCCGTGCCGAGTACACCAGCGCCGCGCCGGCATTGAGCGACACTGCCACGCCCAGCGCCTCGGCGATTTCCTCGCGGCTGGCGCCGTGCTTCAGCGCTGCATCCACATGCACGGTGATGCAGCCGTCGCAGCGGGTGGTCACTGCCACGGCCAGCGCGATCAGCTCGCGGGTCTTGGCATCCAGGTGGTTGGTCTGCGCGCCGGCATTGGCCAGGGTGGCATAGCCCTTGACCGTATCCGGCGAGAGCTTGCCGATCTCGCCGATGCGGCCCTTCAGTTCCTTGCGGTAGGCATTCCAGTCGAGCATGGTCGTGACTCCTGTGAAAGGAGCTCCACGCTATCACCGGGAATGTTGCGCCGATGCCTGCACCGGCGCGCCACATCGTTGCATTGCCGGCCAGCGGCCGGCGCTACCGGGTTCAGCGGTTGCGCAGCGCGTGTACCGCCGGCGACACCTGGGCCTGACGACCCAGCTCCAGACCCACCTGGTCCAGTGCATCGGCCAGTGCATCAGCAGCATCATCGCGCAGCGTGGCATGACCGACCTTGCGGCCCTCACGCGGCTCCTTGCCGTAGTCGTGCCAGTGGCCGCTGGCCTGGGCCAGCACCGGCGCCGGGTCCGGCATCGCGCCCAGCCAGTTCAGCATGCAGGCATGGCCGAGCATGCGGGTGCTGCCCAGCGGCAGGCCCAGCACAGCGCGCAGGTGATTCTCGAACTGCGAGGTCTCGCTGCCTTCGATGGTCCAGTGGCCGGAGTTGTGCACGCGCGGCGCCATCTCGTTGGCCAACAGCTCGCCATCGCGGCAGAACAGCTCCAGCGCGAACACGCCGACATACTGCAGGTGCTCGGCGACGCGACGGGCATAGCCGATCGCGGCCTCGTGCTCGGCGGCCGACAACACGGCCGGCGCCACGCTGGCCGACAGCACGCCGTCGACGTGCCAGTTGCCGGTGACCGGCCAGGCCTCGAAGCTGCCATCGCGGCCACGCACGGCAACCACGCTGACCTCCCGCTGGAAGGCCACGAAGCCTTCCAGGATCAGACCGGCACGCTCGACCTGCGCACCCAGCGCATCCCACGCAGCATCGATGTCGGCCTCGCTGCGCAGGCGGAACTGACCCTTGCCGTCGTAACCGAGGCGGCGGGTCTTGAGGATGCACGGCAGACCGAACTCGGCAGCCTTCGCGGCCAACTCGTCACGGCTGCGGATGTCAGCGAAGGCCGGCAGCGGAATGCCCAGCTGCTGGAACAAGGTCTTCTCGCTCAACCGGTCCTGGGCCACGGCCAGTGCGGCCGGCGGCGGGTAGACCGGCACGCGGTCGGCCAGGAACTGCGCGCTGTCGGCCGGCACGTTCTCGAAATCGAACGTGACCACGTCGACCTTGGCCGCGAAATCCGCCAGCGCCTGGCGGTCATCGAAGGCACCGACGGTGAGCGGCGCCAGCGGGCCGCTGCAGGCGTCGGCTGCGGGGTCGTACAGTTCGAAGCGCAATCCCAGCGGCGCACCGGCCAGTACCATCATGCGGGCGAGCTGGCCGCCACCCAGGATGCCTACGGTCAGGCTCATTGGCGCGGATCGTCGTGGGCCATCACGTCTTCGGTCTGGCGTGCGCGGAACGCGTCGAGCGCCTGGCCGATCGCCGGCTGGTCACTGGCCAGCATTGCGGCGGCGAACAGCGCGGCGTTGGAGGCGCCGGCATTGCCGATGGCGAAGGTGGCGACCGGGATGCCGGCTGGCATCTGCACGATCGACAGCAGCGAATCCATGCCGTTGAGGGCCTTGGACTGCACCGGCACGCCCAGCACCGGCACGGCGGTCTTGGCGGCGATCATGCCCGGCAGGTGCGCGGCCCCGCCGGCACCGGCGATGATCGCGCGCAGGCCACGCGGGCCCGCCTGCTCAGCGTAACTGAACAACACATCCGGCGTCCGATGCGCGGACACTACCTTCACTTCGAACGGAACACCCAGGGCTTCAAGCTTCTGGGCGGCGTGCTGCATGGTTTCCCAGTCGGAACGGGAACCCATGACGATGCCGACAAGCGGCGCGATCGGGTTGGGGGTCATTGGCCGTCACCTGCCTTAAAGACGTATTCTAGCCATCTTCCACGCAAGACGAAGAACCATGGATCGCAAGCTGCTCGACCTGCTGGTGTCACCGGACACCCGCCAGCCCCTGTCCCTGCTGGATGGCAAGGGCCTGGAAGCCCTCAACAAGGCCATTTCCACCGGCGCGGTGAACAAGGCCGATGGCAACCCGCTGGCGCAGCCGCTGCGCGAAGCGCTGGTCACCCGCGACCGCAAGCAGGTGTTCCGCGTTGACGACGGCATCCCGGTGCTGCTGGCCGAGGAAGCCATCCCGACCGCCCAGATCGCCGACTTCCCGGCCGCATGAGCGCGCTGCCGACGCCGGATGCGGCCGTTGTCGCCGCCGATGTCGCGCGTGCGCTGGCCGAGGACCTGGGCAGCGGCGACGTCACCGCCGCCCTGCTGCCCGACCAGGCCGACAGCGCCTACCTGCTGTGCAAGCAGGACGGGGTGATCGCCGGCCGCCCCTGGTTCGACGCCACCCACCGCGCGCTCGATCCGGACGTGCGCATCGAATGGCATGTCTCCGAGGGCGACACGGTCACCGCCGGCACCGTACTGGCGCTGCTGCACGGACGCAGCCGCAGCCTGGTGAGCGCCGAGCGCACTTCGCTGAACTTCCTGCAGACGCTGTCCGGCACCGCCACGACCACCGCGCGCTACGTGGCGGCCGTGGCCGGCACCGGCACGCGCATCCTCGACACCCGCAAGACCCTGCCCGGCCTGCGCCTGGCACAGAAGTACGCGGTGCGCTGCGGCGGTGGAGAGAACCATCGTTTCGGCCTGTACGACACGGTGATGCTGAAGGAAAACCACATCCGCGCTGCCGGTTCACTGGCCGCAGCCGTGGCTGCCGCACGCCGGCAATGGCCTGGGTTGCCGCTGGTGGTCGAGGTCGAGGATCTTGCGCAGCTGCGCCAGGCGCTGGAAGCTGGTTGCGAACGCATCCTGCTGGATGACTTCAGCCCCGACCTGCGCCGCGAGGCGGTGCGCATCACGGCGGGCCGCATTCCGCTGGAAGTGTCCGGCAGCGTGGGCCTGGGTGGCCTGCGTTCGATCGCCGAGGACGGCGTGGACTGCATCTCCATTGGCGGCCTGACAAAGCACGTGCAGGCGATTGATCTGTCGCTGAAGCTGGGCCCGCCGCCGGGCTGAGGCCTGACCCGGTTCTCACACCCGGCGTTCACGACAGCGCTGCGACGCTGCGGTCATCCCCCACAGGAGCCGCGCATGCGCCGGATGCTCTTGCCTGCCTGCCTGCTGCTGGCCGCAGCCCCCTTGTCCGCAGCGGCCGCCGAAGCCTGCGATGTGCCGCCCCGCTTCGGCCTGAGCCCGTTGGCGGTGGCCATCCGCAATACCGCCTGCAATGAACACCGGCTGTGGTTCCGGCCCTTCATTGATCGCGATGGCCGCGCCGCCAGCCTCAGTGTCACCGAGGCCGAAAGCGATCACTTGGCCGACAACGGCCTGATCGCTTGGCAGCGCGTGGCCGGCTACTGGCGCAACAGCGGCACGCTCAACGCAATGGGCAGCATCGCCGGCGCCAGCAGCTGCCTGGCACCGCTGGGCACGCGCTACACCGACAGCGACTGCCGCGCCTTCCTGGTCGACAACCCGTGGTCGGCCGCGTTCATTTCCTGGGTGATGGTGCAGTCCGGCGTTCCCGGCTTCAACACCTCGCCACGCCACATCGACTACATCCGTGCCGCGTACCAGGGCGGCCCCTCGGGCGTGCCGTACCGGTTGGTCGATCCCGCGACCGCAAAGCCCGCACCGGGCGACCTGCTGTGCTTCCTGCGCGACCGCAGCACCACGCTCAGCTACAGCGGGCTGGTGCAGGCACTGGGCAATGGCTCGGTGGGCCACTGGAAATCACATTGCGAAGTGGTGGTAGCGGCCAATCTTGGCGGCGACCAGACCCTGTACCTGGTCGGCGGCAACGTGATGAACACCGTGGCGATGCGGCTGCTGCCGCTGGACCGCACCGGGCTGATCAAGCTGCCGCCCGCGCGCGAACGCAACAGCACCGGCATCGACCCCAGCTGCACGCCGGGCCGCGAGGACGAATGCAGCTTCAACCGCCAGGACTGGGCAGCACTGCTGCAGTTGACCGCCACATCACCGCTGGTGATGCCCTCGCCCACTGCGACGCCGATGCAGCCCGCCCCGACACCGCAACCGGTCATCGTGCCCGCGCAACCGGTATCCAGCGAACCGCAGCCGCGGCGGTGAATCCAGCGCTTGATCCAGCGCCCGTTCGCCGCCATCTTTGCGGAATCGACCTCTGACGGCTGACGCCATGCCCACCCTGCTGCTGTTGCTGATTGCCGGCGGAATCATCTACTTCTTCTGGAACGCTGCGCGTTCGGCCGCCGAGCGCGCGGTCGAGCTGGGTCGCAATGCCTGCCGCGCAGCCGACGTGCAATGGCTGGACCAGGCGGTGCATGCCACCGGCCTGCGCCTGTCGCGCGGCGAGGATGGCCGGCTCGGTTTCGAGCGCACGTTCAAGTTCGAGTATTCCTACGATGGCATCGATCGCCACGTGGGCCGCATGGTGCTGCGCGGCGACCAGTTGATCTCGTTCACTGGCCCGGGCGCGGCGCGGATCAGCCAGATCCGGCCGGATGCGGAGGATGCCGAGGATGTCTAAGGGCTTTGAGTGCCGACCAACGGTCGGCACCCACCGGTAAATCCTGTAAAGGAAAACGCCGCCCATCGGGGCGGCGTCAGAGGGATTACTTGACCACGCGCAGGTTCGGGCGACCCTTGGGCGGCGGACTGGCCGGCGGGGTATCGTCCGGCGGCGTGCCTTCCTCGTGCAGCAGTTCGTCGCTGGTCGGCGCAGTTTCGCTGCCCGGAATGTCATCCGGCAGTGCCATGCCCTGCCCGGTCTCGCGGGCGTAGACGGCCAGCACGGCGCTGATCGGCACCTGCACCGGGTAGCTGGTGCCGGAGAAGCGCGCCGAGAAGCTCACCATCTCGTTGTCGATCATCAGCCGCACGACAGCGCGTTCGGCGATGTTGAGCACAACCCGGCCATCCTTGACCGCCGAAGGCGGGACCTGCACGCCGGGGACGCCGGCGTCGACCAGGATGTGCGGGGTCAGCTGGTTGTCGTTGATCCATTCCACCAGCGCCCGCAGCAGGTACGGGCGGTGGCTGGTCATGTGGAAGAAGTCTTCGGTCATGCGTGAAGTGTACGCGCCCGGCGCCCCGCCGGGGCGGATCGCCTGCACGCCGGTCGGCGTGCAGACGGGTAAAGCAAGACGGGATCAGCCCGGCAGATCGCGCAGCTTCTTTTCCTGGTCGGTCAGGCTGCGGACAAAACCCGGGTGGCGGAAGATGCGGTTGCCGTAGTCTTCAATCGCCTTGCCGTCCTTCGGCAGCGGCACATCCAGCGACTGCAGGCGCCAGATGATCGGCGCCATCGCGCAGTCGGCCAGGCTCATTTCCGGGTTGAGGAAGAACTTGCTGGCCTTGAACAGTGGCAACGAGGCCGTCAGCAGTTCTTTCAGGCGCTTGCGACCGGCCTCGGCCTGGGTCTTGTTGCCCAGCTGGATGGCCTGCACCTGCGGCACCCAGTCGTGCTCGATGCGCAGCATGGCCAATCGGATGCGGGCACGCGACAGCGGATCGACCGGCATCAGCGGCGGATGCGGGTAGCGCTCATCGAGGTATTCGCTGACCACCGACGCGGCGTAAAGCACCAGTTCGCGTTCGACCAGGGTCGGCACCGAGTGGTACGGATTGAGGTCGATCAGGTCTTCAGGCGGGTTCTGCGGATCGACCGGAACGAAGTCGAACGTGACCCCTTTCGCCGCCAGCACCAGACGTACACGGTGGCACAGCACATCGTCGTTCGAGGAAAACAGCGTCAGTGTATTGCGCATGCGTACGCTCGCCGCCATCAAAGGCTCTCCCACGACAGGAGACCGCCTGCCGCATCGGCGCCGCCGGCACCGTGCCAGCGATCGACTCCTCCCCGAGTGTGCAACCGACCATCACAAAAGCCAATAGGCCCGTGTGATGGTCGGCGGCAGATTCAGTGAACGTCCTTCCAGTATTCCTTCTTCAGCAGGTACAGCAGGAAGGTCAGCAGGGCCAGGAACAGGATCACCCACACGCCCAGCTGCTGGCGCTTGAGCGCGGCCGGTTCGCCGGCGTATTCGAGGAAGTTGGTGATGTCACGCACGGCCTGGTCGTACTGTCCGGCATCGACGTTGCCTGGCGTTTCCAGGCGCAGGCCGGTCACCGGCGGGTCCATGCCCGGCGCCTCCGGCTTGCCATGCACGGCATGCTGCAGGCCCTGCATTTCCCACAGCGGGTTGGGCATGGACGCGTTGGCGAACAGCGCGTTGTTCCAGCCCAGCGGCCGGCTGCTGTCCAGGTAGAACGACTTGAGGTAGGTGTAGACCCAGTCACTGCCGCGCACGCGCGCGATCAGGCTGAGGTCCGGCGGCATCTTGCCGAACCACTTCTCGGCGTTCTCCTTGGGCATCGCCACCGGAATCGGGTCACCGATCGCCGAGCCGGTGAAGTTGAGGTTGTTCATCACCTCTTCCTCGGTCAGGCCCAGGTCCTGCGCCATCCGCGAATAGCGCAGGTACTTCAGCGCATGGCAGCCGGAGCAGTAGTTCATGTACAGCTGCGCGCCGCGCTGCAGCGAGGCGCGGTCACCGAGATCGTTGCCGGCCTGCAGCAGCTTGGTGCCGCCCTCGGCGGCGGAGGCCAGGAAACTGCCCAGCATCAGGGCGGCCGTCAGGGCCAGCCGGACCATCCAGCGTTCAGTCATGGGTGGTCACCCTCTCCGGTACCGGCTTGGTCCTGTCCAACCTTGTCCATAGCGGCATGGTGATGAAGAACGCGAAGTACAGGAAGGTCAGCACCCGCCCGATGTAGGTCTCGTGCACGTCGGTGCCGGGGCCGGAACCGATCACGCCCAGCCAGACGAAGCACACCGCCAGTACGCCCAGCATCACCTTCGAGATCCAGCCGCGGTAGCGCACCGATTTCACCTTCGCCTTGTCCAGCCACGGCACCAGGAACAGGATCGCGATAGCCGAGAACATCACCAGCACGCCGCCCAGCTTGTTCGGCACCACGCGCAACATCGCGTAGTACGGCGTGTAGTACCAGACCGGCTTGATGTGCTCCGGGGTCACCAGGCGGTTGGCCTCGGTGAAGTTGTCGTGCTCCAGGAACAGGCCGCCGAAACCGGGCGCGAAGAAGATGATGAAGGCGGCGATGATCAGCAGGAAGCCGGCGCCGACGCCATCCTTGAGCGTGTAATAGGGATGGAACGGAATGCCGTCGGCCGGGGCGTTCGGCGACCAGCGGTTGCCCTTCGGCCCCTTCTTGATCTCCACGCCATCGGGATTGTTCGAACCCACTTCGTGCAGCGCGCCCAGGTGCAGCACCACCAGCAGCAACAGCACCAGCGGCAATGCGATGACATGCAGCGCGAAGAAGCGGTTGAGCGTGGCGTCACTGGGCAGGTAGTCGCCCATGATCCACTCGGTCAGGCCGTTGCCGATCACCGGTATGGCGCCGAACAGCGAGATGATCACCTTGGCGCCCCAGAACGACATCTGGCCCCACGGCAGCACGTAGCCCATGAACGCTTCGGCCATCAGCACCAGGTAGATCAGCATGCCCAGGATCCACACCAGCTCGCGCGGCTTCTGGTAACTGCCGTACAGCAGGCCGCGGAACATGTGCAGGTAGACCACGATGAAGAACAGCGAGGCCCCGGTGGAGTGCATGTAGCGGATCAGCCAGCCCCACTCCACATCACGCATGATGTATTCGATGGAACCGAACGCCTCGGCGGCGTTGGTCTTGTAGTGCATCGTCAGGAAGATGCCGGTGACGATCTGGTTGACCAGCACCAGCAGCGCCAGCGAACCGAAGTAGTACCAGATGTTGAAGTTCTTCGGCGCGTAGTACTCGCTGACGTGCTTGCGGTACACCGGCATCAGGCCCGGTGCCCGGGCATTGACCCAGTCGGCCACGCCGCTGGCGGTACGGCTGAGGATATTGGCCATCAGGCAGCCCCCTGCGGATCGACACCGATGATGATGGTGTTGTCGTCCTGGTAGTGGTGCGCGGGCACCTTCAGGTTGATCGGCGCCGGCACGTCCTTGAAGACGCGGCCGGACATATCGAAGCGCGACTTGTGGCAGGGGCAGAAGTAGCCGCCCTTCCACTGCGGGTCGTAGGGTTCAGGCCGGATCTCGGCGACCATTTCCGGCGAGCAGCCCAGGTGCGTGCACAGGCCGACCAGCACGGAGATGTCCGGCTTGATCGAGCGCAGCTCGGGGTTCTGCTTCAGCACGTACTCCGGCTGCTGGTCCTTCTCGCCGGACTCGGGGTCCTTGAGACGGCCGTCCAGCCCGTGCAGCGCATCGAGGATCGCCTTGGACCGTTTGACGATCCAGATCGGCTGGCCACGCCATTCCACGATCAGGCGTTGGCCTTCCTGCAGGGCGCTGATGTCGGCCACCACCGGTGCGCCGGCAAGCTTGGCGCGGGCACTGGGGTTCCAGGATTTGATGAAAGGAACTGCGGTGAATCCGACGCCGACGGCGCCCACCACGGCTGTGGTGGCAGAAAGAAAACGCCGACGTCCGGTGTTGACTGGATCGTGTACCCCATCGTTGGCCATCCGGCACTCCGATATTGATTAGGTAGCTTTAAGGCTGCCAGCGGATCCGGTGGGGGCCAGAGCCGCATTGAATCACGGTCGAGTGTAGCGGAACCGTCGCGCGCCACACAACGCATTGCAACAACATTGATTGCGGGGTTGCCGGCCAGCGGCCGGTCGGTACCGGCCATTGCCCAGGGGTTGCCGGCCAGCGGCCGGCACTACTGGTGCGTCAATGCGGTGCGGTAACGCTCGGCCAGCTGCCCGACCCGGCGCACGTAGTACTGGGTTTCGCTGTAGGGCGGCACGCCACCGTGGCGGTCGACCGCGCCTTCGCCGGCGTTGTAGCCCGCCGCCGCCAGAGTCAGATCGCCATTGAAGCGCTTCAGCAGCCATGCAAGATACTGCACGCCGCCACGGATGTTCTGCCCGGCATCGTAGGAATCACTGACCCCGAAGCGCGCGGCGGTTGGCGGCATCAGCTGCATCAGGCCCTGCGCACCCGCGCGGCTGAGCGCGGTCGGGTTGTAGGCCGACTCGGCGTGGATGATCGCGCGCACCACAGCCTCTTCCACGCCGAACTCGCGCGCGGCCGAGGTGATCTCGGCCTGGAAGGCCGAGGTGTTCAGGCGCACGGTGCCGAAGTCCACGCGTGGATTGACCCCGCACGCGTAGCAGCGCTCCATGAAGCTGTAGCGGATGGTCCGCACCGGGCCGAGGTTGGCCACCTGGGTCGGGCGCGCACTGGTGTAGTGGCGCACGCCGTCCTTCATGAAGGAATAGACCTGGCCGCTGACCATGCGTCCGGCGCGCGGGGCGACCGGCTGTGCTGGAGCAGCTGCGGGCGCGGATGCAGGTGTCGGCGCGGCCGCTGCCGGCGTTGCGGCGCTCGCGGCAACGGCCACCGGATTGCGTTCAATGCTGGCCACCGCGGTCGGCGGCGGCCTTGGCGCGGCCACCACCGGGCGCGGCGCCGGACGGGTGTCGCGGCTGTAGCTGATGGTGCTGCAGCGCGCACCGGCCACCCGCTTGCTCACATAACTGGTGACGCCGTCAGGGCCCTGGCACTTGTACAGGGTTCCGGCGCTGGCCGGCGCAGCGGTCAGCGCAGCGATGATGATCGCCGTTGTCCCCAGTATCCCCTTCATGGCGGCGAGTGTCCCAGCTTCGCCTGGGCTTGCCAAGCGATGTGGCTCAGCCTGTGACCGGCGGCACAGCCAGCACCTGGCCCAGCCCGGCCAGGCGCTGGGCCAGTTCGTCGCGCAGGCCCGGCGGCGTGGTCCACAGCGCCACCGGCACGCGGTCCAGGCTCAGGATCTGCGCCAGCATCATGCCCCGGCTCTCGGCCCCCATGCGCAGCAGGCAGTGCTCGGCGCCATCCGCCTCCAGCACCCCGCACCAGGGCGGAATGCGGCCTTCCAGCTCGGCGCGGCTGCCGGCCAGACGGACGATGGCCTGCAGCGCGAACGGGGCCTGGCTGACCGCCTGCCGCACCATCACGTCCGGCGGCGCCGGGGTGCGCCGGTGCATGCCCGGCTCGGAGCACTCACGCACCTCGCCCATCCGGTCCACGCGCAGGGTGCGCCAGTCCTGCCGGCCCAGATCCCAGGCCAGCAGGTACCAGCGCCGCCCGTAGTTGACCAGGTGCTGGGCCTCGACCTCGCGCTGGGTGACGGCCTCCTGTGCGCTGCGGTATTCGAAGGCCAGCCGCGACGCCTGCCGGCAGTACTGGGCCAGCCGCCCGAGCACGCGCGCATCGGTGGACGGAAGATCGGACAGGGTGGCCGTCGCTGCATGCACCTCGCCGGCCTGCTGGCGGCGACGGGTCGGCACCAGCGGGTCGAGCTTGGACAGCAGGCCACGCGCGGTGTCGTCAATGCCGGCGACGGTGGCCGAGGCCGCGCGCAGGGCGATGGCCAGGGTGGTCGCCTCTTCCTCATCCAACAGCATGGGAAGTACGGGTGCCCCTGCCCCCAGCTGGTAGCCGCCGCCAACCCCGGATGAGGCCTGCACCGGATAGCCCAGTTCGCGCAGGCGCTCGATGTCACGACGGATGCTGCGCCGGTCCACGCCCATGCGCTCGGCCAACTCGGCCCCGGACCACTGGCGACGGGCCTGCAGCAGGGCGATCAGGCGCAACAGTCGATGGGCGGTATGGCGCATGAAGGATCGAGGACAGAATTCGTCCGCAATAGTGCCCCAGGATGAGCTCCAGTTCACCACCCACCGCAAGGAGCAATGCCATGACATCCCGCCAGATCACCCTGTACCACGCCGCCCGTTCACGCTCGAGCGGCGCCGTGGCCCTGCTCGAAGCGCTGGGTGCCGACTACCGCATGCAGGTGCTGGATCTGAAGGCCGGCGCCAACCTGGCCCCGGCCTACCTGGCCATCAACCCGATGGGCAAGGTGCCGGCCATCGTCCACAACGGCGCACTGGTGACCGAACAGGTGGCGATCTACCTGTACCTGGCCGACCTGTACCCGGAAGCCGGGCTGGCCCCGCCGATCGGCGACGCCCTGCGCGGCCCCTACCTGCGCTGGATGGCCTTCTACGGCGCCTGTTTCGAGCCGGCGATGATCGATAAGGCAATGCACCGCGAGCCGCCGCCGCGCCTGATGTCGCCCTACAACGACGCAGAGACGGTGCTGCAGGTGATCGAAGCCCAGCTGGCACAGGGGCCGTACCTGCTCGGCGAGACGATGAGCGCCGCCGACGTGCTGTGGGGCAATGCGCTGGCCTGGACCACCGCCTTCGGCCTGGTGCAGCCGGCGCCGGCCACGGCTGATTACATTGCACGGATGAGTGCGATGACCGCTTTCGACCGTTCGCGGCAGATCGATGCGGAGCTGGCAGCGGCCTGAGGCATGCCGACGGGCGCGGCCGGGCGCTACCGGGGGGGCGGACCCGGAATTCCAGTAGATCCACGCCATGCGTGGATGACCAGCCCGCCGTGCCTGCGGGACGGAAAGCAGCCAGGCATCGCCTGGCTCTACCGGGCCGGCGTACGCGCCGGGATGTAGGTAGAATTGCCGGCTTTCCCGCCACCCGAATGGATTAAGCGCCATGACCGGGACGCCAGACGTCTTTCCGCCCGCCACGCCGGGCGGTACCCCGCTCGTTGCCCTGCCCGCCGGTCCGCGCAAGCCCGACCAGGTGAAAGGCAAGCTGTACATCAAGACCCACGGTTGCCAGATGAACGAGTACGACTCGGCCAAGATGGCCGACGTGCTTGCCGCCAGCGATGGGCTGGAACTGACCGACAGCCCGGACGACGCCGACGTCATCCTGGTCAATACCTGCTCCATCCGCGAGAAGGCGCAGGAGAAGGTGTTCAGCCAGCTGGGCGTGTGGAAGGGACTGAAGAACAAGGGCCGCGAGGTCATCATCGGCGTGGGCGGCTGCGTCGCTTCGCAGGAAGGCGAGGCAATCATCAAGCGCGCGCCGTTCGTCGACCTGGTGTTCGGCCCGCAGACCCTGCACCGCCTGCCGGAACTGATCCGCGCACGGCGCGAGCAGAAGCGCCCGCAGGTGGACATCAGCTTCCCCGAGATCGAGAAGTTCGACCGCCTGCCGGAACCGCGCGCCGAAGGCGCTTCGGCCTTCGTCTCGATCATGGAAGGCTGTTCCAAGTACTGCTCGTTCTGCGTGGTGCCCTACACCCGCGGTACCGAAGTCAGCCGCCCGTTCGAGGACGTGGTGGTGGAGGTGGCGCAGCTGGCTGCACAGGGCGTGCGTGAGATCAACCTGCTCGGCCAGAACGTCAACGCCTACCGTGGGCCCTATGGGGACGGCGAGTTCGCCGACCTCGGCCTGCTGATCCGCACCATCGCCGAGATCGATGGCGTCGGCCGCATCCGCTTCACCACCTCGCATCCGCTGGAGTTCAGCGATTCGCTGATCGACGCGTTCCGCGACGTGCCGCAGCTGGCCAGCTTCCTGCACCTGCCGGTACAAGCAGGCAGCGACCGCGTGCTGTCGGCGATGAAGCGTGGCTACACCGCACTGGAATTCAAGTCGAAGATCCGCAAGCTGCGCGCGGTGCGCCCGGACATCTCGATCAGCTCGGACTTCATCGTCGGTTTCCCCGGCGAGACCGATGCCGACTTCGAGAAGACCATGAAGCTGATCGAGGACATCGGCTTCGACCACAGCTTCTCCTTCATCTATTCGCGTCGCCCGGGTACACCGGCTGCGGATCTGGAGGACACGATCAGCGATGCCGAGAAGCACGCGCGCCTGTCGCGCCTGCAGGAACGCATCAATGCGCACGCTGCCGGCATTTCCGAAAAGATGGTCGGTACCGTGCAGACCGTGCTGGTGGAAGGCCCTTCGCGCAAGAACCCGAACGAGCTGACCGGCAAGACCGAGAACATGCGTTCGGTGAACTTCCCGGCGCCGGCACGATTGATCGGCCAGTTCGTGGACGTGGTGATCACCGAAGCGCTGACCAATTCGCTGCGCGCGCGCGTGGTGGCGGAATAAGGTTTGCCGACCAACGGTCGGCACCCACCGCGGTAGTTGTGGATGCCGACCGTTGGTCGGCATTCCCTAATCCAGGCGCTTGCGGAAACGCAGGATCGCCAGCGTCATCATCACCACGATGAAGGCCAGCAACGCCAGCGCATCGTGCCACAGCTCCCACAGCGAGGCGCCGCGCAGCATGATGCCGCGCACCAGGCGCAGGAAGTGGGTCAGCGGCAGCACTTCGGCCAGCCACTGCACCGGCCGTGGCATGCCGGCGAACGGGAACATGAAGCCCGACAACAGGATCGACGGCAGGAACAGGAACAGCGTCATCTGCATCGCCTGGAACTGCGAGCGCGCGCGCGTGGAGATCAGCAGGCCCAGCGCCAGGTTGGCCAGCACCAGCAGCACCGCGGCCAGATAGATGTCCAGCAGGCTGCCGCGGATCGGCACCTGGAACAGCCAGGTGCCCAGCACCAATACCAGCGTGGTCTGCAGCAGACCGATAGCCGCATAGGGCAGCACCTTGCCGACCATCAGTTCGCTGCGCGACACCGGTGTGGCGATCAGCAGTTCCATGTTGCCGCGCTCGCGTTCGCGCACCACCGCTACGGCCGTGAACATCACCAGGGTCATGGTCAGGATCACCCCGATCAGGCCCGGCACGATGTTCACCGCCGAACGCCGCTGCGGGTTGTAGAAGCTGGTCACGCTGATCGGACCACCAGCGATGCTGCCTTCGCGCAGCGGCCGCGTGTTGCTGGTCGGACGCGTATCCAGCGGCACCTGTGCCAGCTGGATCGCTGCGCTCTGCACCACGGTGTCGCTGCCGTCGACCAGCACCTGTACCGCTTCGCGTCCATCGAAGCGACGACGCTCAAAGTCGGCCGGCACCACGATACCGACACTGATTTCGCCACGGCGCAGCGCCTGCATCAGCTGATCGGGCGTATAGGCTTCGCTGCGCGGCGTGATCACGCCGGTGGCAACCATGTCCTGCACCAGCGCGCGTGACGCCGCACTGTTGGCCTGGTCGGCGACACCGGCGTTGAGATGACGCAGGTTGAGATTGATCGCGTAGCCGAACAGCAGCAGCTGCATCACCGGAATGCCGACGATCATCGCCAGCGTAATGCGGTCGCGGCGCAGCTGCCGCAGCTCC
This sequence comes from Stenotrophomonas sp. SMYL86, assembly GCF_036320025.1. Lineage (NCBI taxonomy): Bacteria > Pseudomonadati > Pseudomonadota > Gammaproteobacteria > Lysobacterales > Lysobacteraceae > Stenotrophomonas > Stenotrophomonas sp. SMYL86. Next base: position 148,379 of record NZ_JAWIRU010000004.1, read on the forward strand.
TTGAGCATGATCGCCCACAGGCGGCGCAGGTTCATGCCGCCGGCTCCCGGCCACGGCCGCGGGTGGCGGCCACGAAGACGTCTTCCAGGTTCGGCGCCACCGGCTCAATGCTGGCCTGCGGATCGGCACCGGCCAAGGCGCGCTGCAACGTGGCCATGTCGGCCGCGTCTTCACTGCACAGCACGCGCAGCTGCGTGCCGATCTGCGCCACGCTCAGCACGCCGGGCAGTTCGGCCAGCGCGCGGCTGGCCTGGCGCGGCTGCGAGGATGTGACCTGCAGCGTGCGCCCTTGCAGCCGTGCACACAGTTCGGCCGGCGTGCCGTCGGCCACCAGCGCGCCGCGATCAAGGATCGCCAGGCGGTGGCAACGCTCGGCCTCGTCCATGTAGTGGGTCGACACCAGCACCGTCGTACCGGCATCGGCCAGCTCGAACAGGGCTTCCCAGAAATCGCGGCGCGATTCCGGATCGACCGCACTGGTCGGCTCGTCCAGGAACAGCAGTTCGGGCGAATGCACCACGGCACCGGCCAGGGCCAGGCGCTGCTTCTGGCCACCACTGAGCGTGCCAGCCAGTTGTGGCTGGCGGTCCTGCAGCCGGTATTGCTGCAGCAGTTCGTCGACCCGCTGCCGGGCCTGTGCGCGCGGCAGGTCCTGGATGGCGGCGAGGAACTCCAGGTTCTCGCGCACCGACAGATCTTCGTACAACGAGAAGCGCTGGGTCATGTAGCCGATGCGTCGGCGCAGCGCTTCGGCCTGCTCGGGAACCGCCAACCCCAGCACCTCGATCTGCCCTGCGCTGGGTTCCAGCAGGCCGCACAGCATGCGGATGGTGGTCGACTTGCCAGACCCGTTCGGGCCCAGAAAACCGTATACCTGTCCGCGCGGTACGGTCAGGTCGACGTTGTCCACGGCCAGCAGCTCGCCGAAGCGGCGGGTCAGGCCCTGCGCATGCACCGCGATGTCCGCACCGGTGTTCAGAAGCGCACCTGTACCGGAAGACCCGCTGGCAGTTTCTGCATGTCGCTGTTCCCGTCCACTTCAATCTCGGCCAGATAGCTCAGCCGTTCGACGTCATCGCCGGTCAGTGCGTAGTACGGCGTGAACGATGGTTCGCTACGGATCGCACGTACATGCCCCTTCAGCACGGTGTTGCCGCCTTCCAGCTGTATCTGCGCGGCCTGCCCGACCTTGACCTGCAGACGCAGCGGTTGCGGCAGGTAGACGCGCGCATAGGGGCGCTCGCCGACCAGCATCACTGCCAGCGGCGCACCGATCGGTGCCTGGTCACCCTGCCGGTAGGGCAATGCATCGACTACCCCGTCGCGCGGTGCACGCAACTGCAGCTTCTGCAGGTTCACGCTCTGTACCACCTGCTGTGCCCGTGCGGCATCGGCGGCCGCCTGGCCCTGGGCGATATCCTGCACACGGCTGCCGTGCACCCGCTCCAGCCAGGCCTGCTCGGCAGCACGCACGCTGGCTTCGGCATTGCCGGCGGCGGCGCGTGCTCGATCCAGTTCAGCGGCGGCAATCAAGCGCTGCTGTGCCAACGGCTGGACCCGTCGGTAATAGGCACTTGCTTCGGCAGCCTGTGCGCGCAACGCGGCCAGTTGTGCCTGGGCCTGAGCGATCTGCTCCTGGCGTGGGCCGATCTGCAGTTCTTCCAGCTGCGCCTGCGCACGCGCCGTATCAGCCTGCGCTGCGGCGAACTGCGCGTCTCCCCGCGCCGGGTCCAGCTGCATCAGCACGGTCCCGGCCTTGACCTGCTGGCCCTCGCGCACCTCCACCGTGGCGATCACTTCGGCCGCCGGTGCCGGCACCGTGATCCGGTCCCACTCCAGCGTGCCCAGCGCAGTCGGCGTTGACTGCCCACACCCCACCAGCAGGCCCATGCCCGCCAGTCCGATTCCACGCATCCCGTTGCCGATGCCCATGCCATCCCCTCCTGCGACGGCGACACGGTGCCATGTGCCCCGTGCACCCTCAATGATTCCAATCAGCCCTGACGGTTTTTTCACCACGCGTGGGCAAGCCTTTTGCTGCAAGGCTCCGCACCACCTATCCACAGGTTGATTCGGCATCATTCCACAACCGTTGTGGAAATCCGGCAGGACCCGGCGCTGTTGCTCGCCCGGCAACGAAACCTGCACTGCCATCACGATGAATGCCCCCCGCGCAGGCCACCCGTGGCAGTGCTGCCGTAGCGACCGGCGACCATGACGCTTTTTTCACCAGGACCTCATGGGCCTTGTGGCACAAGCATTGCGAAGGTCTATCCACAGGTTTCCGCGTGCCCCGTCCACACCGGGTGTGGAAAACGCTGTATCGACCGTCTGCTGGCCGTGTGCCCCGCACGCGCGCTACCCTTGTCCTCCCTGAATACACTGCGGTGGAAGGCGTCCGCCCCACCCCAAGCAATGAAAAGCATCGATCATCGAGACTTCACCCTGTCGCCGGAAGACAACGAGCGACTGGCCAACCTGTGCGGCCCCTTCGACGGGCACCTGCGCCAGATCGAGCTGAAGCTCGGCGTGGAGATCGCAAATCGTGGCTTCGTGTTCCGCATCAGCGGCCCCAACGAAGCCATCGTCGAGGCGCAGAAGCTGGTTGAAGCGCTGTACGCCGAAGCCGGCGAAACGACCTTCGACAACCACGCCATCCACCTGCGCCTGGCGCAGGCCAATGTCGAGCAGATCGCCGAGCGCTCCTACGAAGCACAGGACGTGGCGATCAAGGTCAAGCGCGGCACGGTGCGCGGCCGCGGCGCCAACCAGGGCCGCTACCTGCACCAGATCGCCACCCACGACATCAACTTCGGCATCGGCCCGGCCGGTACCGGCAAGACCTTCCTGGCCGTAGCCAGCGCGGTCGAAGCCCTGAACGAATCGCGGGTGCAGCGCCTGATCCTGGTGCGCCCGGCGGTGGAGGCCGGCGAGAAGCTGGGCTTCCTGCCCGGCGACCTGAGCCAGAAGGTCGATCCCTACCTGCGACCGCTGTACGACGCCCTGTACGAGATGATGGGCGTGGAAAAGGTGGTCAAGCTTCTGGAGAAGAACGTCATCGAGATCGCGCCGCTGGCCTACATGCGCGGCCGCACGCTCAACGATGCGTTCGTGATCCTGGACGAAGCACAGAACACCACCATCGAGCAGATGAAGATGTTCCTGACCCGCCTGGGCTACGGCTCCACTGCGGTGGTCACCGGTGACCTGACCCAGACCGACCTGCCCAAGCACGTGAAGTCCGGCCTGCGCGACGCCATCGACGTGCTGCGTGAGGTCGAGGGCGTCAGCTTCACCTTCTTCGAATCCCGTGACGTGGTCCGCCACCCGCTGGTCGCGCGCATCGTGAGCGCGTACGACCGCCGCGACCTGCATCAGATCCAACCTGGAGCAACTCCATGACCCGTGGTCCCGTGCGATTGGACGTCGCCGTCAGCTATGCCCTGCCGCGCGCCGGCCTGCCGGCGGCAGTGAGCTTCCGCAAGTGGGTGGCCGCCGCGTTGAAGGGCCGCATCCGCGAGGCCGATCTGGCCATCCGCGTGGTCGATGCCAAGGAAGGACAGTCGCTGAACCGCCATTACCGCGGCAAGGACTACGCCACCAACGTGCTCAGCTTCCCGGCCGAAGTGCCCGAAGGCCTGCCCAAGGGCGTAAAATTCCCGCTGCTGGGTGACCTGGTGATCTGTGCTCCGGTCGTGGCACGGGAGGCCGACGAACAGGGCAAGGCGCTCAATGCCCATTACGCGCATCTGACCGTGCACGGCGTGCTGCACCTGCTCGGCTGGGACCACGAGGACGACAAGGAAGCCGAGGCGATGGAGCAGCTGGAGCGGGAAATCCTGGCCGAGCTGGGCATCGACGATCCATACGCGGGCGAGCGCTGAGCGGGCCACAGCCCGTCGCCAGGAACACGAGAGGAACAAGGATGACCTCGGGAAACAGCTCAATGATGTTTGTGATCGGCGCCACCTTGTTCGCCATGCTGCTGGTGCTGGGCGCGTATGCCGTGCGCCGCATCAGTGCCCGCGAACCCAGCGGCAGGCACTGGCTGCTGCGCAGCCTGGCCCTGCTCTCGCCCGTGTGCCTGCTGGCCGGGCTGGCGATCGGCATGATCGGCCCGCACCTCAGCGGACGGTTGGAACCGGCCCATCTCCCCGGTCTGCTTGAAACGTCGATGGTGCTGACGCTGGTGGGTGCACTGACCCTTCCGCTCCTGTGGCGGATGATCGTGCACCGCCGCCTGGGCCGCCCCGTGAACTCACTCCCGTTCTTCCACGCCAGCCGTACCTCGCTGCTGGTGCTGTTCGTGCTGGCTGTGATCTACATGAAAGTGGCCAGGACCGCGGCAGCGGAACTGATGCCCTGGCTGACCAGCCCGGGCCTGTGGCCGGCGGTGGCGCGCATCGCGGGGCAATCGATGCAGGTCGCCATGCTTGCGGTCGTGCTGACCCTCTCACTGATGGTCGTGCGACGGGCGATGACCGGTTTCCTGCGCCTTCTCACCGGGCTGTTCCGGCGCTCGCCGGGGCTATGATGGCGGCCCTTCGCCTGCGGAAATCGACCGTGTCACTGCGCTGCTGCCTGCCCCTGCTCTGTGCCCTCGCCGCTCCCGCCGCCTTCGCCACCAGCCTGGACCTGCCGGCCCTGATCGAATGCCGCCAGGGCGTGGCCGAGCAGGCCGCGCTGGCGCCGCTGCTGGCCGATCCGCTGAAGGCCGTGGCCCAGGGCCTGCAGCCGCTGCCGCAGGGCAACCAGTTCATGAGCGAGTTCCGGCTGGCCGGCCCGATCACCGTCTTCGGCCAACAGACCGAGCGGGTGGCGGTGGCCGGCACCAGCATCATGGCGGTGCTCGACCAGGCCGACCCACGCCCGCTGGCCAAACGGCTGGAATTGGAGACCGGCTACGACCAGGACGGCAAGTTCATGGCCGGCCGCGAACTGGTCAGCCGCGACGTGACCGACCCGAAGACCGGCGAGGCCCAGATCGAGTCGATCATCCTCAGCGTCTCCACCGTGGCCTCCCACCCCGGCAAGACCCTGGCCGGTTGCACCTACAGCCTGGACCTGCCCGAGGAGGAGCCGGCCCCGGCCGCCCCAACCCCGGCCACCGGCAGTCACTGACAGGCCGTCACATCCTGCTAGACTTGGGTCAACGCCCGGCCTGCCGGGTGCCTTTTTTCCAGAGATGTCAGAAGACGACAGTAGTAGCTCCCCTGCGGAGCACAGTGAAAAGAAGCGCGGCTGGCTTGAACGCCTGACCTCCGCCTTCTCCGGCGAACCCCATACCCGCGACGAGCTGGTCGCTGTCCTGCACACCGCGCAGGAAGAGGGTCTGATCGCCGCCGATACCCTGAAGATGATGGAAGGCGCCATTTCGGTGGCCGAGCTGACCGTGGGCGACGTGATGATTTCGCGCTCGCAGATGGTCTCGCTGCCGGTTGAAGCGCCCTTCCTGGAACTGATGAAGCAGGTGGTCGAATCCGGCCATTCGCGCTTCCCGGTGCACGGTGAGAACAAGGACGACATCCTTGGCATCCTGCTGGCCAAGGACCTGCTGCGCGGCGTGGTTGCCGACAACGGCCCGGCCAACGTGCGCGAGCTGCTGCGCCCGGCGGTGCTGATCCCGGAAGCGAAGAAGCTCAACGTGCTGCTGAAGGAATTCCGCCTGTCGCGCAACCACATGGCCATCGTGGTGGACGAGTACGGCGGTGTCGCCGGCCTGGTCACCATCGAGGACGTGCTGGAACAGATCGTCGGCGAGATCGACGATGAGCATGACGAGGCTGAAGATCCCTCGGCGCAGATCGCCATCCAGTCCGACGGCCAGTACGTGGTCGACGCGCTGACCCCGATCGGCGACTTCAACGAGCGCTTCGGCGCGACGTTCTCCGACGAGGACTACGACACCATCGGCGGCCTGGTCACCGAGGCCGTGGGCCATCTGCCGGAAGTCGGTGACGAGCTGGCGCTGGATCGCTTCATGTTCCGCGTGGCCCGCGCCGATGCGCGCCGGGTACAGGCCTTCCACGTGACCGTGCTGCCGCCGGACGCGCAGGACGACGCTTGAAGCGCCGCGGCCTGATCCTCATGGTGTGGCTGGCACTGTGCGTGCTGGCCATGGCCCTGCCGCTGGCCGCCTTCGCGCAACCGGTGGCAGCCACACCTGCCGTACCTGCAACCAACGCTGAAGTCCCTGCCCCGCGCATCGGCGTGGTGACCATGCAGCCGGGCACCGTGTTCTTCGAACGCTTCGGCCACGACGCCATCGTCGTGGTCGATCCGGTCAGCGGCGAGGCAACCTCGTACAACTTCGGCTACTTCGATCCGTCCGAGGACGATTTCATCAGCCGCTTCGCACGCGGCGACATGATGTATTACCTGGTGGCGCTGCCGTTGCAGCAGGACCTGTCGTACTACGACGAGACCGGCCGTGGCGCCAGCGTGCAGTGGCTGGACCTGCGCCCGGACCAGGCGCGTGCGCTGGCCGCCGACCTGGCCGAGCGGGCCAAGCCGGAAAACGCGCGCTACCACTACGATTACTACACCGCCAACTGCGCCACGATGGTGCGCGACACGGTGGACAAGGCACTGGGCGGCGGCCTGCAGTCACAGCTGTCGGGGCGCTCGCGCGGCAACACCTACCGCAGTGAATCGGTCCGCCTGGCGTCGCCGGCACCGTGGATGTGGCTGGGCTTCGATGTCGGCCTTGGGCCATTTGCCGACCAGCCGCTGTCGCGCTGGCAGGAAGCCTTCGTGCCGATGCGCCTGGCCGATGCGCTGCGCCAGGCACGCAACAGCGATGGCCGTCCGCTGGTGCAGTCCGAACAGGAACTGCTGCCGCATCGTATCGATGCGGAGCCGAAGGAATTCGCGCGCCGCTGGTGGCCATGGCTGCTGCTCGGGCTGATCGTGGCCGGCGGCGTGCTGGCGCTGCGCAACCGCCCGCGCCTGCTGGCCGGAATGGCCCTGCCGTTCTGGCTGCTGTGCGCCCTGTTTGGTGGCGTGCTGGTGTTCCTGTGGGACTTCAGCATCCACTACGCCGCGTGGGCCAATCGCAACCTGCTGTTGCTTTCGCCGCTGGCCGTGCTGCTGTTGCCGGGTGCAATCGCCCTGCTGCGTCGTCGCGTGCCGGGCCGCATGTTCAGGATCGTGCTGTGGCTGCTGGCGGTACAGGCGGTGGCCGCGCTGGTACTGCACTGGCTGAGCCTGCAGGCACAGTACAACGTGCAGTGGATCGTGCTGCTGCTGCCCGTCCACGTCGCGCTGGCATGGGTGCTGGGGCGTACTCCTCACTTGTCCAAAACACAGCACTGACGCACGATGGCGGGCATGTCATTGCCCGCCTCTGCTGCCGCGCCCGCCTCGGCCAACCCCGCCTGCGTCATCAACTGCGTCCACTACGATGACGAGGGCAAACGCCACGACATCACCCTGGATGCCATCAGCGATGTCATTGCCAGTGGCAACGGCTTCGTCTGGGTCGGCCTGTACGACCCCAACGACGATGTGCTGTTGAAACTGCAGGAAGAGTTCTGCCTGCACGACCTGGCCATCGAGGATGCGCGCAACGCGCACCAGCGGCCCAAGGTCGAGACCTACGGCAATTCGATGTTCGTGGTGGTGACCACCGCGCAGATGGTCGACGAGCGCATCCAGTACGGCGAAACCCATGCCTTCCTCGGCCCGCGCTTCCTGGTGACGGTACGCCATGGCGCGTCGCTGTCCTATGCCCCGGTGCGTGCGAGGGTGGAACGCGAGCCGCAGCTGCTGAAGATGGGCCCGTCGTACTGCCTGTACGCGGTGACCGACTTCGTGGTCGACAACTACCTGCCTATCGTGCACCGCTTCCGCGACACCCTGGAGCTGCTGGAGAAGGACATCTTCGCCGACACCTACAAGCGCAGCACGGTGGTGCGGCTGTACGAGCTCAAGCGCGAGCTGAACAAGATGCGGATGGCGGTGGCGCCGCTGCAGGATGTGCTGGCGCAGCTGCGCCGCTACCAGGGCGAGCTGATCCCCGACGAAGTGAAGCTGTACATCCGCGACGTCCACGACCACGCGGTACGCATCAGCGATGTGATCGACACGCTGCGCGAGATGCTCGGCACCGCGCTGAGCGTGAACCTGTCGCTGGTGACGCTGGCGCAGGGCGAGACGGTCAAGCGGCTGGGTGCATGGGCCGCGCTGCTGGCGGCGCCGACACTGATCACCAGCTGGTACGGCATGAACTTCAGCCACATGCCTGAGCTGAGCGAGCCGTGGTCGTACCCGCTGATGATCGTGGGCGTGGGCGGTGTGTGCGTGGGGCTGTACCGGTTGTTCAAGCGCGCGAAGTGGTTGTAGGGCGTATCGACCAACGGTCGATACCCACCAGGCACGGGGGGCGTCGATACCCACCAGGCACGTGGGCATCGATACCCACCGGACCGGTAGGCCACGACCGTTGGTCGTGGCGCATGACCCGCGTCTGGTAGTGGCGGGGGCGGGCGGGGCGCCCCGCGGCCGCCGGGCGCGGCGCGGCCGCCGCGGGGGGG